>JANXOM010000099.1 GCA_025353585.1 Deltaproteobacteria bacterium
GGCGCACCGCGCGTTCGTGCTCGCGGCGGGCAAGCGCGGCGCGCCGCTCGCGGCGGCGGTCGCGGCCGGCGAGACGACGCAGCTGCAGGTGCCGCTCGAGCTGATGGACAAGGTCATCGCCGGCACGCACGTGATCGCGGAGACCGGCGCGCGCGCGGTGCTGGCGGCGCCGATCCACGGCGCGGGCGACGAGGTCGTCGCGGTCTTGTGGATCGACCGCAAGGGCGCGCCGTGGGACCAGACGGACGCGCTGGCCGCGGGCTGCGTGGCGCACCTCGCGGCGGCGGCGTGGGTCGGGGCGGACGCGCGCGAGCAGCTCTCGCGGCGCGCCGACGCGCTCGAGGAGCAATTGCTCGGCTCGGGGAGCGCGAGCGGCGAGTTCATCGGCAAGAGCGCGGCGGCGGCGGGCGTGCTCGCGTTCGTGGCGCGCGTGGCCCCGAGCGAGGCGACCGTGCTGCTCGGCGGCGAGTCCGGCAGCGGCAAGGAGATGGTGGCGCGCGCGATCCACCGGGCGAGCCGGCGCGCGAAGGGCCCGTGCGTGGCCGTCAACTGCGCCGCGCTGACGGAGTCGCTGATCGAGAGCGAGCTGTTCGGGCACGAGAAGGGCGCGTTCACGGGCGCGACGGATCGCAAGGCCGGGCGCTTCGAGATGGCCGACCGCGGGACGCTGTTCCTCGACGAGATCGGCGAGCTCCCGCTCGCGCTGCAGACGAAGTTCCTGCGCGTGCTCGAGGAGCGGCGCTTCGAGCGCGTCGGCGGACAGCGAGCGATCGAGGTCGACGTGCGCGTGGTGGCGGCGACGAACCGCGACCTCGCGGACATGGCCCGGCGCGGGACGTTCCGGGAGGATCTGTACTACCGGCTGAGCGTGATCCACGTCGACGTGCCGCCGCTGCGCGACCGGCTCGACGACGTGCCCGTGCTGGCCGAGCACTTCCTGGCGCGGTTTCGCGGCAGCGCGGCGCGGCGGATCACCGGCTTCTCGGCCGAGGCGATGACGCTGATGCAGCGGTATCCGTGGCCGGGCAACGTGCGCGAGCTACGCAACGCCGTGGAGCGAGCGGTGGTGCTCGGGGATCGCGAGCTGCTGATGCCGGCGGATCTGCCGCCGGCGGTGGCGGGCGCGGCGGTGGTGGCGGTCGGCCCGGGCTACGTGCCGGTGCGGCGGATCAGCGCGCAGCTGACGGCGCCGACGCCGCAGATCGGCTCGCTGGGCGCGGCGGCCGCGGCGGCCACGGCCGCGGCGGCGGCGAATTCGGCCGTGATCATCGAGCTGCCGCCGGCGCCCGTCGCCGCGCCCGTGATCGTGGCCCCGGTGGCGCCGCCCGTTGCGCGGTCGCTGCGCGAGCTGGAGAAGGAGGGCATCCTGGCCGCGCTCGCCGCGACGCACGGCAACAAGGCGCAGGCCGCGCAGATCCTCGAGATCGACCGCTCGACCTTGTACAAGAAGCTCAAGGACTACGAGATCGAGACGTAGGGACCGGGCGCGGCGAGGTTACTTAGCCACGCAGCAGACCTGATCCGTCGGACACAAGCCGACCGGCTCGCTGCCGCACGCGACCTGCGCCGTCATCGGGACGCAGGTTCCGCCAGCCGACTGGCACGCGTCACCGGCCGGCGCAGCGGACTTTGACGACGGCGCTGGAGCCGGCTTCGAAGTCCCGCCGCAGGCAGTCGCGACGACGAGGAGGCTGAACGCGAGAACATGACTGTGCTGCATGACTACTCGGATCTACCACAGTACCTGCGGCGCGCGGGCCCGCCGGTCTCGCGTTGGATGAGCCATCGACAGCGGGGCGATTGACACGGCGCTCGCGCCGCGCAAAATTCGTGGCATGAAAGCCTTCACGGTGGTGCCGGTCGTCGCGCTCGCAGCGATCGCGGCCTGTGCGCAGATGAATCGCGACTGGGAAGCGCAACAGGCGGCGCAACGACAGCAGCAGGCAGACGCGCAGCCGGCCAACATGGAGCAGCTCTGCAAGGCCGGCCAGGCCGCTTACTGTGCGCGTTGTTCGGCATCGCAGGACGCCTGCTCGCAGGCGTACGTCGGATGCATCGGGACGAGCTCGCCGGCGGACCTGTCTGCGTTCAACATGGGCCAGGTCAATCAGTGCGCGGCAGACATCGGCCAAGGTGACTGCGGAGTGATGCCGGGCATCTGGCCGGCGAGCTGCTCGGCCCCGACGCCGGCGCCCGTGGCCGACCCGCCGCCGGCTGCCGCCGCGTCCCCGGCGTGTCCCGAGGGCGCGACATGGGACGGCACGCAGTGCACGTGTCCGGTGGGTACCGGCTGGAACGGCGACGCTTGCGTGGTCGTCGCGACGCCTATGCCGCCGCCGGCGCGGGTCCCCGACTGCCGCGTGCTCGTCGCGCAGAAAGGCTTCGGTCCCGGGGCCGCGCGGTCCTGCCAGGGAGCCGAGCCGCGTTGCGCCGAGGCCGTGCTGAACGCGAACTTCGGTCCCGGCGCCGTCGAGAACTGCCGCGGCGTGACCGCGCGCTGCGCCGTCGCCGTGATCCAGCACGGGTTCGGTCCCGGCGCGCTGGTGAATTGCCGCCACGTCGACGGGGCGTGCGCCGTGGCCGTCCTCGAACAGGGCAACGGTCCCGGCGCGATCAGCGCCTGTAAGCGCTGACCTCGGCTCGGTACGCGGCGAGTGGGCGACGTCGTCCCTGACAGGGTCGATCGGAACAAGCGGCGGCGAGGCGAGCGGCCCAAAGGTGCCATCCGGGTCGATCCAGAAAAAGGCACACAAAAGCGCCGTCGCCGTGCGCGCCGCGCGAACGAGACGGTCGATGTTGTAGGCGAGGACCTTGAGCAGGATCTCCGCAACGACCGTCGATGGCTTCCTCGAGGACGCACGTCGAAATGCCATCACCGACTCGATATAGGCAAAGACGGGCTCGATCGTGGCGATGCGCTGGTTGTAGCGTTTTCGCCCGAGCGTCGTCGCAAGCCGTGCGCGCATGGCGGTGCGCAGGCGCTCGGCTGGCACGTCGACGGCCAGCGCCCGCGACTTACCCTGAACGCATTGCGGCTTGAGGGCGCAGGTTCCGCAGCCAATGCCGCGCCACAGGGTGCGACCATCGCGGTGGGCGTACGGCCCGTTCATGTCACGCCCAGCGGGACACGTCGCTCGGCCGTCGTCGTGGAGTGTAAAGGCAGCGCGGCCGAAATGGTCACCGTCGTTCTTGGTGAGCTCCGGCACGGCGACGAGGACGTCGAGCCAGTCGCGGTTCGCCGCTGCAAACGCCAGATCTGTCGCAGACGCGTATCCGGCGTCAGCCGCGACCACCAGTTGCTGCGCGCCGCGCAGGCCGAGCTGATCGAGGACGGCCTTGGCCTTCGTCATCGCGGGGTCGAGTTTGCCGTAGTCATGACCATCAGCATCCACGAGGACGCCGATGACGAACCGTGACTTCACGCCGCTCGCGACCGCGGTCACGCGATGCCCGGGTGCACTCGCGCCGGTTGGAAACTTCAGCAGGCCGGCGGCGGGATTGGTCAGGACGACGTTCGAGCGACCGAGCGTCTTGCACATTGCGAGTGCGTCTTGATGCTTCACAACTTTGGCCGCGTGTTTGGCGCGCTCCTCCTCGGTGAGCGTCGTCGGATCGATCTGCCCGAGCTCCGCGAGCCGCTTCGTCGAACGAACGACCGTGCGCGCCGCTTTGGTCGACGCGTGGGCGCGGATCCGCACGCTGTCGACGGCGAGCGCTTCCACGTCGACCAAGCCCGCCGTGTGCCCCAGCGCAACGGTCTGCGCGACCGCGGCCTCGAAGAATCCGGCGTGGTCCGCGCGCCGCCGCTTCAACGTCGCTGCAGATGGCTTCCCCCCGCCGCACAACCACTGGAGTGCGGCATCCGTCCGACACGCGCGGGCGAGCTTCGACGCCTCATGGAGGCCGATCAAACTGCCGTAGACCCAGACCGCAAGCGTGTGCTTGGGATGAAAGCCGCGCCGCCCCAGCGAGGAAAAGCGCTGCTCGAGCGTCGCCGTGTCGATCTGCTCGACGATCTCAGCGATGGCGCGACAGACGTGATCCTGCGGCACCTGCTCGTCTAGCAGTCCCAGCAACGCGTCCACTTGCATCACGCGTGACGCGCGAAATCGCGGGCGCGGATCCTTTGGCGTCGGACTGCGGCGGCGGAACCCAGCAGGGCGCGCGGGTGCGATCACGGAGATCGATCGCATGACCGATCTTCGTTGTCACCTCATTTTGAGCGACCCTGTGAGC
>JANXOM010000130.1 GCA_025353585.1 Deltaproteobacteria bacterium
CGCCGCCGGCGCCTGTCCGGTCGGGATCGCCCGCGAAGACGCAGTCTCAGACCAGCTTCGGCTCGATCAGGTGGATCGCCTTCCACCGGCCGGTCCGGAACCGCAACGCGAGCGCGGTCGCGAGGATGCCGAGGTACACGACCAGGCAAATCATCGCGCCGACGGCCCCCGACGTCGTCCAGCGCACCACCGCGAAGGCAGCCGGCGTGAACACGAACCAGGCGAGCACGAGGCGCGCGCCGGCCGTCCACGTCGTGTCGCCCGCGGCGCGCAGCGTCTCGGCGAAGGTCATGTTGACCGCGTCGAACAGCTGCCACGCCGCGCTGATCGCGAGCATCGTGGTGCCGATCGCGACGAGCTGCCCCGACTTGCCGGGCTCCTCGAACAGCGACAGCACCGCGTGCGGCGCCGCGACGTCGACGAGGCCGATCGCCCCCATCCACACCATCGTGCAGAGGAGCGTGGCCTTCACCTGCGCCCACACCGCCTCCCGCTCGCCGCGGCCGATCGCCTGCCCCGCCAGGATCGCGCCCGCCGACGCGAGCCCGAACGCCGGCATGAACGAGATCGAGTTGACGGCCAGCACGGCGTTCAAGGCCGCCACCGTGTCGTCGCCGAGGCTCGCGAGCACGCCGTTGATGAACAGCTGGAACGCGGCGAACTCGAGGAACCAGTTGAGCCCGTTCGGCAGGCCGAACCGGATCACGCGCCGCAGCTCCGACCACGCGAGCGGCCCGCCCTCCGCCGCGGTCGCGCCGCCCCAGCCGCGCGCGAAGCCGAGCGCGATGATCGCGAAGCCGAACCAGCTCGCGATCGTGCTCGCCCAGGCCGCGCCCGCGACGCCGAGCGCCGGCGCGCCGAGGTGCCCGTCGATCAGCAGCCAGTTGCAGAACACGGCGATGACCATCGTCACGACGCCGGCCATCATCTGCATCCACGTATTGCCGAGCCCGCCGTACCAGTTGCCCAGCGCCTCCACGCCGACGATCGCGCCGACCGACAGGAGCCGGATCGCCATGTACTGCGCCATCTCGTCGCGGACGCCGGGTGAATAGCCCGTGAGCCCGAGCACGGGCTCGAGCGCCGGGATGAGCGCGATGCTGACCACCGCCGCGACCGCCGCGATCCCGAGCCCGTACCAGGCGAACCGCCGCGTCGCCGCGCGCTCGCCGCGCCCCACGAGCTGCGAGACGAAGCTCTGGACGATGAACACCATGCCCATCGGCAAGATGACGAAGCCCATCACGTTCAGGCCGCCCGTCGCGGTGGCCGCGAGCGCGCCCGAGCCGAGGTGCTTCACCTGCAGCGCATCGGCAAACGTGATGACGGACTGCGTCGCGCGCGCCAGCACCATCGGCATGGCGAGGGCCAGCAACGTGCGAATGGGCGCTGCCGCACGGTGCGGTTCGGTGCGGTTGCCCATCCGCGCAGCATACGCCCCGTGGCAAGATGCGCCCGCGGGGCGTCCCCCGAAGAGGCCCCTTGAACGCAACGCTTCACATCGTCGACGACGACGTCGATACCGCCGAGTTGATGCGCGCCGCGCTCAAGAAGCACGGTTACGACGTCGAGGTGTCGCACTCGGCCAAAGGCTGCCTCGACCGGCTCCGGTCGATCGCGGCCGACGTCGTGATCACCGACGTGCGCATGCCGGACATGACGGGCATCGAGCTGTGCCAGCAGCTGCGCGATCGCTTCCCGGACCTGCTGACGATCGTGATCACGGGCGAGAGCGCGCTCGACTCCGCGGTCGCGGCGATCCGCGCCGGCGCGTACGACTTCATCACCAAGCCGGTGAAGGCGGACGTCCTCGCCATCGCGGTCGCGCGCGCCGTCGAGCATCTGTCGGTCAAGCGCGAGGTCACCCGCCTGCGCGACGAGCGCAAGCGGGCGCCGCAGGGCGGTATCGCGGGGACGAGCCCGGCGATCCGCGAGACGATCGAGATGATCTCGCGCGTCGCGGGCAGCGATGCGTCCGTGCTCATCACCGGCGAGTCCGGCACCGGCAAGGAGCTCGTCGCGCGCGCGCTCCACGACCAGTCGCCGCGCGCCAACGAGCCGTTCATCGCCATCAACTGCGCCGCGATGCCGGCTCCGCTCCTCGAGAGCGAGCTCTTCGGCCACGCACGCGGCGCGTTCACCGACGCCAAGTTCGCCCGCCAGGGCCTGTTCGTGCAGGCGGGCGCGGGCACGATCTTCCTCGACGAGGTCGGCGAGATGCCGATCGAGATGCAGGTGAAGCTCCTGCGAGTGCTGCAGGAGCGCAAGGTGCGCCCCGTCGGAGATGACGTGGAGATCGCGGTGAAGGCGCGCGTCGTCACGGCCACGAACCGCGACCTCGAGGCCGAGGTCGAGGCGAAGCGCTTCCGCGAGGACCTGTTCTACCGGATCAACGTGGTGCCGATCGCGGTGCCGCCGCTCCGCGACCGCGCCGGTGACGTGCTCCTCCTCGCGCAGTTCTTCCTCGACCGCGCCGCCGCGCGTCTCGGCAAGCCGGTGCGCGGCATCACGGTGCCGGCGGCTCGCCTGCTCGCGGACTACGACTGGCCCGGTAACGTGCGCGAGCTCGAGAACTGCATGGAGCGCGCGATCGCGCTGTGCCGCCTCGACGCCATCACGATCGAGGACCTCCCGGCCAAGCTCCGCGAGCAGGACGCGCAGCACATGGTGGTGGCGCTCGAGTCGCCGGCGGAGCTCATCACGCTCGACGAGCTCGGCGGCCGCTACGTCCGCCGCGTGCTCGGCGCGGTCAGCGGCAACAAGACCCGCGCCGCGAAGATCCTCGGCATCGACCGGCGCTCGCTGTACCGGCGCCTCGAGGGCCCCGTCGCCGGCGACACCTCGGCCGCGGCGGATCTCGAGCCCGAGCACGGCCCCGCCGCCCCGCTCGCCGGCGCGCCCGAGCCCAGCGCGGGTTGACCGGTCCGGCCCCGCGCCGTACCCTCGCGGCGTGTATCTGGGCATCGTGACCGGGACGATCGTCGCCGCGCGGAAGGCCGCCGGCCTCGAGGGCAAGAAGCTCCTGCTCGTCCAGCCGGTCGACGAGTACGGCGCCGCCGTCGGCGATGTCCAGGCCGCGGTCGACACCGTCCAGGCCGGCGTCGGCGACCACGTCTATCTGGTCGGCTCGCGCGAGGCCGCGCTGGCGCTCGATCCGTTCTTCGTGCCCGTGGATGCCGCCATCGTCGGCATCGTGGACGGGCTCGACGTGCCGCCGAAACAGGCGCGCGCGTGAAGGCCTGTCGCGTCGTCGGCCCGATGTGGTCGACGGTCAAGCACCCGGCGTTCGCGGGGCGCCCGCTGTTCGTCGTGCAGCCGGTGGACGAGCGCGGCGAGGATGCCGGGGCGAGCTTCGTCGCGATCGATACGGTGCAGGCCGGCGTCGGCGACACGGTCCTCGTGCTGACCGAGGGCAACGGCGTCCGCCAGATCCTCAAGATGGGGGACCAGGTCCCGATCCGCTCGATGATCGTCGGCATCGTCGATCACGTAGAGGCCGAGGCCCGCACGTGAGCCTGCGCCACGAGCTCGCGGCGATCGCGCAGCACCTCCACGCCGCCGGCTGGGTCGCCAACCATGATGGCAACGCGTCGGCGCGGGACGGCGCCCGCTACCTGGCGACGCCGACAGCAACTTCGAAGCGGAAGATCGGCGAGCGCGACCTCGTCGAGCTCGATCCCAAGGGCGCGGTCGTCGGCCGCGGCAAGGTGTTCGGGGAGATCGGGCTCCACCTGGCCGTCTACGAGCGACGCCCCGACGTCGGCTGCGTGATCCACGCCCACCCGCCCGCGGCCACGGCCATCGCGTGCGCGCGCGGCGGCAACCCGATCGAGGTTCCGTTCATCGCCGAGGCGGTCGTGTCGATCGGCCCGCGCATCCCGAAGCTGCCGTACGCTCCGCCCGGCGACGCGGCGCGCGCGGCCCTCGCCCCGTGGTGCGAGCTGGTCGACGCGGTCCTCCTCGGCAACCACGGCGTCCTCGCCTGGGGCGCCGATCCCGAGCAGGCGTTCCTGCGGCTCGAGCTCGTGGAGCACCTGGCGAAGATCGCGCTCGCGGCCCAGCCGCTCGGCGGCGTCCAGCCGCTGCCGGCGGGCGCGCTCGGTCCGCTGCTCGCCGCCCGCGCAAAGGCCGGGCTCGGCCGGGCCGCCGACCGCGCCGTCGAGATCGAGAGCAAGCTGCCGGGAGCGGCCCCCGGAGCCAGCGACGCGGCGCGCCCGGTGGTTGCCTGCGCTCCCGCGCCGCACTCCTCCGTGCCGACGATCGCCCCTGGCGGCGCGCGCCTCGCGGACATCGTCCGCGACGAGCTCGTCCGCGCGCTGCGCGACTTCTAGGCCCCCCCCCAGGCAACCCCCAGGGCGCGTAACCCCGGCCGGCCGCGGCCGTAGGTGAGACATGCCCCGATTCCTGCCCGCCCTGCTCGGTTCGCTCGCGCTCGGCGCTTGCTCCTACGCTGACGCTGGCCCCGAGACCTCCCCGGCCGCGCCGATCTGGGCCAGCGCCGGCGAGGCCCCGCTCGTGGTCGAGCTGTTCACGTCGCAGGGCTGCAGCTCCTGCCCGCCGGCCGACCGGCTGCTGGCCAGGATCGCCCGCGACGGCGGCACGAACGGTCGCGCGGTCATCCCGCTCTCCTTCCACGTCGACTACTGGAACGACCTCGGCTGGGCCGACCCGTTCTCGCTCCCCGCCTGGACCGAGCGTCAGCACCAGTACTCCGACGCGCTGGGCGACAACCGCGTCTACACCCCGGAGCTCGTGGTCGCCGGCGCGACCGGCCTGGTCGGCTCGCAGGCCGCCAACGTGGAGCGCGCCATCGCGGACGCCGCGCCGCAGCGGCCCGTCACCGCTTCCGCGCGCTGGGCCCCCGACAAGGTCGTCGTGACCGCGACCGCGCCCGCAGACGCGGACATCGTGGTCGCCGTCTGGGAACACGACACCCGCACCGAGGTGCCGCGCGGCGAGAACGCCGGCGAGACGCTCGGCAGCGCCCGCGTGGTCCGCCGGCTCGACCGCGTCGCCGCCGCCGGTCAGACCGGCTCGGTGACGGTGGCGGTCGACCCGGCGTGGCACGACGTCGGCGCGGTCGCCTTTGCGCAGCGGCGTGATCGCCGCATCACTGGCGCGACCCTCCTGCCACGGTAAGCCAGTGGCCGCGCGAGTCGGCCCGCGGGATGTGGTGATACAACTGCGGCCATGCGAGCAGTCGCGCTGGCCGTCACGCTGTCCCTGGTCTCTGCCCAGGCCAGCTGTTTCCCGGATAACCCCAAGCAACGCACGATCGCGAAGCTGACCGAGGGCGGGTTCCTCGCGACGGGCATCATCATGGAGGCGCTCACGAACTCGACCGCCGACTGCACGGAGTCGACGCCGGGTGAGCCCGACTCGGGCTGCAAGAGCAGCGCGTCGTTCTACGGCGACGTCGGCGTGGTGCTGATCCTGGCCGGCCTGGTCGGCTTCATCGCGACCATCTCCACGACCCCGGACGACGACAACAAGCCGAAGCAGACGATCCACGCGCTGACGCCGCCGCCGGCCCCCGCGTTCCAACCGGTCGCCGCGCCGGCCCCACCGGCCGCTCCGACGCCCGCCCCCGCCGCACCCGCCGCCGCCGGCTCCGCGAGCTAGATCGCCGCCGCTTTGCGGCCGACCTCGCGCCCCTTGCGCGTGCAGATCCCGCTGCCGTCGAACACCGGCACGTGGCGTGCCCAGCTATGGCTGCCCTCGGATCCCGAGAGGCCCAGGAAGTAGGCCTTCCGGCCGACGAACAAGTCGAGCTGGTTGCCGTCGATGCCGCCGCCGGTGTCGTCCGCCACCACGCAGCCGTCGTGAACGTAGCCGCCCCACGGCGCGCGACCGGGCATGGTCCGACCTTCGAGCAGCGGGACGTAGAGCAGGGTCCCGAGCTTCACGACCTTCGGGTCGACGGCGACCGTCCGGAACGGCTGGAGCGGGCGACCGGTCCCGGCCGTGCCCCACTGATTGGCGGTCACGCTGTAGCAGGGGGACGTCTCGCACCGGCAGTTGCCGGAGATGTTGAGGACGCGGCCATCGCGCAGCTTGCCCGTCCCCTGGATCTTGAGCTCCGACGCGAAGGCCGGGGCGACGTCAGCGATCGGATGACACTCGTCCGTGAACAGGGTGACGTTGTCCGGCGGCGTGATCGCGGCGAGGTCGCCGTCCGGATCCGCGGTGGGCGCCGGGTCGGGCGCCGCCCCGTCGGCCGCCATACCGAGCTGATTGTCGTTGGCCGGCACCGGCTTCGCGAGCGCCACGCCCGGCAGCTTCTTGGGTCCGACCTCGTCTTCGCCGATCACGTAGTAGAAGGTGATCGTGAACGAGCCGAGCGGCCGGGGCCCGCCGTCCGACTCCACGCCGCCATCGGCCGGCGCCTGCTGGGTGACGGTCTGGACCGGTGGGTCGGGCATCGTGCTGGCGACCTCGCCGCCCTGACAACCGAGCACCACGATGGGCACGAGGCCCCTGATTCCATTGACGATCGAGGCGAGCAAGGCCGCGAACCCGGAGCCCAGACCGGAGACCCCAGCGCGCACCGCCGCGACGGCTCGGCTCACGATTCCTGGGCGGTCTTCCGTCACGGGACAGGAAGCCTACCCCACGACCTCCGGCGATCGACCGAGCGTTGGACCTAAATCCGCTGTGAGCTATCTCACGTTATAACGTCGGCCAGATTGGGTCGCCAGACTAGCAAAACGCCAAGAGGGCCGCGGAGAAGAGACTCTTCTCGGCGGCCCTCTCGGCGGGCGTTGCGGCGTGGCGCCCGATTCCCCGCTCGGTCTAGAACCGGGCTTGCAGCGTGACGTTGATGCCGAGCTGATTGAAGTTGCCGAACACGTATTGGAGCGGCGCATCCGGGCAGCTCTGGCCGGTCGCACAGCCCACCCGCTCGTACCGGGTGGTGTTGCCGTCGTAGCTGTAAAAAACTTCGATGAGCGCGCTGTAGAGCTTCGCGAAGTCGACCTTCGCGTTCGCCTTGAGGGCGAACTGCGGGACGACCTTCTCGCCGGGCGGCAGGATCGTGATGATCGTGTCGATGTTGTTGTTGCGAATGACCTCCGTGGACTGGCCCCCCGCGCCGTTCGTCGCGCCCGGGATGCCGGTCGGCGAGGTCAGGGTGGCGGGCTTGTCGATGCCGACGATCACGCCGAGGGTCAGCCAGTCGCCCCAGTTCTTGTCAGCACCGACCGCCGCGAACAGGTCCGCGCTGGTCTTGTACTCGGTCGGAAAGTCCTCGTAGGTCGGGAGGCTCGGGACGGAGTGGAGGATGAACGCGAGATCGCGGTAGCTGATGTCGGCCCGGAGGCGGATCCGGTCCTTCTTGACGCGGATGTTCAGGTCACCCGCCTTGCCGACCTGGATCTTGGTGGCGCCGGTCTTGTCCGGATCCTTCAGGGTCTGGCCGAGGACCGTGAACTCGGACTGGGCGATCCAGGCGAGGCCGCCCGGGTAGGTCTCCGGTGCGAACAGGCCGGCGATCTGCTCGCCGTTGTACTTGTAGAGGCGGTAGTCGACCGACGACCGGATCGGCATGCCGTGGTGGATCGAAGCCTGGACCGAGCCGCCGAACAGCTGGACATGCTCGCGGTTGACGTCGACGAGCTCGTTGTAGCCGCGGTCGAAGTACCCGCCGTTGAACTCGAGGCGGACCATGTCGGTCGGGTCCCAGCCGCCGCCGACGAGACCGGCGAGGGCCGATCGCTGCTCGGCCGTGGCCCGGTCCAGGACGACCGAGCTCTTCGCGCCGATGAACGCGTAGGCGCCCTTCGTGTCGTACTGCAGCTTCGCGCCCGGGGTCGCCGCGTTGGTGCGGCTGTACTCGGGATCGCCACCCCAGGAGAGGCGGTAGCTGTAGCCGAGCCGAAAGCGATCGGCCGACACCGGGAAGGCCGTGAGGCTGATGCGAGTCGGATCCTTGTGCGTCGGATCCTTCCAGTCGCTCAGGACAATGTACGAGCCGTCGTCCGACAGCGCGATGTTCGTGCCCGAGAGCTCGTTGATGCGCATGACGAACGCCGCTTCGGCCTCGATGTGGCCGACGTTGACGTCCCGGTACGCCGTCACGTGCGACAGGGTCTCGAAGCCGCTGTAGCGCGTGTCGTAGTTATCGAAGAACAGGACGCCGAGCGAGTTCGGGATGCCGAAGCGCCAGCCGGGGACGCTCGGGATCGTCTCGCCCGGCTGGACGAGCACGTTCTCGTTCGTCATCGTGAACGCGATGCGCGTATCGAAGAGGCCGCTCTGGCCGCGGATGTCACCGGCCTTGGCGCCGGTCGTGCCGCTCGGCTGCGCGTTCTCGGTCGCGGCCTTCTCGGCTGCGTCCTTGGCGGCGCGCTCGGTCAGGACGCGGGCGAGCTCCCGGTCGACGATCTCGCGGATGCGAGCCTCGTCGCCATTGGTCTCGGGCGGGTTCGGCGCCGGGCCGGGCGGCGAGGCGCTTCCGCTGTTGGGTTCACCAGATGCGTCGGCAGGCTGCGCGTGCGCGACGGTCGGGGCGGCGAAGGGGGCGGCGAGGATGGCGGCGACGAGAGCTAAGCGGACGGAAGTGTGCACAACGCGTCTCCTGAGGGGAGCTGAAAGTCAGCCGGCGACCGCGGGTAGATGATCCACACGTTGAAGCTGCCGATGTTGACGGGGCGGAGCATACCGATGACGCGTGGCAGAATCTTGCCAACGCAGTTCGTAGGATCGAGCTGGGTCACACCCGCGGAGATGATGTTGACCAGCGTCTTCGAGTTGCTGCAGTTACCGTCGAGGGACAGCTTCCACTGCTTGTACGTCGCGTAATCGGCATCGAGCGGACACACGGTCGCCCCGTTGATCTGGAGCGCGCCGGCCTCGTTGCGCTCGAACATGATGATGTTCGTGAACCAGCTCCCGTCGAGGATCGCCGGCGGCGGCTCCAGGGACGGGTCGACCGTCGGCGTCGCCGAGGCGAATGTCTGGGGGAAGCCGACCTCGGTCAGCCCGTCGAACTCGGAGATCCCGCCCGCGAAGCCGTCGATGACCTCGCCCTCGTGGACGAGGTTGCCCTTGTTATCCTTGGCCGCGGAGAACGAGAAGACCTCGATCGTGTCGTAGTCCCCGGCCGTGCAGGGGGCAGCGCCGCTCGGGCAATTGACATCCGCGAGGGTGTAGCCCTGGGCAAACACCGAGGTCACGACCAGCTTGCCGGTGGCGCCGTTGCGGGTGCTGTTGATCAAGACGTTCTTGTTCTGCAGGGGCGACGCGACGAGCGCGCTCAGCGCGGTCTCGTCGCGAGGCTTCTGGATATCGCGGATGAACGGATCGCGATACCACAGCGTCGTGGTCGTGCCGGTCGCGAACGTCGGCGTGGTGTCCTGACCGTCGTCGAGCCAGATCTCCGTCGGACCGAACGCCAGCGGGAGCGTGATCGTCTGGTTCATCGCCACGCCGGCGCTCATGTGCACGGTCTGCAGCGGCGTGGCCGTGATGTACGGAGAGAGCGTGCCGAGGTAGTGCTCGTAGACCTGGAGATCGTTGTTGAAGGACGTGTCCACGTTGCCGTTGGCATCGAGCGCCGTGATGTCGATCGTGGTCGTGAGCGCCGAGTCGGCGAGGCGCGCTGCCTCGGACCCCGGGTCCGAGGGCGAGACCAGATCGACCTGGAGCGATTGCGTGCCGGTGACGGGCTCCGTACTGCCCGCGCTGCACGCGCCGAGACCGAGAACCGTGGCGACAAGCGACTTGATGCGCATGACGTTGCCTTTCACTCGAACACCGGGCGGATGCGGCCGTCGTGCGCTTCGATCTTGGTTCCGAGGCACGAGATCTTGCCCCAGTTCTGCGCGATCGTTTGCTGGGGCGTGTGCTTGGTGTCCGAGGTGTCCGTGATCTGGTCGGTGGGCATGCCGTCGCACGACGCGGGCTGGCCGCTGAGGTAGACGGTGAGCGCCGCGCGCAGCGAGACGCCCGTGTTTTGCTGCGAGGAGTTGCGCTTGAGCACTGTGAAACCGGATCCGCCCGCCGCGATATAATCGTTAACGGCCGCGCGGTAAAGACCCGTGGTGATCACCGGTGCACACTTCGTCGGGTCGATCTGCCCATCGGGGTTCGCACCTCGGCAGTTGTCGCCGATGTAGATGTTCTTCGCGCACGCGGTGGCCGTGAGCCCCGTGAGCGGGTCGAGGCCGGGACAAACGCCGCTGCAGACCATGTCGAACGCGATGCCTGACACCTGCGCCTGCGACCGGCACCCGCGCTGCGCCGACTTGCGCGCGACGAAGTCCAGCATCTCCTGGATCTCGTTGCCGGACAGATAGATGACGACGATCGAGTTCTCGAACGGGAACACGTTGAACATCTGCTCGTTCGTGAGCGGGCCCGCGTAGAAGTTGTCGCGGATGCCGAGCGAGTTCGTCAGCGCGAACTGCGCGTCCACGCCCTGCTGGGTCTGCATCGAGCGCGCGACCAGGTTGCCGAGCTGCGAGTCGCCGCCCGTGTTGTCGTTCCGGCCGACGCTGAACACGCTGCCCGAGGTCACGCCGGAGCTGACGTACGAGAAGACGCCGGCGAGGTCGATGTCCTGGTTCAGCTTCACCGAGTACGGCCACATGAGGTTCGCGATGTCCGGGTCGTCCGGGATCGTCGAGTCGACGGGCTGGTTGATATACGCAAACGAGGTGACGCGGCTGCGCGTCTCCGGATCGCCATTGTTCGTGCCGACGTGGACGACCAGGTCGAGGCGGCCGACGTACTTCGCGAAGGCGCCGGAGTGCTGGAGGACCGTGCGGCAATCGTGGGTCTTGCAGTAGACGCTGCCGTCGTCGTTCGGGAGCACCTTGGGCGGGTTCGTGACGATGTGGAGGTGGCCGCCGAGGATCACGTCCACGCCGGTCAGCGGGAGCGCGGCGTTCGGGTCATCGACCTGCGACGGCGAGAGGCCCTCGTCGTTATCGAGGCCGAGGTGGCTGGAGACGACGATGACGTCGCAGATGGGGCGCAGGATGCGGACCCACTGCTGGAGCGCGTCGGAGTCCGCGATCGGCCGGAACCCGAGACCGTTGCCGCCCTCGTACGAGGAGAGGAGCGTATCGGTGTTGCCCATGCCGATGACGCCGACCTGGAGGCCCTTGACGTCATAGATCTGGAAGGGCGCCACGATGTCGCGCAGCGTGCGGCGCGTCTTGTCCGGCACGTCGTCCCACGCGTAGTTCGCCGCGAGGTGCGGGAACTGCGACCAGTTCGACAGCTGCTTGTAGAGGTTCGCGGCGCCGGTATCGAACTCGTGGTTACCGAGGACCTCGCCCTCCATGCCCGCGAGCGACAGCGCGCGAACCTCGGCCTCGCCGTGGAACTCGTTGAACACCGGCGCGCCCTGCCAGGCATCACCCGAGTCGAGCCAGAGCGAGCGCTCGCTCGTCTGCCGGATGCGCTGGACGAGCGTCGAGATGCGCGCGATCCCGCCGAAGGGCGCGTTCGCCGGGAGGAGTCCGAACCCCTTGTCGAACGCGTTGGGGACGAAGTTGTACGGGAACAGGCGCGAGTGAATGTCGGACGTGTGGATGATCGTCAGGCGGATGTCTTGCCCGACGAGGTTTGGCTGCGGGCTGTCGACCGTGCAGGCGGTCGCCATCCCGAGCCCACACACCGCAGCCATCACGGCCAGGGCTTGGCGCTTCATCGTTCGCGGTAATAACGGGATGCCCGGTTTTCGGCAAGCCTGAATCGGTGACGAGACTGCCTCATGTGCTTTACTTCGCACCGGAATGCCCCGGGCCAAGATCGTTTGCACTCTCGGTCCATCGTCGGCAACCCCCGAGCGCATCGGCGAGCTGATCGACGCGGGGATGAGCGTCGCGCGCTTAAATTTCTCGCACGGCACACATGAAGATCACGCCAAGATGCTGGCGACGGTCCGCTCGGAAGCCGACAAGCGCAACAAAGCCATCGCGATCCTGCTGGATCTGCAAGGCCCGAAGATCCGCGTGGGGAAGTTCGCGACGCCCGCCGGGGTGCAGCTCAAGCCGGGCGCGGAGTTCACGATCACCACGGACACGAGCGTGGTCGGCGACGAGAAGCGCGTCTCCACCTCGTACTCGCTCCTGCCCAAGGACGTGCGCCCGGGCGACCACATCCTGCTGGACGACGGGTACCTCTCGCTGGCCGTGACCGCGGTGTCGGACCACGAGGTGAAGACGGTCGTCGTCACCGGCGGCATCCTCAAGAACAACAAGGGCATCAACCTGCCCGGCGTCGAGGTGTCCGCGCCCGCGCTCTCGGAGAAGGACCGCACCGACATCGGGTTCGCCCTCCGCTATGGCGTGGACTACGTGGCGCTGTCGTTCGTGCGGCGGCCCGAGGACGTGCTCGAGGCAAAGCGCCTCCTGACGATGGATAACGTGTCGATCCCGGTCATCTCGAAGATCGAGAAGCCGCAGGCGCTCGAGCGGCTCGGCGAGATCATCGACGCGTCGGACGGCATCATGGTCGCGCGCGGGGATCTCGGCGTGGAGCTCGGCCCCGAGAAGGTGCCGCTCTGGCAGAAGCGCATCATCGAAGAGACGAACATGCGCGGCAAGATCGTCATCACCGCGACACAGATGCTCGAGTCGATGATCACGCAGCCGCGGCCCACGCGCGCCGAGGCGAGCGATGTCGCGAACGCCGTGCTCGATGCGACGGACGCGGTCATGCTCTCGGGCGAGACGGCGAGCGGCGCGTACCCGGTCGAGGCCGTGCGCACGATGGCGCGCATCGTCGACGAGATCGAGAAGAGCAGCTACTACCACGCGAACCAGGCGGCCCCCGACATCAAGCTCGCCGTCAGCGCGAACGCGATCGCCCACGCGGCGGTGATCGCGGCGCGCGCCATGAAGCTCAAGACGATCGTCACGGTCTCGGACAGCGGCGGCGCGGCCCGGCTCGTCAGCGAGTATCGCCCCGAGGCGAACATCGTGTGCCTGACGCAAGATGAAGTGACGTTCCGCCGGCTCGCGCTCGTGTGGGGCGTGACGCCGGTGCTGATCGGCGTGTCGGCGACGACCGAGGAGCTCGTGGACCGCGTCGAGGCCACGCTGATCGAGCGCAACCTCGCGCACGCGGGCGAGAACGTCATCGTCACGATGGCCGTGCCGGTCGGCGCCGGCGTGCAGACGAACTCGCTGAAGATTCACCAGATCCAGCATTGAGGGTCGACGGCGTCCGCCGCCCGGCCTCATGGCTTCGATGCGAGCGGCAGCGTCGGGGCGAGGACGTCGCGCGCACCGCGGGCCTCTCCGACCGGTTCTGACTCCCATGATTCCTTGAGGTGCCGGGCCTCGCGGGCTACCCTTTCGCGGGTAAGCGTGGGCCAGACTCCCAAACCCATCGAGACGGGGATCGTCGTCGGGCAGGTCTTCCTCGGGAAGTACCGCGTCGATGCCATCCTCGGGCACGGCGGCATGGGCGTGGTCGCGCAGTGCACGCACCTGCAGCTCCAGGATCGCGTCGCGATCAAGATGCTGCGGCCGGACGTCCTCGCCGACGACGACGCGGTCCAGCGCTTCCTGCGCGAGGCGCAGGCCGCCGTCAAGCTGAAGAGCGAGTACGTCGCGAAGGTCACCGACGTCGGCGCCTTCGAGAACGGCGTCCCGTACATGGTGATGGAGTACCTGGACGGCCAGGACCTCGGGCAGCTGCTCGAGGAGCGCAAGCACCTGCCGGTGCCGTGGGTGGCGGAGCTCGTTCTGCAAGCGAGCGAGGCGCTGTCGGAGGCGCACGCGCTCGGCATCGTGCACCGCGACGTCAAGCCGACGAACCTGTTCGTGACGTGGCGGCCGGACGGCAGCGCGCTCGTGAAGGTGCTCGATTTCGGCATCTCGAAGTCGCCGATCGGCAACGACATGCAGCTGACGCAGACGCAGTCGCTGCTCGGCACGCCCGCGTACATGTCGCCTGAGCAGATGCGGTCGGCGCGCATGGTGGACCTGCGCAGCGACATCTGGTCGCTCGGCACCGTGCTCTACGAGGCGATCGAGGGCCGCCGGCCATTCGAGGCAGAGAGCTTCTCGGAGATGTGCGTCAAGGTCGCGATGGATCCGCCGCTGCAGATGCGCAACGCCCCGCCGGCGCTGCAGCCGATCATCCTGCGCTGCCTCGCGAAGCAGCCGGAGCAGCGGTACGCGAACATGGCCGAGCTCGGCCGCGACCTGCTGCCGTTCTCGCAGGATCCGCAGGGCGGCCAGATCATGGTCGAGCGGATGGAGCGCATGGTGCGGCGCAGCAGCGGCGACTGGGCCGACTCGTCGTCGATCGCGGCGCGCGCGCCGCAGGCCTCGCGAGATGCGCGCAGCGCGCCGATGCACGCGGCGACGCCGACCCCGCCGCCCGCGCCGGTGGGTCAGGTCGGCTTCGGGCAGCTGCAGATGCCGCCCGGGATGTCACCGAACATGTTGCCCGGCGACTCGCATCCGTCCGCCGCGCAGTGGGCCGGTGGGTCGCAGCCGGCCGCGGCGGCGTGGGCGGGCGGGACGGACCCGACGGCGAACGTGCGGCATCGCGGCGAGCTGCCGCCGCCGCTGCTGACGATGAAGGTCACGGCGACGGAGCCGAAGCGCAACGGGTTGTTCATCGCCGTGCTCGTGGTGGCCGCGCTGGCGGGGATCGCGATCGGGGTCGCGTTCGCGATGAGCGGCGAATCGGCGGCGCCGCCGGTCGCGGCGAAGCACCCGGCGCTCGCGCCGGCGATCGCGCCCGCGCCGACGCCCGCGCCGCCCTCCAAGGACGCCGCTCCCGCCGTCACGCCGACGCCGACGCCGACGCCGACGCCGACCCCGACGCCGACCCCGACCCCGACGCCGACGCCGACGCCGACCCCGACCCCGCACCATTCGAGCCCGCGTCCAACGCCGCATTCTCTCTCGCCGACGCCGACGCCGACGCAGACGCAGACGCCAAAGCCGCAACCGCCAACGCCAACGCCCAAACCGCTCGACGCAAAGCCGGCGCCGACACCCCCCACCCCGCCGAAATGCGACCCGTACGCCACATCGCACGGCTGCGGCAGTTCGGGCTAGGATCACCCGCATGCGCATCGCAGGGGCCGCGCTGGCCATCGCCATGTTCGCGTCTCTCTCCGCGTCGCCCGCGGGCGCGGAGCCCGACCCGACGATCGCCCGCGCCGACGCGCTGTTCTCCGAGGCGCAGAAGCTCCTCGAGAGCGGCAACCTCGAGGGCGCGTGCGCGAAGTTCACGGAGTCGCTCACGCTCAACAACCAGGCGATCGGTACGCTCCTGAACGTCGCGCGGTGCGATGCGCGGCTCGGCAAGATCGCGCACGCCGTCGCGCTCTACACCGAGGCGCGCAACCGTGGGCGCGAGCAAAACCTCCCGACGTACATCGCGGCCGCCGACGAGCAGCTCGCGAAGCTGAGCGGGCTCGTGCCGCACCTGGCGATCGCGTTCGTCGAGCCCCTCGACGGCATGAAGATCGTCGTCGACGACGAGGCGGTCACACAGGCCGCCGCCGCCGGCCTGGCCGTCGACCCTGGCGCGCACCACGTCATCGTGTCGGCGCCCGGCCGCGTGTCGTTCGACACGTGGGTCAAGCTCGCGAAGTCCGACGCGAAGGCCATCTCCGTCCCGCCCCTCGCTTACCCGACGACGATCCACCCCACGCACAGCTCGCGCCGCGCGATCGGAAAGCTCGTGACGATCGGCGGCGGCGTGCTCCTCGCGAGCGGCATCACCGTCGGCATCGTCGCGAAGTCCCACTACGACACGGCGCTGAAGAACCACTGCCCCGACGGCGCCAGCAACTGCGACACGCAGGGCTTCAGCGACACGCAGAGCGCGCGCTCTCTGGGCAACGTCGGCACCGGCCTCGGCGCCGTTGGCCTCGCCGTCGGGATCGTCGGCACCGTGCTCTGGTGGCGCGCCCCCCACGATCGCGTCGAGCGCGGTGTTGCCGTTGCCCCGCTCCTCGGTCCCGGCCAGGCCGGAATCACCGCGTTCGGCCACTTCTAGGCCCAGCTCTCGATGCGCCGCTCGGCTGCGTTCGCCGCGCTGCGCGGGCTCGCCCTCGCCACCCGGGCCACCCCGCCGCGTGGGTCCGGACCGCCGCGCCCGACCAGCTGGGGTCGCGTACACCGGGCGGTTACAGCGGAGGCTCAGGGCC
>JANXOM010000382.1 GCA_025353585.1 Deltaproteobacteria bacterium
CGAGCCCGATCCGCCGCGCGGAGCCCCGCCGCCGCCGGCGCGCCCGCCGCCGGGCATGACGGACGCCGACGTCAACGCGCTCTACGCCAAGTACGTCAAGGCGAAGGAGATGGTCGGCGAGGCCGCGGGCCCGGGCGCCTACGGCAAGCTGCTCAAGACGATCAACTCGCAGGCGCCGAAGATCATGGAGCAGTACAAGGCCAAGGGCGTCGACTTCCAGGTGGTCGTCAAAGACAACCAGGTGATCATCCGCGCCAAGCCAAAACCGTGACGGTCAGGACGTTGCGTAGCGCAGAGTCGCAGAGGAAGAGGAGATCAGAGGAGCCCGAGAAGAGGGGTTGCCCTGTTCGGACAGCCAGTGCCGCAGGAGAGGCAACTCAGCGTGGTCGGCTGTCCCAACAGGGCAACCCCTCCGTTCTGGTCTCCTCCGACCTCGTCTTCCTCTGCGCCTCGGCGCCATGCAACGCATGAACCGTCGGCGCGCGAACCGTCGGCGCGCGAACCGTTACTTGTCGAGCTCCTTCGCCATGTTGTCCCAGCCCTGAAACGAGTTGCCGTCGGTCGTGGCGGTGCCCTTGTCGCCCTTGAACGAGAACGCCGTCTCCTTGCCGTGGACGACCTCGAGGGTCTTCATCTGGCAGACCGCCTTCTTCGACGCGGCGTCATTGCAGTACGGGCCAGCGCCCTCGGTGACGGCGTCGGCGATGTGCTTGACCTGGTAGAGGTCGTTGCTCGAGCTCAGCACGTTGTCGTTCATCGTGAACTTGAGCGGGCAGCCGCAGGACGCCTTGACCTTGGCCTCGGCGGCCGCGATCGCGGGCGTGACATCGCTCTTGATGTACTCGCGCTCGGCCTTGCCCGCGAGGGCGGTCATCGAGATGAACAGCGAGAGGGTGACGAAGATGCGCTTCATGGGACGAGCTCCTGGTTCGAGGCGATCAAACGTGGGCCCGCATCCAACTATTTCCGCGTCTACGCGGTATCTCCACGACATGGCGTTCACGGCCGAGCTCCGGTGCATGGCAGTCCGCGACCACGGCCGCTGGCCGCTCGCGCAGGCGATCTATCGCTGCCCGACGTGCGACTCGCTGCTGGATGTCGTGCACGACATGGACGCTCTGCGGACGCGCTCCGCCGCCGACTGGAAGGCGCTGTTCGAGGCGCGGTGGCGCTCGCCCGAGGAGCCGTACGCGAGCGGCGTGTGGGGCAAGCACGAGTGGGTCGCCCCCGGGGTCGCGCGCGCGAACATCGTGACGGCGGGCGAGGGCGCCACGCACCTCATGCCGGTCCCGCGCCTCGCGCGCGAGCTCGGGCTCGGCGACGTGCGGGTCAAGCAGTGCGGCACGTCGCACACCGGCTCGTTCAAGGATCTCGGGATGACGGTGCTCGTCTCGATGGTCGCGCAGATGATCGCCGACGGCCGGCCCGTGCGGGCGGTGGCCTGCGCGTCGACGGGAGACACCTCGGCGGCGCTGGCGGCGTACGCGGCGGCCGCGAACATCCCCGCCGTCGTCATCCTCCCGCGCGGCAAGATCTCCACGGCGCAGCTCGTCCAGCCGCTCGCCAGCGGCGCGCTCGTCCTCGCGCTCGACACCGACTTCGATGGCTGCATGACGATCGTGCAGCAGCTCGCCGCCCAGGACGGCGTGTACCTCGCGAACTCGATGAACGCGCTGCGGCTCGAGGGGCAGAAGACGGTCGCGATCGAGATGTGCCAGCAGCTCGGCTGGCGCGTGCCGGACTGGGTCGTGATCCCGGGCGGCAACCTCGGCAACGTGTCGGCGCTCGCGGCGGGCTTCGAGATGCTGCGCGCGCTCGGCCTGACGGATGTGCTGCCGCGGATCTGCGTCGCGCAGACGGCGCACGCGGGCCCGCTCGCCACGAGCTACGACGCGAGCTGGGCGCCGCTCGTCGCCGTCGCGGCGAAGACCACGCTCGCGTCCGCGATCCAGATCGGCAACCCGGTGAGCTTCCCGCGCGCCGTGCGGGCGCTGCGAGCGACCGATGGCGTCGCCGTGTCTGTCACGGAGGCCGAGCTGGCCGACGCGGCCGCGGCCGCCGATCTCGGTGGCCTGTTCACGTGCCCGCACACCGGTGTCGCCCTCGCCGCGCTCGGCAAGCTCGCCGCGCGAGGCCTCGTCCGCCGCGAGCACCAGGTGATCGTGGTCTCGACCGCCAGCGGCCTCAAGTTCGCGGACTTCAAGGTCGGCTACCACGAAGGCCGGCTCGCCGACGTCCCCCACCCGGTCCACCGCAATCGGCCCCTCGAGCTGGCCGCGACCTACGACGCCGTCCGCCGCGCCCTCGACGCCCGCCTGCCCCCCTGACAAGGGGACGCTGTCAAGTTGGTCAACTCTTGCAAAAGCAACTTCCTCAACGATGCCAGCCGGTTAACCAGGGTCGCTGTCAACTCTGTCAACTCTGGCTTGAAGGATCGCGACTGTCCGAGCCTCGGACAATGGCGCGCCGCGCGGGAAGATGACCTGGAGTTGACAGACTTGACAGCGTCCCCAGGTAAACTATCAATATCGTTCATATTTTCGCTAGAGACAGAGTTGACAAAATTGACAGCGTCCCCGGGGCGGGGGGCCCCGGGCGGGGCGGTCTCCGGACCCTTTCGCGGCGTGGGGTGTGAAACCCTTCCGAGATGCCGGCCCCTGCCTGTTCGAGCTCGGCGTTGCCGCTCGACGAGCTGACGCTGCGGCGCGCGCAGCGCGGCGACCCGCGGGCCTGGCACGACCTCGTGACGCGGTACACGCCTCCGATCCACGCGCTCGTGTGGCGGCTGCTCGCCGGCCGGTCGCGCCACCGCGTCCCCGATCTGGTGCAGGAGACGTTCGTCCGCGTCTTGACGGCGCTGCCGGGGTTCGACCCCGCTGGCCCGGCGTCCCTGTCCACCTGGATGCTCACGATCGCGACGCGGCTGGCGCTCAACGAGCTGCGCCGGCCCGAGCACGCCACGCTCGCCGACCACGACCCCCGCGGCCACGCCGCCGATCCGGCCGAGCGCGCCGACGCGGCGATCGACCGCCGCCGCCTCGGCGCCGCGATCGCGACCGGCGTCGCGCAGCTCCCCGATCCGCAGCGCGCCGTCCTCGTGCTGCGCGAGTACCACGAGCTCGACTACGCCGAGATCGCGGCGGTCCTCGAGCTCGATCTCAACACGGTCAAGTCGCGTCTGTCGCGCGCGCGGCTCGCCCTGCGGGCCCACCTGGAGGCTCACGATGCCGGATGATCCGAACAACCCGCTCGCCGGCTACGATCTCGAGGCGTGGACGCCGCCCGCGCCCCCCGCCGGCATGGCGGACACCGTCGTCACGCGCATGACGAAGCAACCGCCGCCCGCCGCCCGCGCGCACGTCGCCGTGCAGAAGCAGTCGCTGCGCACCGTGTTCGCCGCGGCCGGCGCGACCCTCGTCGCGAGCGCCGCGGTCGCCGTGCTCGTGATGACGCACCACGCGGCGCCCGCCGCCCAGGTCGTGGAGACCGGGCCGGTGGCGCCGCCGGCCCC
>JANXOM010000162.1 GCA_025353585.1 Deltaproteobacteria bacterium
CGCCGCCGGCCCCGCTCGTGGCGCTCCCGGCGGGGCGCGTGGCGCTCCCGGCAGGATCGCCCGAGGACGATGCGCACGTCGCCGCCCTCGAGAAGCGCGTGCTCGAGCTCGAGGTCGCCGTCGAGCGGCTGCGCGCCGAGCTCCAGCTCCAGGAGCAGCAGCAGCAACGCTCGTTGCCACCGCTCGCCCCGCGGCCGGTCGTCGTTGCACCGCGCGAGGCCGACGCGTTCGACACGCAACACGGCCCGAGCGGCGACGACGGCCTCCTGTGCAATCCGTTCGAGAGCGCGCATGGCTGCCACGTCGACCGGCCGCGGCCGCCGCCGGCGGAGGCGCCGGGGCCGGGGGCGAGCCTGCCGAGCCCCCCGTGTGACCCGTTCTCGTCGCGCCGCGAGGGGTGCGGCCGCGACGCCGGCGCCACCGGCAAGGTCCACGTGCAGACGAAGCCCGTCACGCACATCGCCATCGACAGCCAGGACACCCAGCAGTCGACCCCCGCCGACTTCGTGCTGCCCGCGGGCAAGCACAAGATCACCGTCGAGGTGAACGGCGACAAGTACACCTACCCCCTCACCATCCGGCCGGGCGAGACCACGACGTTCGAAAAAGATCTCGAGTAGCTGTCCGACGCCCCATGTTATGAGCGCCCATGCGCGCTCTGGGATTCGCGATCGCGACGGCGGGCGGCCTCCTCGTCGCGTGCGGCAGTGGGCACGGCGACGATATCCAGGTCACGCCCGACGCGGGCCCGCCCGCCGTCACGACCGAGCTGTGCACGTACGAGCCGCTCGCGCCGACGGCCGGCACGGGCGGCACGGTCACCGCGGGCCCGCTGACCGCCGGCGCGGCCGAGCGGATCCTCGATGTCCCCGTCGGTACGGCCCTCGGCGGCTACACCGAGCGCGCGGGCTTCCTCGGCGGCGCGCACCAGCTCGACTCGCGGGCGGTCGCGATCTCCGGCGTGTTCTCGCCGTCGGTCGGCGTCGAGGCCGCGCCGCGCGCAAAGGCCCTCGCGCTCGCGGCCGGCGGCGAGACCGTCGTCATCGTGAAGCTCGACGCGATCTTCGTCTACGAGGGCATGCTCTTCGATCTCGAGACGAGGCTCGGCCCGACCTTCGCGGGCAAGGTGCTGCTCGCCTCGTCGCACAGCCATTCGAGCTGGGCGCAGTTCACGGGTCACGGTCCGCTCAAGCTCGGCGCGGGCGAGGAGCGCGCGATCGTGTATCGCCGCTTCCTCGACGCGGCGGCGGGCGCGGCCCAGGACGCCCTCGCGGCGATGCGGCCCGCGAAGCTCGGCGTCTCGTTCGACCGCCACTTCGATCCGACGGATCAGGTCAACCACGACCGCCGCGGCGAGAACGACATGCTCGCCGGCGGCAACGTCAAGGACGACCACCTCTACCTCGTGCGCGTCGACGGCACGGACGGTACGCCGATCGCCGCGCTCCCGATCTTCGGCGAGCACGGCACCCTGAACGACGCCGACAACGCGTTCGCCTCGAGCGACGCGCCGGGCGCGCTCGAGCGCGTGATGCAGGAGCAGTTCGACAGCAAGGTCGTCGTGATGCACCTGCAGAGCGCGGGCGGCGACAACGCGCCCACCGGGCACGGCGGCCTCGACTGCAACGCGCACCCGGGCGCCCCCACGGACCCGTGCCTCCGGTGGGCGGTCGAGGAAGGCCACGGCCGCGCGGCGGTCACCGCGCTGATGACGGCGTACGCCGCGGCGGGCACGTCGATGGTCGACACCCTGCCGATCGAGATGCTGTCGCGCTCGATCGAGCTCGGCCCCGCGCCCGAGGTGTCCACGATCCGCGGCGGCGCGCTGGCGTACGCGCCGTTCGATCCGGCCGCGATCCCCGACGGCAAGATCTACGACGGCAGCGGCGGGCTGCGCTCGCCGATCGACGAGTTCGACGCGCCCGTCGGCGCCGCGCTGTGCGAGAGCGAGACGGCGATGTTCCCCGCCGCCGCGATCCCCGGCGACGACACGCTCCTGCCGTACGGCTCGTGCCTGCGGCTCGACGTCGCCTCGACGATCCTCGGCCCGCTGTTCGACGTCGACTTCGGCGTCGATGCGACACACCCGGTCTGCGAGACGACGCGCACCACGATCTCCGCGCTCCGCCTCGGCGACTACGTCATCGGCACGATGCCCGGCGAGCTGACGGTGATGCTCGCGAGCTACCTGCGCAGCAAGTCGCCCGCGGACGAGGCGCACACGATCCTCGTCGGCTACGCGCAGGGCCACGTCGGCTACATGCTGCGGCCCGAGGACTGGATGCTCGGCGGCTACGAGCCGAGCGTGACGTTCGGCGGCCCGCTGCAGGCCGAGTCGATCGGCGAGCGCCTGCTCGGGCTCTTGCCGCTCGCGCTGACGCCGCTCCGCGAGGACGGGACGACGGCGGGCACCACGCGCGTCGCCACGAAGGTCCCCGTCGACGTGCTGCCCGTCGACGATCCGGCGCCGGGCGCGGGCACCGTGCCAACGACGATTCCGGATCACACGTGGGCGCGGACGGGGCCGCCGGTGCAGGCGCAGCCGGCCGCGCAGATCCCGCGCGTCTCCGGCATTGCCCAGTTCGTGTGGCTCGGCGACGATCCGCAGACGCAGACGCCGCGCGTGCTGCTCGAGCGCGAGACGGCGACGCAGGGGACGTTCGCGCCGGTCACGCGGCGCAGCGGCCGGCTCGTCGAGGATCAGGAGCTCGTGGTCGCGTACACGCCGAACCCGCTGCAGCGCGGGACCACGCCGCAGCAGCACGTGTGGGTCGTCGAGTGGCAGGCGGTGCCGTGGCTCGGCGAGGCGGGGCTCGACGCGCTGGGCGCGCGGGCGGGCGTGCCGCTCGGGACGTATCGATTCCACGTGACGGGCAAGAGCTGGACGCTCGACAGCGCGCCGTTCGAGGTCGTCGCGGGAGGGCTGCTCGTGCGCACGGCGACGCCGGTGACCGCGGGCCACATCGCGGCGACCGTCGCGCTGCACGCGCCGCAGGGCTGGCGGCTGCTGGATATGGACCTGCCGTCGAACCAGCCGGTGCCGCTGCGCAGCGCCGCGGTCACGGTGGATCTGCTCGACGCGAACGGAGCCGTGAAGCGCACGGCCGCCGTGAGCACAGACGCGAATGGCGGCGTCGAGGTTGCCCCGGTTGCAGGTGCGACCCAGCTCCGCGTGACCGATGGATTCGGCAACAGTTCGACGCTCGGGTTCCCGTAAGGCGTAGCGGCCGGGATACAGCGTGTGAGTTTGCGCCGCGGTTCCGCACGGTGTCGCCCGCGCTGACGCCGAGGACGGCCTGGGATCAGCTAGTTGGGAGCGGCCGGGATGGCCACCTGTTTGCAGCGTCCGTCAGCATGCGCGCGATCCTGCTGTTGCTCGTTCTGGCCGCCGGGGCCGGCTACGCCGTCGTGGCGCAGCTCCCCGAGGGCAGCGCGCAGGCGGAGAGCTGGCTCGCGACCCATAGAGCCGCGCGTCCGCAGGAGATCCAGAGCATCGCGATCGACGGCCGCAACGTGCCGGCCGCGCAGCTCCGCGACGCGCTGTCATCGCATGCGGGCGAGCTGGTCGACGGCGCGAAGCTCGTGGCCGATCGCGACGCGCTCCAGGCGGACCTCGCGGCGCGCGGCTACCTCGCGGCCGAGGTCGATCCGGCGAACGTGACGTACGCCAGCGACGGCGGCGCCTTCGTGACCTTCGCCGTCCGCCAGGGCGCGTTGTTCCATCTGCGCTCCGTGAGGGTGACGGGTCGGGGGGCGCGCGCCGCCGG
>JANXOM010000177.1 GCA_025353585.1 Deltaproteobacteria bacterium
GGGCGGCGTGCGCGCGGGCGGCGTGCGCGGCGGCGGCGGGGCCAGCCACGGCGCGACCGGCGGCGCGGCCTCGCCAGGCGCGACCGGTGGCGGTGGTGGTGGCGGCGGGGCCCTCCACGGCGCGACCGGAAAATGGACGGCCGGCGGGGCGAAGGGCAGCTGCTCCGGCGGCACCCCGACGGCGTAGGCCGGCGCCAGGCGCCCGGGCTTCGCGGTCTCCGGCTGCCCGCCGAGCACGCCGCCCGCGACCATCACGAGCGCGCCCAGGATCCCCGCGAGCGCGCCGAACCCGAGCGGGACGCTCGTCCCCGTCGGGGCCTTGATCATGTCGGGGCCGAGGAGCACGAGCACGAGCGCCAGCACGGCGAGCAAGGCTCCTGCGGCGAGCGCCGTGCGCGCGAGCGGGACGCGTTCCTTCCGCCGCGTCTGCACCATGACCGCGAGCGCGAACCCGCAGAGCGCCGTCAGCGCGCCGACGATCAGCACGAGCCCGGACAACGTCTTGAACGTGCCGCCGAGCAGGATCTTCTTGCAGGCGCCCTCGCCGCCGGTGTTGCAGCCCTCGCCGCCGGAGAGGCCGATCGACACCGTCTGCATCGCACGCTCGTGCCCGTCGGTCGACGGATGGCCGGACCACCACGCCGAGGTGGCGAGCGAGATCGCCAGCAGCACCGCCGCGATCAGCGCGAGTGCGCCGCCGACGCGAAACGACATCCGCCGACCGTAGCACGCGATCCCGCGTATCTTCTCGCCGTGGAGTGGCACGACCGCGCGTTCACCGAGCTCGCCGTCGCCGAGCTGTACGAGATCATCTACCAGCGCCAGCGCGTGTTCGTGGTCGAGCAGCGCTGCTTCTATCTGGACGCCGATGGCCTCGATCCGGCCGCGCGTCACATCTTTGCAACACGGAGCGGGGCGCTGATCGCGTACCTGCGCGTCCTCCCGGCCGGCGCGCGCTACGCCGAGGTCACCATCGGCCGCGTCCTGACCACGCCCGAAGCGCGCGGCGAGGGCCTCGGCCGCCCGCTGATGGAGCGCGGGTTCGCGGCTGTGCGCGCCCACCACGCTGATGTCCCGGTGCGCATCGGCGCCCAGGCCCACCTCACCGCGTTCTACGCCAGCCTCGGCTTCGTGCAGGACGGCGAGCCCTTCGACGAGGACGGCATTCCGCACGTCTACATGCTGCGCGCCCCGGGCTCCCATCGATAAGCCCGGACCAGGCTGTCCGGCGGCGGCGCCGCTCACGCGACGTCTTGATCGCGCGCTCGCCCATTCCGCCCGCTCGGGGCTCCGCCGCGCCTCGGCTTCGCGCGAGATTCTTGCCGATCGGGGACCAATCCACGCGAGGTCTGGGGTTAGATGCCCGGCCTATGCGGATGATCCTCGTCGGGCCCCCGGGTGCAGGGAAAGGCACGCAGGCGGCTCGCCTGATCGACACCTATCAGATCCCTCACATCTCCAGCGGCGACATGCTGCGCGCGGCCGTCAAGGAGGGGACCGCGCTCGGTCTCCAGGCGGATAGCTACATGAAGGGTGGCCACCTCGTCCCCGACGACGTCGTCATCGGGATGATCCTCGAGCGGATCCAGAAGCCCGACTGCGCTCATGGCTTCATGCTCGACGGCTTCCCGCGCACGCGCCCACAGGCCGAGGCCCTCGACACCGCGCTCCGCGGCGCGCAGGTCGAGCTCGACGCGGTCGTGCTGCTCGAGGTCCCCGACCAGCTGATCGTCGACCGCATCACGGGGCGCCGCAGCGATCCGGACACGGGCACGATCTACCACCTCACGTTTTCCCCGCCGCCGGCGGAGCTCCTCGCGAAGCTCGTCCAGCGCAAGGACGACACCGCGGAGGCCGTGGCCACGCGCCTCGCGAAGTATCACTCCGAGACCGGGCCGATCGTGCCGTTCTATGACGGCATGAATATTCTTCGCCGCGTCGACGGCGTGGGCGAGCCGGACGTGGTGACCACGCGGATCATTGCCGTGCTCGGCCCGGTCGTCGGCCGTCCGAGTCCGGGAGCCTGAGCGTGGCCGGGTTCGATCACACCACGCTCGATGCGCGGTGGCAGGCCTACTGGCAGCGCGAGCAGACGTTCGCCACGCCGACCGATCGCACGCGGCCGAAGTATTACGTGCTCGACATGTTCCCGTACCCGTCGGGAGACGGCCTCCACGTGGGGCACCCGAAGGGCTACACGGCGACCGACGTCGTCGCGCGCGCGAAGCGCATGATGGGGTTCAACGTCCTGCGCGTGATGGGCTGGGACAGCTTCGGGCTCCCGGCCGAGCGCCGCGCCGAGCGCACGGGCGAACACCCGTCGGTGATCACCGAGCGCAACATCGCCACGTTCAAGGCGCAGCTCGTCAAGCTCGGCCTCTCGTACGATTGGACGCGCGAGCTCGCGACATCGGATCCGCGCTACTACAAGTGGACGCAGTGGATCTTCGAGGTGCTGCACGAGCGCGGGCTCGCGTATCGCAACGAGGTGCCGGTCAACTTCTGTCCCGCGCTCGGCACGGTCCTCGCGAACGAGGAGGTGCACGACGGCAAGTACATCGAGACCGGCGACCCGGTCGAGCGCCGGCTGATGAAGCAGTGGGTGCTCAAGATCACGGCGTACGCCGATCGGCTCGTCGAGGATCTCGAGGGGCTCGACTGGCCGGCGGGCACGTACAAGGCGCAGCGCGACTGGATCGGCAAGTCGATCGGCGCGAACGTCGTGTTCAAGCTCGTGGACGGTGGTGAGGCCGCGATCACGGTCTTCACGACGCGCCCGGACACGCTGTTCGGCGGCACGTGGGTCGTGCTGGCGCCCGAGCACCCGCTCGTCGATCAGATCACGACGCCGGCGCAGCGCGCGGCCGTCGACGGCTATCGCGCGGACGTGGGCAGGCGCAGCGAGCGCGACCGCACGACCGAGGCCGCGGACGCGCCGAAGACCGGCGTGCCCACGGGCGCGTACGCGATCAACCCGGTCAACGGCGCGCACATCCCGATCTGGATCGCGGACTACGTGCTCGCGAGCTACGGCACGGGGGCCGTGTTCGCGTGCCCGGCGCACGACGACCGCGACTGGGCCTTCGCCAAGAAGTTCGATCTGCCGATCATCGAGGTCGTGGCGGGCGGCGATAGCGATCTCGCCGCGTACACGGGCGACGGCAAGCACGTGCGCAGCGAGTTCCTGAATGACCTCCTGATCGACGAGGCGAAGACGAAGGTCATCGCGTGGCTCGCCGAGAACCACCTGGGCGAGCAGTCGATCCGCTACAAGCTGCGCGACTGGCTGTTCGCGCGGCAGCGGTACTGGGGCGAGCCGTTCCCGGTGTACGAGCTGCCCGACGGTACGATCAAGCTCGTCCGCACCGACCAGCTGCCGGTCGTGCTGCCGAAGATCGACGAGTACAAGGCGACCAGCGACGGCCAGCCGCCGCTCGCGCGCGCGGGCAAGGAGTGGCTCGAGGTCCGGGATCCGGACAGCAACGCCATCGGGCTGCGCGAGACCAACACGATGCCGCAGTGGGCGGGCTCGTGCTGGTACTACCTGCGCTTCATCTCGCCCACGCGCGATGACGTGGCGTGGGATCCGGAGGAGGAGAAGTACTGGATGCCGGTCGACCTCTACGTCGGCGGCAGCGAGCACGCGACCCTGCACCTCATGTACGCGCGGTTCTGGCACAAGGTGCTGTTCGACGCCGGCCTCGTGTCGACGAAGGAGCCGTTCCAGCGCCTGTTCCACCAGGGCATGATCCACAAGACCTCGTACAAGTCGGCGGACGGCAAGTACCGCCACGCCGACGAGGTCGAGCAGCGCGAGGGCGTCTGGTACCTCAAGGGGACCAGCGACGCCGTCGAGACCAAGCTCGATAAGATGTCGAAGAGCCGCTACAACGTCGTCAACCCGGACGACATGGCCAACGAGTACGGCGCGGATGCGATGCGCATGTACGAGCTGTTCATGGGGCCGCTCGAGGACGGCGTCGAGTGGGAGACGGCGGGCGTGGCGGGCACGCGGCGGTTCCTCGATCGCGCGTGGCGGCTGCTGGTCGATCCGGAGACGGACACGACCACCGGCAAGGTCGGCGAAAAGGGGACGGACAACCGCGACCTCGAGCGCACGCTGCACGCGGCGATCAAGAAGGTCACGGCGGCGGTGACGGACCTGCGCTTCAACACCGCGATCTCCGAGATGATGATCTTCGTCAACGAGGCGACGAAGGCGCCGGCGATCCCGCGCGCGTGGTTCGAGATGTTCGTGAAGATCCTCTCGCCGTTCGCGCCCCACGTATGCGAGGAGCTGTGGAAGCGGCTCGGGCACGGGACCTCGCTCGCGTACGAGCCGTGGCCCGCGCACGACGAGGCGAAGCTGGCGCGCGACGTCATGCTCATCGCCGTGCAGATCAGCGGGAAGCTGCGCTCGCAGGTCGAGGTGGCGCCGGACGCGACAGAGGCGACGATCCTCGCCGCGGCAAAGACGGACGAGAAGATCGCGCCGCTGCTCGCCGGCAAGGAGATCAAGCGCGAGATCTACGTGAAGGGTCGCCTGGTCAACCTCGTCGTCGTCTGACCCCCGCGAGTCGATCACCGCGCCCGCATCGGCCAGTGCCACGCGGGCCTCTGCACCAGGCTCTGGCCCGCGATCATCGTCTCGCTCGTGTCGCGGACGAGCTCGTGGCGCAACCCGCCGGTCGCGGAGAGCGCCGCGACGAGCGCCGCGCTGTGCGAGACTACGATGATCTGCGAGCGCGCGGATGCGGCAACGATCAGGGACGCGAGCGCGTCCACCAGCTGCGGGTGCAAGCTCGTCTCGGGCTCGTTGAGCACCAGCAGCGACGCCGGTCGCGGACTGAGAAGCGCCGCCACGAGGAGCAGGAAGCGCAGCGTTCCGTCGGAGAGCTCGCCGGCCTCCAGCGGCCGGAGCAAGCCTCGCTGGTACATCACGACCTTCCATCGGCCGAGGTCGCCATCGATGGCGACCGTGCTGCCCGGGAACGCGTGGTCGATGGCGGCGTCGAGCGCCTCGCTGCCGCTCATATCGCGGATCGTCGCGATGGCCGCCGCGAGATCGTGCCCGTCGGACGCGAGCACCGGCGTGCGCGTTCCGACCGCCGGGTGGCGCGCCGGGGCGTCGGGATCGGTGCGCAGCTGATCGTAGAATCGCCACGCGCGCAGCGTCCGTCGCAGCACGAGCACCTCGGGCGCGGTGACCGCATCGGCCATCTCGCTGAGGATGCTCGACCACGGTTCGGGGTGATGCTCGCTGACGTGCCAGTCGTCGTCGCGGCGGATGCGCACGTGATCGTGGGTGCGCTCGGCATACGCGGCGCTGCGCCGGTACACCGGGCCGTGCCAGATCGCCTCGGCCTTGATCTCCGGATCCTCGCCGAACGTGCCGCCGGCCACCGGCTGCCCGAAATCGACCGCGTAGCCGAGGTCGTCGCCGGCGAACCCGAGCTTGAGCGCGTGCGCGTGCTCGCGCACCAATCCCTGGATCTTCACTTCCCTCGCGCGCATCCCTCGCGAGATCGTCTCGGGCCCGGCCCACCGCGACGACGCCAGGCCGCCCTCGGTCGCGATCGCGCGCACCACGCCGTCGTGCGCGGTCTCGGCGATGAGCCGCAGCGCGCGGTACAGGCTCGACTTGCCGCTGCCGTTCGCCCCGGTGATCACGGTCATCTGCGTCAGCGGCATGACGAGCCGCCGGATCGAGCGATAGCCCTCGATGGCGATCGTCGTCAGCATCCCGCCGCCCGTGGTCGCACCCCGCGTGCCGGATCGATCATGTGCACGTCTCCGATGGTACGCGGCCGCCGTCCCGCCGGCGGTCTGGTAGAACGTCAGCGTGCCGTTCCAGCTCCGGGCCACGGCCAGCGGTTCGCGCGCGCGGCTCGGCACGCTGACGACGCTGCACGACACGATCGAGACGCCGGTCTTCATGCCGGTGGGCACGCGGGGCGCCGTGCGGACGCAGACGCTCGGCCAGCTCGCGGAGCTCGGGCCGAAGATCATCCTCGGCAACACGTATCACCTGCTCGTGCGCCCGGGGCCGGAGGTGCTCGAACGGTTCGGCGGGCTGCACGCGTGGATGGGATGGGGGCACTCGCTCCTGACGGACTCGGGCGGGTTCCAGGTGTTCTCGCTCGCGGCGGGGCGGACGATGACGGAGGAGGGCGCGACGTTTCGTCCGCGCGATGGGGTGGCGACGCTGCTGACGCCGGAGCGGTCGATCGCGATGCAGCGGTCGATCGGCTCGGACATCATGATGGTGCTCGACCAGTGCATCGACTCGACGAGCCCGCGGGCGGCGGCGCAGGCGGCGATGGAGCTGACGCACCGGTGGGCGGTGCGGTCGCTGACCGCGCGCGGGGACTCGCCGCAGCAGCTGTTCGCGATCGTGCAGGGCGCGTGCTTCCCGGAGCTGCGGCGCGAGAGCGCGAGCGTGCTGACGGGCGTGGAGGGGTTCGACGGCTACGCGATCGGCGGGCTCGCCGTGGGCGAGACGCGGGCGGAGCGCGAGGATCTGACGGAGCTGACGGCGGCGCTCCTGCCGCGCGAGCGTCCGCGGTACCTGATGGGCGTGGGCACGCCGCTCGATCTGCTCGAGGCGGTCCACCGCGGCGTGGACATGTTCGACTGCATCTTGCCAACGGCGTGGGCGCAGCACGGCAAGGCGTTCACGTCGCACGGGCGGATCGATCTGCGTCGCGGCGTGCACAAGCTGGCGGCGCAGCCGCTCGACGCGACGTGTCCGTGCGAGGCGTGCACGCGGTACACGCGGAGCTACCTGCACCACCTCGTGAAGTGCCAGGAGCCGCTCGGGTGGCAGCTGCTCGCGTTCCACAACCTGCGCTTCTACCTCGAGCTGATGGCGACGATCCGGGCGCGCATCGCCGACGACACGTTCGCGGCGTTCCACGCGGAGCAGCGGCGGCGGCTGGCGGAGGACGATCGGGATAACCCGCCGCACCGGCAGGTGAGCACGCGGGCGCCGCGGGCGACGACGCGCGGGTCGTTCGCGATCCGCGTGTCGACGCAGGGGTTCGCGAGCATCCAGCACGTGACCTCGGGCGAGGTCATGCACGCGAGCAACCAGCCGGACGCCGAGGCCGAGCAGGTGTACGTGGCGCAGTCAGAGCTGGTGCGGGCGGCGCTGGCGGGCGAGCGGCCGCTGGTGGTGTGGGACGTCGGGCTCGGCGCGGCGCATAACGCGATGGCGCTCATCCGCGCGCTCGACGCGGCGGGCGACCGGCACGCGCCCGTGGAGCTGGTGAGCTTCGAGCACGATCTCGACGCGTTTCGCCTCGCGCTCGCGAACACGGGGCCGTTCGCGCACCTGCGGCACCCCGCGCCGAACATCCTGGCGCATCGCGGGATCTTCGAGCGGGAGCGGCTGCGGTGGACGCTGGTCGAGGGTGACTTCCGCGCGCACGCGGCGGCCGCGCCGCGGCCCGACGTGATCTTCTGGGATCCATTCTCCGCGAAGGTCGACGCGCCCCTGTGGTCGCTGGCCGCGTTCGAGGCGTTGCACGCGCAGCTCACGGGTTCGGCGGAGAGGCCGCTGGAGCTCTTCACGTACACCGCCTCGACCGCGATCCGGACGTCGCTCCTGCTCGCCGGGTTCGAGGTGGCGCGCGGCGTCCCGGTCGGGGCAAAAAAGGAGACGACGATCGCGCTCGTCCGATCGCCGGACATGGCGCTGGCTTCGCACGCGCGGCTGGGCGAGGCCTGGCTGGCGCGGCGAGCGCGCTCCTCCGCGCCCTTCGCGGCCGAGATCGCACCGGCGCGCCATCCCGAGCTCTCGGCGCGCCTCGCCGCCCACCCCCAATTCCACCGGGGGACAGGTGTAACACCTGTCAACCACATTCCCGAGGCAATGCGAATGAATACAGCTACTTGACCGGGGACGGTGTAACACCTGTCCACTCGCTCGTGCGCCGAGCGAGGTGACAGGTGTTACACCGTCCCCATGAGAGATGAACATGTTCATCTTTGCCGTTGACGGCAGGCGAAAAAGTGAACATGCTCAGTTTGTGAGCACAGCCGCCGCGTGGGAGCAGGTCCGAGCACAGCGCAGTCGCCTCCGCATCCTGGAGGCCGCGCTCGCGGCGTTCCGGGCCGTCGGGTTCGAGGCGGCCACCTTCCGCGACATCGCCGCCGCGGCCGAGACGTCCGTCGGTCTCGTGTGTCGATACTTTCCGACCAAGGAGCACGTCGCGCTCGCGCTCTACGATCAGCTTGCGAGCGAGCTCGAGGCGGTCGTGCCCGAGCTCCCGACCGGCGGCGTCGCCGATCGCTTCGAGGCCGTGATGCGCCGCAAGCTCGCCCTCCTCGGGCCGCTCCGCCGGACGCTCGTGCCCCTGTTCGGCCGCGCGCTGGATCCCGAGGCCCGGGCCGGCGTCCTCGGCGACGCCGCCGAGAGCGTCCGCTCCAAGGTGCTCGCGATCATGCGCGTCGCGGTCGATGGCGCGACGGACGCCGGCGCCGACCCCGCCGGGCTCGCGCAGCTCCTCTACGGTGTGCACCTCCTCCTCGTGCTCGTCTGGGTCCAGGACCGCACCGACGGCGCCGTGCTCGCCGAGAGCGCCCTCGGCCTGGTCTGCGATCTGCTCCGCCTCGGCGCGGCCTTCCTCACCGCGGCGCGGTTGCCGAGGTCACTCGGCGATCGGCTCGCGGCGCTTTCGACGGGCCTCCTCGGCGTCACGCGCGCCCCGACCGACAGCACCACGGTCGCCGACAAGATCGTCGACCGCCTGTTTCGCCACCGTCGCACCTACGGCGACGTCGGCGCGTCACCGAGTGCCGCCGCCCGCGCGCCCCACCTCGCCCGCGTCCTCGATTTCGTCATGCGCGGCGAGCCCGTCGATCTCGTCCTGCCCGCCTTCCCGGCCAAGTCACCGAACCCGCGCAAGGCGCTCGGCGCGCTGCCCGATCTCGCCGAGGATCTCGCTCTCCGCTCCCTCGCCGCGCTCTGCGCCGAGATCGGCGCCATCTACCCGCCCGGCGCGCGCTTGATCGTGTGCTCCGACGGCCACGTGTTCGCGGACATCGTCGACGTTCCCGACAAGCACGTCGTCCGCTATCGAGCGGCGCTCGAGGCGAGCATCACCGCCCTCGGCGGCGGGCGGATTCGCATCTTCGGCCTCGCGGATGCGTTCGACGTCACGCCCGCCGAGGCGCGCAAGCTGCTCCTCGCGCGGTACGCCGGCCCGCCCGAGGACGCGTCGCCGTCGCCCGCGCAGCGCGTGCAGCTCGATGGCATTCATCGCTTCCTCACCGAGGACGAGCAGGGGCTCCACCCCGACCAGTCTCGCAGCCACGCGCAGAAGGTCACGCGGGAGCGCGCGCACGAGGTCGTCCGCCGGAGCGTCGCGTGGGGCCGCCTCGTCGCCGCCGTGTTCCCGCGCGCCGTGCGCCTGTCGATCCATCCGCAGCCGGAGATCTCGGACAAGATCGGCATCCACTTGCTCCCCACCGAGGACGCGTGGCTCACGCCGTGGCACGGCTGCGTGCTCGTCGCCGGCGATCGCATCGAGCTCGTGAAGCGCGCTGTCGGCGAGGCTCGCGGCGGCGTGCTCGTGGAGATCGACGGCCGCCCGTCGCACCTCGAGGTGCCCGCATGACGCCCGTGCTGACACCGCTCGCGCCGTTCGGCGTCCTCGTCGAGGTGCCGGCGGGGACGCCGTTCGCCACCTTCGAACCGGAACAGATCCACGCGTGGGTCGCCGCGCACCGGCTCGTTGTCATCCGCGGCGCCGCCCCGCTGCCCAAGCGCGAGCTCCCTCTCGCGTTCGGCCGCCTCGGGCCGCTCCAAGCGTGGAGCTTCGGCGCGGTCAACGAGCTGCGCGTCCTGCCCGATGCGGCGAATTACCTCTACACGCCGCGCGCCGTGCCGCTGCACTGGGACGGCGCGTTCACGCCGCGCGCGCCACGGTACCTGTGCTTCCAGTGCGTGGCCGCGCCACCGCCTGACGCGGGCGGCGAGACGGTGTTCGTCGATACGACGCGCGTCTGGGCCGCGGCCGACGACGCCACGCGCGACCGCTGGCGCGCCCTGCGCTTCCGCTACCGGACCGAGCGCATCGTGCACTACGGCGGAAAGGTCGTCGCGCCCGTGGTGGCGCGGCATCCGTACACGGGCGAGACGGTCCTGCGGTTCGCCGAGCCCGTCGACGACACCAACCCGGTCAGCGTGGTCGCCGAGGGAGTCGCGCCGCTCGAGTCCGCCGGGCAGATCACGGCGCTGCGAGCGGCGCTCGGTGATCCGCGTGCGGTCGTCGTGCATCGCTGGACGAGCGGCGACCTCGTCGTCGCCGACAACCACGCGCTCGTGCACGGGCGGCGGCCGTTCGCAGGCTCGGCGCCGCGCCACTTGCAACGCGTGAACGTCCACGGCCCCGAGCGGACGTGGCGCGATGCGGTGCGCGATTCGCTGCGCATCCGGCGGCCGGAGTTCATGGCGGCCGAGATCCCGGTCTTCGCGATCGCGGCGCTGCTGGCGGTGCGCGGCGGCGGCGCGCAACTCTCTCTCGGGCTGATGGGGCCGCTCGTGGCGTTGTTCTTCTTGCTGTTCCACGTCGGCGACATGGCGAACTGCCTCGCCGACCGCGATCTCGACGCGGTGTACAAGACGCACCTCTCCGAGGCGGTGCGCGGGCTCGGCGTGCGCGGCGTGCAGCTGCAGATCGGCGCCAGCGCGGCCGCCGCGCTCGGGCTCGCGGCGTACCTGGCGCACGCGCGTGGTCGGCCGGAGATCTTCGCGCTCGTCGTCGGCGGGCTCGTGCTCGGCGTGCAGTATTCGCTCCGGCCGCTGTGGCTCAAGTCGCGCGGGCCGTACCAGATCGTGACCTTGTGGCTCGTCATCTTCGTCGGGCCGATGCTGCTGGTGGCGCGGGTGGTCGGGGCGACCGTCTCCCCGGGGCTGGTCGCGCTGTTCGCGGCGTACGGGGCGCTGCAGCAGGGGATCGTCCTCGTCAACACGGCAGAGGATCTCCCGGAGGATCGCGACAACGGCATCCGCACGTCGGCGATCGCGCTCGGGCTCCGCGGGACGCTGGGGCTGAGCGCGCTGCTCGTCGGACTGGGCGGGGCGGGCGTCGGGCTCGGGCTCGGGGGGCGGCTCGCGGGGCAGCCGAGCGGCTGGCTGCTCGCGCTCGCGCCCTTTGCGGCCGCGTGGCTGTGGGTGCTCGGCGGGATCGCGCGCACGTATCGGGCGACGCGGACGACCGGGGGCGAGGCCGACGCGCTCGTCGCGGTGCGCGCCGCGGGCAAGCGGATGCCGCTGTGGATCACGGCGACGGCGTGGGGCGCGCTGCTGGCGGCGGTCGGTGCGGTGGGGGCGGCGTGATGCGATAGACTGGTGAGATGGGGAATCGCTGGCGGGTCCCGGCGTCGACGATGGCGATGATGCTCGCGGCGTGCTCGTCGAACGGCGTGGCCTCTGATGGTCCGCGCGGCGATGGCAACGGCGACGGGAAGGGGCAGAGCGATGGCGGCGGTCGCGCAGGGTGCGGGAGCGCGAAGCCCGACGACACGAACACGGGTGTACCGGTGGGGGTGGCGCTCACCGAGGTCGACGGTGATGTCGACGTGAAGGTGGACGGCACGGTGATCGATGGGCAGGACATTCACGGGTTCCTGATCATCGAGGCGAGCCACGTGACGGTCTCGCGGTCGGTCGTGCGGGCGACGGCGACGACGGCGACGACGGCAGCGATCCGGGTGAAGTCCGGCACCGACATCGTGATCACGGACAGCGAGGTGGCGATCGGAACGCCGTCGGTCGACGTCGATGGGATCAGCGCGTCGAACGCGTCGATCACGCGCGTCAACGTGCACGGCGGCGTCGACGGCATGAAGCTCGGCGATAACGCGGTCGTGCAATGCAGCTACGTGCACGACATGGTGAGCTTCGCGTCGGACCCGAACCAGCACGGCGGCGCGACCCACAACGACGCGATCCAGATCCTCGGCGGCGCGAACATCGAGGTGACCGGGAACCAGCTGGTCTCGGCCAAGTCGCAGAACTCGGCGATCCAGGTGACGCAGGACTTCGGGCTCGTGACGAACCTGCGCATCGCGGGCAACTGGGCCGACGGCGGCGGCTGCACCTTCAACTTCGCGCACAAGGGCGGCGCGGCGCTGACCGTCACGACGCGCGCGAACCGCTTCGGGCGCAACAGCTTCTTCGGCTGCCCGATCTTGAAGAGCACGCAGACAACCCTCGACTCCACGGGCGACGTCTTCGACGACGACGGCACCCCCGTCCCCGTCCAGACCCACGACTGACCCCGGCGAGGGACGGTGTAGTACATGTCAACCGCGCTGATTTTGAAAAGTCCCACAATGTCAGGTGCTTGACCGGGGACGGTGTAACACATGGAACCTTGGCCAGGCGCTCCGGCAAAGACACGGCCTGCCAGCTCGTGACGCGATGAGACCGGACAAGTGTTACACCGTCCCCATCTAAACATTTGAAACTGTTGAGTTTAATAACGGGGAGCGGTTGACAAGTGTTACACCGTCCCCCCGCCGGGGTTAGGCCTGCGCGACGACGGGCGGGGCGATCTGCGCGCTGAACTCGCGCTCGCCGAGGCGCGCGGCGGCCGCGATCGCGGACGACCGCACGCTCGCGACCGTGGACGTCAGCACGCGCTCGGCGCCGCCGAGGCTCTCGGCCGCGAGGTCATCCACGCGCTGCGCGAGCTTGCGCGCGAACCGCAGCGCCGCTGCGCTGGCCTTGTCGGCCAGCTCGAGGCCGCCGTCGACCGCGACGCGGATCTCGGTGCGCGCGTCGTGCAGCGCGCCGATCGCCGTGATCTGCCCCCGGTCGACCAGGTCGAGCGCGAAGTGGAGCACGGCGGGGACAATGACGGCGCGAGTGTCGTCCGGGGTCGCGGCGGCCGTGGCCGTCGCGACGAGGGCGGGCTTGTCGTGCTGCTGCTTGTCGTGCTTGTGGTTGTGATTCGCCATGGCGCCACCGTAAGACGCGCTGCGTCAGAGCGCCAATGACACCTCCTAACGCGGCGCGTCGAACGCGGTTTAGCGCCGCGATAACCGATGTTTGCTAGGCTGCGAATCGATGGCCACCGCCGACTTTTATCCCGCGAACATCGCCGTCCTGACCGTCTCGGACACCCGCACCGAGGCGACCGACACCTCGGGCCAGTACATCGTCGACACGCTCGGCGCCGCCGGCCACCGCATCGTCGCGCGCAAGCTCGTCATCGACTCCGAGCTCCTCATCCGCGCGCAGCTCGCCGCGTGGATCGCCGACCCCGAGGTGGAGGTCGTCATCGCCACCGGCGGCACCGGCGTCACCCCGCGCGACGTCACCCCCGAGGCCCTCGCGCCGCTCGTGACCAAGCCCATCCCCGGGTTCGGCGAGCTGTTCCGCTGGATCTCCTTCCAGGAGATCGGCACGTCGACGATCCAGAGCCGCGCCGAGGCCGCGCTGTGCGGGCAGACGTACGTGTTCCTGCTCCCGGGCTCGACGGGCGGCGTCCGCACCGGGGTCGACAAGATCCTCGTGTCCCAGCTCGATAGCCGCCACCGGCCGTGCAACTTCACGATGCTGCTGCCCCGGATCAAGAACGAGCCGACCGGACGGGCGTAACATCACCGGCAACATGATGGGAAACGCGCTCGAGTCCGCGTTGCAGCGGGCGCTGTCGGTCCGGCTGAATCTACAGATCAGCCTGTCGCAGCTGACGATCATCGACGAGTGGATGGACATCCACCTCGACCGCTGGCTCGAGCACATCCCCACGCCGGCCGACATGCCGGACGGCGCCGACGCGCCGCAGTACCTCGCGATGCTCGGCAGCGATCTACGCCGCGTGTGGTGGGGCGCGTGGGGCGATCCGCGCGGCTTCGTCCCGCGCATGGCGGACTACTTCAAGCTGTGCAACATCGCCAAGAGCGACGCCGCGATCCTCGATCAGCTCGGCGAGACGCTCGAGCCGGCGCAGGTCGGCTCGTGGATCGGCGTGTGGGGCGGCAAGGTGATCACCGGCTGGCACTTCGTCGATCCGCAGCCTTGGGCCAAGGTCGAGGGGCTGTTCGGCACGCACGAGGCGAAGTACCAGCTCAAGGGCTGGGTCGAGGCGCACGGCATCGCGCGCATCGAGCGGTTCACGCAGTCGATCGGCGAGGAGCCGTACAGCGAGATCGAGCTCGCGGTGCCGGGCGCGGACGTGCCGGCCAAGGTCGAGGCGCTCTCGGGCGCGTTCGCGGCGCTGACGGGCGCGCCGCTGCCGGACGCGCTGCTCGAGCAGCTGCGCGCGACGACGATCCCGGCGTTCGGGCTCGCATGCCGGATCCGCGGTGGCAAGATCGCGCGGCTCGCGGCGATCGCCCCGGGCGCGTCGTTCGCCGATGCGGCGGCGTTCGCGGCGGGCGCGAGCGCGGTCGTCGACAAGAAGCTCGAGAAGCTCGTCGGCGCGGTCGGGCAGGGCATCGCGCGCGTCGAGTACGGCCGCGCGGGCGAGCACGCCGGCGTGGACGTCTACATGATCCCGAGCGAAGGTCCGCCGGGCAAGGCGAAGCCGGCCGAGGCGCCGCCGCCGCCTGGCACGAACTAGTGCCGCGCGCGGACTATCTGCTCACGAGCGACGATCAGCTGATCGCGCAGTGCGAGGTCGATCGCTATCGCGCGTCGGGGCCGGGCGGACAGCACCGCAACAAGACCGACAGCGGCGTGCGGCTGCGCCACAAGCTGACCGGCGTCATGGCGATCGGCGAGGACAGCCGCTCGCAGTCGGAGAACAAGCACCACGCCGTGCGGCGGCTGCGCAGCGCGATCGCGCTCGAGGTCCGCGAGCCGGTGACGCTCGACGCGCCGCCCTCGGCGCGCCTGGCCGCGCTCGTCGCGGGCGGCACGGCGCCGCTCGGCGCGAAGACCAAGGTGACCGGGACCTACTGGGCGGCGATGGCCGAGCTGCTCGACCTGCTCGTCGCGGGCGGGCTCGAGATCGCGGCAACGGCGCAGCGGCTCGGCATCACCACGGGCGCGATGTCGAAGCTGCTGTTGCACGACGATCAGGTCGCGCGCTGCGTGAACGACCTGCGCCGCGCGAAGGGCATGCGCGCGCTACGTTAGCGGACGGCGCGCAACAGCTTCGGCGGCAGCATCGCGCGGATCATCATGCCGCCCGGGACGGCCGTGCCGGAGAGCCACACGAGGCCGGCCTTCTTCAGATCGAGCGCCTCGCCGAACCGCGCGTCGCCAAACGCGAGCCACGCGACGAGCTCGCCGAGCCACGGCTCGTGGCCCACGACGACGGTGCCGCGCTGGCTCCCGGCGGTCGCCTCGGAGATCTGCGCGAGCAACTCCGCGCGCGGCGAGCTGGTGAGCAGCGACGTGAGGATCGGCCTCGGCTCGTCGACCAGCACGCCGAGCAGCTCGGCCGAGTGGACGGCGCGACGCCACGGGCTCGAGAGCACGCGGCCGAAGCGCAGGTCCAGGGCGCGCATGCCGCGGATGGCCCGGCGGAGCTTGCGGACGCCGTCGGGCGTCAACTCGCGGTCAGCGTCGGCGACCCCGGGCGCGGGCTCCTCTGCCACCGCGTGACGAACGACGTAGAGGTCCATGCGCGCCAGTCTAGCAGGCCCACTTGACGGCTTCGTCGCACGCGTGCGAAAGCGACGTCATGACGCACAGGACGATCTCCGCGCTCGTGATGGCCGTCGCCCTCGCCGGCGCCTGCAAGAAGGCCGATCCGGCCGCCCCGGCGGCCACGGCGGCTCCGGCGACCCCGGCGACCCCGGCGACCCCGGCGACCGTCGACAATGGCTCGGCGGCCGTCGCAAAAACACCGGATGGCCCCGGCATGAAGGGCGAGCACGGCGAGCACGGCGGCGAGCACGAGATGGCCATGCCGCCGGAGCTCGCGAAGTTCCACGATCTGATCAAGCCGCTGTGGCACGCCGACAAGGGCGACAAGCGCACCGCCGACACGTGCGCCGCCGTCCCCGCGCTCCAGGCGCAGGCGGACGCCGTCGTGAAGTCGACGCCGGCCGCGAAGGCCGACGCCGCGAAGTGGGCGGCCGCGACGAAGGAGCTCGTCGACGCGACCGCCGCGCTCAAGGATCCCTGCGCCAAGAAAGACGCCGTTGCCTTCGAGCCCGCCCTCAAGCGCGTGCACGAGGGCTTCCACGGCGCGCTCGAGGCGTCGGGCGGCGGCGAGGGTGGCGAGCACGGCGAGCACGGGCACCACCCGTGAGCCACGAGCTGTGGCGCCTCGGGGAGCAGTACGCCGGGCAGCTCCTCGAGCCGGAGGCGTGTGATCCGGATCCGATCGTCGAGGTCCGGCGCTGGCTGGGCGCGGCGATCGCGGGTCAGATCAAGCAGGCGAACGCGATGACCCTCGCCACCGTCGATGGGCGCGGACGGCCGGCGGCCCGCATCGTCCTCTTGAAGGACATCGACGCCCGCGGGTTCACGTTCTTCACGAGCTATGACTCGCGCAAGGGGCACGACCTCGCGGCGCATCCGTACGCGGCGCTGTGTCTATGGTGGGAGCCGATGCACCGGCAGATCCGGATCGAAGGGCGCATCGAGCGCGTCACCGCCGCCGAGTCCGACGCGTACTTCGCGTCGCGGCCGCGCGGCAGCCAGCTCGGCGCGAACGCCTCGCCGCAATCGCAGCCGATCGGCTCTCGCGCGGAGCTCGAGGCGCTCGTCGCCGCCGTCGATGCCGCGCATCCGGGCGAGGTCCCGCGGGCGGCTACCTGGGGCGGCTACCGCGTCGTGCCCGATGCCGTCGAGCTCTGGCAAGGACAGACGTCCCGGCTCCACGACCGCGTGCAGTACACCCTCGGCCCCGCGGGCTGGTCGCGCGCGCGCCTCGCGCCGTAGGCCAGGCATTCCTGCGGAACCGTGAACGTCGTCGGTCCCGGGATCGGAGACGCCCTCGGGCCCGTGGGACCACGCCTACGTGCCCGGGTCTGGCCCCGGTCAGCCGTAAGCGCCTCCGCTCGCTCTACTGGAGGTGCACCTTCTGCACGCCCCAGTAGCCGCTCGACAGGTACAGGTCGTTGCCCTGGCGCGAGACGCCGTTGATCCACCAGCCGCGCGTGCGCACCGTCTGCTCGAACGTCGGCGCGTGGTCCGGGTGCAGGCGGTAGATGTCGAGGCCGCCGCCGCTCCAGCCCGACGTCACGAGGGCGCGATCGCCCTGGACCTGGAGGAGCCAGCCCCAGCCGTGCGAGGCGTCGCTCGCGACGCGGTCGACGGGGTGGCTCGGGTCGCTCACGTCGATCGCGTGGAGCGAGATGACCGGCTGCGTCTGGCTCGGGTTGTTCCAGCTGTAGATCTCCGAGCTCATGTAGGCGGTGTTGCCGACGACGAAGGTGTTCCCGACCCAGCCATCGAGCTCGGTCTGCGACCGGAGCTCGGCCGTGTTGCCGTCGAGGTGGAGGACGTCGAAGTCGTTGATCGCGATGTCGTTGCCGTCCTCCCAGCGGTAGTCGATCGTGTAGATCGTGCTCGGGTCCGCCGCGTCACCGCCGACGAGGAGGCCGGGGACGTTGACCTTCGTACCGACGACGGGGTGCGAGCGGTCGGTGAGATCGATGCGGTCGACGTAGTACTTGACCCAGCCGTTCGTGTCGTTCGGGCTGTCGATCCACTCGTAGTGTGTCGTGTACAGCGTGTCGCCGACGACCTTCATGTTGCCCCACCATGCGTTGCCGTCGTTGACGATGGTCGTCGAGGCGAGGCTCGGCGCGTTCGGGTTCGAGACGTCGACGACGTAGAGCTTGCTGTTGGTGTCGACGTAGTTGCCGGCGCTGTCGTAGACCGGCTCCCAGCGGCGGAAGGCGAGCGCGGTGTCGTCGACCTGCACGACCTCGCCGCCGTTCCACCAGTCGAACCAGAAGCAACCGCCCCAGCCCCAGCCCCAGTAGTTCCACGGGTCGACGGGCAGGGTGATCTTGCCGAGCAGCGTGGCCGCGCCGTTGCCGAGGTCGACGACCTGGACCTGCTGCGCGCGCTGGTAGCAGTTGTAGCCGCCCGAGTTATCGCAGGGCGTGGCCGTGCGGACGCTCGTCACGATGTACGCGTACTGGTGATACGTGAAGACCTGCGCGCCGATGCCGTCGACGGTGAGGGTCGGCACGGCGGACGTGTCGGTCGCTTCCTCGGCCTGCGCGAGCGGCAGGACGCGGACCTGCGACGAGGTGACGTCGTTGTCCCACCAGTCCGACGAGATCTCGGCGATGGCGGTGCCCGTCGGCTGCGCGGTGATGACGTTCCGCGCGAGGGTGAGCTCGGTGACGACCCCCGGCGTGGCCGGGTTCGTGTAGTCGACGACGGAGAGCGCGAGGTCCGACAGCGAGACGAGGCGGTTGCCGACGAAGATGCCGCGCTCGACCCAGCCGCGCGTCTGCGCCGCGCCGGCCGTGGTCTCGGTGGTCGGCGTGAACTCGATCAGCTGGAGGCCGTTGTTATACTTGTCGGTGGTGTAGTCCCAGCCCGAGAACGGGAGGACGACGAGGCCCTTGGCCGCGTCCATGGTGAAGGCCTTGAACGTGCCGGCGGCAGGGGTCCACGCCCAGCCCGAGCCGAACTCCGACGTGCCGAGGAGCTGCGGCGCGGCCGGGTTCGTGACGTCGAGGTACTGGAGCGAGACGTTGCCGGTGTTGTCCGCGTAGTCCTCGCCGAGGGCGAAGATGCGCGACTGCGGCGCGGGCAGGATGTTCCAGATCTCACCGGCGAGCTGGATCGTGCCGGCCATGAACGGCGCGGCGCTGTTCGTCAGGTCGTAGACCTGGAACGGCGTGGAGTCGGTGCCGTCGTACCACCCGTCCTGTGGCGACAGGTACATGCGGCCCGCGTCGAAGCGCGCGGTGACGGACCAGCCGGGCGCCTGGATGTCGAGGGCGGACGCGAGGGTCGGCGCGTCGGGGTTCGAGAAGTCCGCCGTGGAGAGCGTGTAGCCCTGGCCGCCGGTGCCGTAGTTGTAGTGCTGGCCGATGACGTGGGCCGTCTTGCCGTCGGCGAAGTCGAGGTTCCAGCGGCCGTTGTCGGCGCCCCAGCCCTGCACGGTGCCGCTCACGGGGAGCACGCCGCGCTGGACGATCGCGCCGGCGGGGTCGGAGATGTCGAGATAGACGAGCTCGCTCGTGTTGCTGTCGTAGGTCCCGGTCTGGTGCGCGAGCAAGATCGAATTCGGCGTCACGTTGAACACGCCGGCGTAGCCATCGAAGCGCGTGTTGCCGACGGCGCTGATCTGCTTGTTCGCGAAGTTGACGGACGAGACGATGACGGACTCGGTGTTCGCGCTCGTGCCGTTATCGTAGTAGCCCCAGCCCCAGCCGTAGCCGTAGCCGTAGTCCTCGCTGACGGCGTAGATGACGTCGCCGACCACCCGGTCGTCGCGCACCCAGCCGCCGAGCTTGGCCTCGCCGAGGACGCGGATGTTCGTCGGATCGGAGGCGTCGAGGCCGCGGACGATCGAGCCGTAGAACGGCTCGCCGTCGTCGAGGGCGCCGTACCAGTCGGCGACGACGACCGTCGCGACGCCGTTGCGCACGATCATGTCGACGGGCGAGCCGAAGATCGGCGAGCGACCGAGGAGCTTCGGCTGGTCGACGTTCGTGACGTCGAACACCATCAGGCCGCGGTAGCCGTTCAGGTAGTAAAGCCGGTTGCCCTCGAGGCGGTAGAGGTCCGTCTCCTGGACGGAGCGCGGCGTGGAGCCGGGGTTGCTCGGCGCGCCCGCGGTGGGCGTGGTGCCGCCGGCGCCGCTGTCCTCGCCGCCGTTCGCCAGGCCGCCGCCGTTCCGCGCCATCGGGGCGGAGAGGAACGTGGTCTGGCCGGGCGTTCGCCCCTTGTCGCCATCGGAGCAGGCCGCGGGGAGCAGCGCTGCGGTGAGCAGGAAGAGCGAGGCTAGACGCATTGGCTGGGTAGGTGAGCAAGGTAGGTGCCAGCGCAAGGGCGCGAGATCACGAGGGCCGGCGGCGGCGATCCTCAGATTCCCGACGGTGGGCGACGGAAATGCGAGCGCGGATCAATCTTCGGTCCTTGACATCGTGTTCATACGACACCATCGTGGTGTTAGATGAACACGAAGTGGACATGCGCGACGGCGGCGGTCGCCGGCGCGCGTCATCTGCGCGCCGCGCGCAACGGGCAGGACGCGGTGGGCGCGTGGCTCGGCGCGGACGCGGCGGCGGTCGTCGTGTGCGATGGCTGCGGGTCCGAGGTCGGCTCGGAGCTCGGGGCGCGCCTCGGCGTGCAGCTCGTCCTCGGGGCCCTGGCGCGGCGACTCGGGCGGGGCGCGGCGGCGGCTGACGCGGAGCTCTGGCGCGCGGTGCGGGCGGAGTGCGGGGCGGCGCTCGCGGCGCTGCTGGAGACGTTCGCGGGCGACCGCGAGGCGGCGCTGCGCGATGGCTTTCTGTTCACGATCGTCGCGGCGGCGGTGACGCGCGACGAGGTGGCCGTGTGGGCGCTCGGCGACGGCGCGTACGCCCTCGGCGCCTCGTCCGCATGCGTCCTGGGGCCGTTCGCGGACAACGCGCCGCCGTACCTCGCGTACGACCTCCTCGGCGAGCCGCGGGCGGCGGAGCTGGTCGTGGTGCCGGGGAGCTGCGGCAGCGTGGTCATCGCGACCGATGGCGTGGTCGATCTGATCGGCGAGGACGCGCCGGCGCCGGTGCTCGCCGCGTTTTCTGCGCCCGCCCTCGCGCGCCCCGATGCGCTTCGTCGCCACCTCGCGCTCCTCGCGCGCAGCGGCGAGCGCATCGATTGGGAGGCGCGCCGCGTGGTCCGCGCGCCCGCCCCGCTGCAGGACGACTGCGCCGTCGCCGCGCTGCGCTGGGAGCTCCCGTCGTGAGCCGCGCCGCGTGGATCGACGACGCGCGCTTCGAGCTCCAGCCCGCCGCGCTCCTCGGGCAGGGTGGCGAGGCCGAGGTCTACGACCTGGGCGATGGCCGCGTCCTCAAGTGGTGGAAGCCGGCCGATCACCCGGACTTCGCCGGCGACGCCGTGGCGCAGGCCGCCGCCGAGCGCCGGATCGCGGACGCGCCCGCGCGCCTCGCCGCGCTCCCCGGCAACTTGCCGGCCGCCGTCGTCGCGCCGTGCGGGCTCGCGCGCAGCACGCCGCGCGGC
>JANXOM010000196.1 GCA_025353585.1 Deltaproteobacteria bacterium
CCCGCGCGGCGCACGCGAACCCGGCGTCCGTGGTGCCCTCCGGCGGCGCGGCCGACGTGACGTTCGACTACGCGTACGAGCTCGACAAATCGACCATCGCCCGCGAGCGCGTGGGCGACGCGAGCCAGGATCCGCTCTCGCCGATCGTGGCCCACAAGGATCTCGTCTTCCATCAGTTCGAGCACACGCTCACGCCGCGCGTCGACGTCGGCATCTACCACGACACCTGGCTCACGCTCGCGCTGCCTGTCGTCCTCGCCCAGGCTCGCCAGCTCCAGCTCGACAGCGGCGTCGATCGCGCGCACAGCTCCACGCTCGCGGACGGCTTCTTGCCGAGCGCCGGCTACAACGCGCAGACGAACGGCGGCCCGCTCGTCGACGATGACATCTTCCGCGGCGCCACGCGGCACGGCATCGACCAGCTCCACCTCGGCGTCGGCGCGGCGCTGATGAACCAGCGGCGAGATCCCACGAAGCCGACGTGGAAGATCGGCGGCGAGGTCCGTATCGCCGTCGGATCCGTGCAGGCGATCGACCCCGCGAACCCGGGCGGCAACACCAGCGTCGGGCGCGGCGTCCACGAGGTCCGCCTGTGGACCACCTTCGACAAGAAGATCGGCTGGGCCGAGCCGCACTTCGAGCTGTTCTGGCAGGCGCCGATCGGCGTGACGTCGAGCTCGCCGTTCCAGGACCCGGGCTTCGGCTCGACCAACGTCGCGCTCGGCCAGAAGGCCGGCGTCTCGGTCGGCTTCGAGGCCGCCGCCGTCGACGACAAGCTCGCCGAGAACCGGCTCTCGATCGACCTCGGCAGCCGCATCGTCGGCCACTTCGAGGGCCGCGACTACACGGAGATGTGGGAGGTGTTCCAGCTCGCGGGCGACAAGGGCACGGCCGGCAACCCGCTCGTCCTCGACGCCGATCCCACGATGCCCGGCCGCCAGGACACCTCGCACCCCGGTATCACGAACGTCGAGAACTACCTCGAGGTCGCGGCCAGCGCCGCGCTGCGCGCCGAGCTCGGCAAGCACGTGCGCCTCTCGGCGATGGGCGAGGTCGTCGTCAAGACGGACCACGCGATCACGTTCGCCGACTCCGGCGTCGACCTCCCGACGTGCACCGGGTCGGTGACCACCGGCTGCGAGGCGGACAAGAACGACGTCGTCAACCCCGGCACGCGGGAAGTGAACCCGGCGTTCGCCCCGGGCATCGACCTCGTCGGGCATCGCTATCGCAGCGAGCACGAATTCGGCGTCGTGATCGGGCTGCAGCTCCAGATCGTCTTTTAGGTTTTAGGCGCGCCGGGCGGTTGAGCGCCGCCGCTCCCGCCCGTAACGTCGGGGTTCCTGGGTCGATGGCCCGCGGAGGGACGACGATGATCTTCGGAAAGTTTTTCGGCGCGATGCGGGCCCAGATGAACAAGCTCGCCAACTTTTTCTGGGAGGCCGATCCGATCGCCCAGATGCAGTACGAGTACGACATGGCGGTCGAGCAGCTCAAGGAAGGCCGCGTCGGCCTCGAGCAGTATCGCGGCCTCGTCGAGCGCGTGGGCCGCCAGGTCAAGGACGGCGAGGCCAACACGGCCAAGCTGACGGCCCAGGCCAAGGCGTACTTGAAGTCCGGCGACCGCGAGACGGCCGCGAGCTTCGCGCTGCGCCTGACCAAGGCGAAGGCGACCCTCGCCGAGAACCAGGCGCAGCTCGCGATGCACGAGGGCGCGTATCAAAACAACCTCAAGAAGATCCAGTTCGCGAACAAGAAGCTCGTCGACGTCAAGGACAAGATCTCGAAGTACGACGCGGATCTGAAGATGAGCTCGGCCGAGGCCGAGGTCGCGAAGCTCACGCAGAGCTTCAACATGGACGTCACGACGGACTTCGGTCAGCTCGAGTCGATCATCCAGGGCAAGATCGACGCGAACCGCGGCAAGGCGCGCGTCGCGTCGGATCTGTCCGCGGAGGGCATCGATCACATCGCGGCCGAAGAGAAGATGGAGCAGTCGATGGCCGACGACGCGCTCAAGGATCTCGAGGTCGAGCTCGGGATGCGCGCGCCGGAGACCACCCCCGTGGCGCAGGCGAACAAGGACCTCGGCCCGGCCGAGGAAGCGCCCGCCAAGCAGCCGGCGACCGAAACGGAGAAGGCGTAGTCATGGCGGGTAACAAGCCGAAACCGGCATTCTTCATCGCGATCCTCGTCGTCGTCGCCGCGCTGGTCGGCTTCGCGGTCATGCGGATGAGGGGCAAGGACGACGGCGGCGGCGCCAAGGGCAGCGGCGACAACATCAACATCTCTGACATCAAGCACCAGGCCGGCGGCAGCAACGGCTCGGCCACGCAGGCCGAGAGCCCGGACGGCAACGGCGTCACGACGGTCAAGGAGTACACGTTCGAGCCGGCGTCGCGCCTCGCGGAGATCAAGGAGGCCTCGGACTACAAGGCGCTCGGCAAGCCGCGCGTCGTGAAGTTCGCGGTGAACGTGTGGGCCGGCTGGGCCCCGATCATCTGGGCGAACCACGGCAACAAGGCCGGGAAGATCTGGAAGGACGGCAAGGGCGGCGAGTTCCAGGTGGAGCTCGTGCTCGTCGACGATCCGACCAAGATGGCGACGGTCTACGCGAACGGTGACGTGCACGTCGGCTGGGCGACGGTCGACATGCTGCCGCTCGTGGTGGAGCGGCTCAAGAAGGACGCCCGCCTCACCCCGCGCGTGTTCCAGCAGATCGACTGGAGCAACGGCGGTGACGGCATCGTCGCGCGCGAGGGCATCAAGAACGTCGGCGACCTCCGCGGCAAGACGGTCACGCTCGCGCAGTACTCGCCCTCGCACTACTTCCTGCTCAACGTGCTCCTGAACGGCGGCGTCCAGCCGTCGGAAGTGAACATGAAGTTCACGGGCGACGCGTTCCAGGCCGCGGCGGCGTTCAACGGCGACAAGAGCATCTCGGCGGCCGTCTCGTGGTCGCCCGACATCTACAACCTGACGAAGACGGGCTCGGGCAACAAGCTCCTGCTCTCGACGCAGACCGCGAACCGCCTCATCGGTGACGTGTGGTTCGCGCGCGCCGACTTCGCGCGTGACAACCCGGAGATCATCGAGGGCCTCGTGCGCGGCATCCTCGACGCGACCGACGAGCTCACCGCCGACAAGGCGAAGCAGACCGGCGTGGGCGATCTGATGGACGAGTTCTACAGCCTGCCCAAGGGCACGGGCGCCGGCATGCTCGGCGACGCGCACTGGTGCAACTACGCCGAGAACCGCGACTTCTTCCTGAACCAGAACAACCCGACGAACTTCGAGCGCACGTACAACACGGCGTTCTTGCTCTACAAGGCGATCCGAGCGGTCGAGACGAAGGTCCCATTCGACCAGATCATGGACTTCTCGGTCATCAAGAAGCTCGGCACGGACCCGAAGTACCAGGCATCGAAGAACGAGTACGAGTTCAAGTTCACGCCGACCTCGAACGTCGAGGTCAACGTGGAGAACGCGGTCCTCACGAAGACCGTCACGATCAACTTCTTCCCGAACTCGTTCGATCTGTCGAAGAAGGTCCCGAACGCGGCGGGCGGCCCCGACGTCCCGTACGACACCAACGTCGACAACACGCTCGAGGACATCGGCAAGCTCGCCGGCACGTTCGGCGCGGCGCGCATCCAGATCAGCGGCCACACGGACGCGTCGATGCGCAACAGCGGCGCGGACGAGAACCTGGTGCGCGAGCTCTCGCTGAACCGCGCGAACTCGGTGAAGCAGGCGCTCTTGAACAAGTTCAAGAAGATGAACCCGAACCAGTTCATCACCGCCGGCTACGGCTGGGACAAGCCCGCGGACCCCAAGGATCCCGACAACCACGCCAAGAACCGGCGCGTCGAGATCAAGGTCGTGCCCGCCGAGGCCCAGTAGTGGCTGACAAGCCCCCGCCAACGACCAAGCCCGCGGCCGAGCCGACGGCGAAGCCCGCGCCGGCATCCAAGGCGAAAGCGGAGCCAGCGCCGAAGGCGAAAGCGGAGGCGGTCCCGCCGCTCGGGCTCCCGCCGCCGCCGGCGTGGTGGAAGACGCTGCGCGCGGACCCGCCGCCCGCGGCCCGGCTCGTCCTGGGGCTCGTCATGATCTTCGTGCTCGGCTTCGCGTGGTGGTTCGTTACCCGCGGCGACGAGCCCATGGTGTCGCCGGCGAAGCTGCCTCCGCCGGGGCCGTCGTTCCACGAGTTCGAGGTGCCGGACCTCGTCGACTCGATCGTCGATTCTCTCGAGCGCGTCTTTCTCGGCGTCGGTCTCGCCGCGGTGGTCGGCGTCTCGCTCGGCCTCCTCGCCGGCGCGAACCGCGCCGCCGCCGCGCTCCTGGCCCCGCTCGTCATCTTCCTGCGCTCGATCCCGATGGGCGCCCTGCTCCCGCTCATGCTGATCCTGTTCGGCATCGGCCAGGAGCAGCGCGTGATGTTCCTGTTCTTCGCGCTCGTGGCGTTCGTGTTCAGCGACACGATGAAGGCGGTGGCGCTGGTGCCGGAGCGCTACGTGGAGACGGCGCTGACGCTCGGCGCGTCGCGGCTGCAGATCATCCGCAAGGTGCTCGTGCCGCTCGCCGTGCCGGACATCGTCACGAGCATCCGGTTCCAGGTCGGCCTCGCGCTCGGCTACATCATGCTCGCCGAGGACATCGGCGTGGATCACGGCCTCGGCCACGCGATCACCACGAGCCAGCGCCTCGGCAAGTCAGGCAACGTGTACGTCCTCCTGTTCATCATCGCGGGCGTGGCCTTCGGGCTCGATCTGCTGCTCCGTACGATCCAGCGCGGCGTGTTCGCGTGGAGGCGAGACCTCTAACATGTCGAAGCCCGACGACGACGGCACGACGAAGCCGCCCCACCACGCGAGCGACATGCCCGGCGGGACCGGCACCGGCCCCGCCGGCGGAGGCGCCCCCGAAAAAGGGACGCCCGCGCCGGTCGCCGAGGACCCGGTGGCGGCGGCCGCGGCGCTCGCTGCCTTCGAGGCGGACGAGGCGAAGCTCGCCGAGCGCGACCTGCCCGCCGAGACGGCCGCCGTGGTCGCGGCGGCCGCGAAGGCGCCGCTCAAGCCGGCCGAGCTCGAGGCCGTGGCGAACGCGATCCCCAAGCCGATGCCGGCGAGCGTGAGCGGCGGCGTCAAGGTGGAGCCGCTCGGCAAGCCCACGCCGAACCCGAAGGTCGTCGTGTTCGACAACGTCACCAAGACGTACCCGGGCGGCTTCACCGCCATCAAGAACGTCTCGTTCTCGATCGAGGACTACCCGGGCCGCGGCGAGTTCGTCTCGATCCTCGGCCCGTCCGGCTGCGGCAAGTCGACGGTGATCCGCATGATCGCCGGCCTCCTCCCGCAGTTCCCGCAATCGTCGGGCACCGTGCTCGTCGACGGCAAGACGATCCAGGGGCCGGGCCCCGACCGCGGCATGGTCTTCCAGGACTACACCTCGTTCGACAACCGCAGCGTGCTCGACAACATCGCCTTTGGCCTCGAGTGCCAGGGCATGGGCAAGGCGGAGCGCCACGACATGGCGCGCCACTGGATCACGAAGGTCGGCCTGTCCGTGAAGCGCGACGCCGACAAGTACCCGCACGAGCTCTCCGGCGGCATGCGGCAGCGCGTGGCCATCGCGCGCACGCTGATCCTCAAGCCGCGCATCATCCTCATGGACGAGCCGTTCGGCGCGCTCGATCCGCCGACGCGCACGCGCATGCAGGACAACCTCGTCGAGCTGTGGCGCGAACAGTCGCCCACGATCTTCTTCATCACGCACTCGATCGAAGAGGCCGTCTACCTCGGCGATCACATCCTCCTGTTCTCGAACTCGCCCGGCACCGTGCTGCAGACGATCCGCATCCCGCCGCCGGATCGTCCGTCGATCGCGATGCAGCGCGATCCGCACTTCCAGGAGGTCGTCACGGGCATCCGCGACGTCATCGACAAGCTCGAGTCGAGCAGCCGGGCGGGGGACTAGTCGCCATGGTCGACAAGCCGCGCGCCGGGATGTGGCGCTACGTCAAGGAGGCGTTCCTGTTCCGCTGGAACATGCTCGCCCTCGGCGGCGCGGCCGCGGCCGCGATCATCTCCGGCCACCCCGACGTCGCGCTGCCGCTCGTGGCCGCGGCCGAGGTGACCTTCCTTGCCGGCCTGGCGACCCTGCCGCGCTACCAGGCCGCGATCGACGCGAAGGCGCGCTTCGAGCTCGACGGCGGCAAGGTCCCCGGCGGCGCGTCGCAGCAGACGCCGGCGGCGCAGGCCTCGGCGAAGGACAAGATCCTCGAGGTCCTGCGCTCGCTGTCGGACGAGCGGCGCTCGCGGTTCTTGCGCCTGCGCGCGCGCTGCGTGGAGATGCAGCGGATCGCGAACGCCGTGCGCGGCGAGACGGCCGACGCCAGCGGCGCGAACGCAGAGCTCCGCACGCCCGCGCTCGATCGCTTGCTGTGGGTGTTCCTCAAGCTGCTCCTCTCCGAGCAGGCGATCACGCGGTTCCTGCAGGCCGCGGACGAGCCGGGCATCGAGCGCTCGCTCGCCGACATCAAGGCTCGCATCGTCAAGCGCACGGAGGCCGTCCCCGAGGCCGAGCGCGAGGCCGATCGCATCTTGCGCTCGCTCCAGGACAGCGCCGCGACCGCGCAGATGCGCAAGGACAACTTCGTCAAGGCGCGCAATAACGCCGAGTTCGTGGCGACGGAGATCGAGCGGCTCGAGAACAAGATCGCGGCCGTCACCGAGATGGCCGTCGGCGAGACCGACCCGGATCAGATGAGCAGCCGCATCGACGCCATCTCCGAGGGCATCTCGCAGACCGAGGCGACCATCCGCGAGCTGCAAAAGATCACCGGCATCACCGACGCGGCGGAGTCGACGCCCTCGATCCTCGATCTCGACATCGGCATCGCGGCGCGCCCGCCGCGCACGCCCGGAAAGGTGGCTGAATGAGTGACGGTAAAGTTCTCGCGGGCACCGAAGGCGTGACCGCCGCGACGAAGCTCCCCGCCCACTTCCCGGCGTGGGCCGGCAAGCTCGCCGAGCTCTACTTCAGCGGCACCACGTCGACGTTCGTGCTGCACGGCAACACGTTCGACGTCGTGCGCGCCGACGCCACGCGCTACGTCGGCCTCGCGGACTTCCTCGCCGAGCAGCTGTTCGGCCGCTGGGACCTCGTCATCCACTACGACCTCGCCCGCGGCCTGCGCTGCGCCGCCGGCAGCAACGGCAAGCGCCTCCAGGAGATGGTCGCCACCGCGAACAAGTGGATCGGCGACCTGCGCGCCCTGCCCCGCGATCCGACGAAGGCGCTCCTCGCGATCGACCTGCTCGTGCAGAAGAACGTGATGGCGGACCCGGACGACCGCATCCGCACGGCCGTCATCATCGATCACTGTGGCTACGTCGCGCCGAGCGGCGACAACCTCGACCTCGCGGAGCAGACGCACCTCGTCACGCTCCTCAACTGGGCGAGCTCCCCGTACGTCAAGCGGCTGAACATGGCGTTCGTGCTGATCGATCCGCGCCTGTCCAGCGTGGCCGAGCGGCTGACGGGCAACCCGCACGTGGCGTCGCTCGAGGTCCCGCTCCCTGACGAGGCGGAGCGCGCGGCGTTCCTCACGGCCCAGATCTCGACGAGCGGCAAGGACCTCGCCGCCGTGTCCGACTACACGGTGCCCGAGCTCGGCAAGCTGACGGCCGGCATCGGCCTCACCGACCTCGAGGTGCTCGTGCGCTCGGCGCTCGAGGGCACCCGTCGCCTCGACCGCAACTACTTCCGCGAGCTGAAGAAGCGGCTCATCGAGCGCCAGGCGCAGGGGATGCTCGAGTTCGTCGAGCCCAAGTGGGGTCTCGACACGGTCGTCGGCCACGAGGCGGCGAAGCAGCGCCTCCTCGACGACGCCGAGCTCATCAAGCGCGGCGAGCTCGAGACCGTCCCGATGGGGTATCTCTTCTGCGGCCCCGTCGGCACGGGCAAGTCGTTCCTCGCGACCTGCGTGGCCGGTTCGATCGGCATCCCGGCGGTCGTGCTCAAGAACTTTCGCAGCAAGTACGTCGGCGAGACAGAGGGCAACCTCGAGCGCGTGCTCGGCGTCATGCGGTCGATGGGCCCGGTCGTCGTCATCGTCGACGAGGCGGACGCGATGCTCGGCGATCGCGATCAGGGCGGAGACTCTGGCGTCGGCGCGCGCGTGTTCGGCCTCATCGCCGCGCAGATGGGCGACACGCGCTACCGCGGCAAGATCGTCTGGATGCTGCTGACGGCTCGCCCGGACCTCCTGCCGATCGACCTCAAGCGCCAGGGCCGCGCCGAGGTCCACATCCCGCTGTTCTATCCGAGCGACGACGCCGAGCTCCGCGTGATGCTGATGACGCTCGCGAAGAAGAGCGGCACGCAGCTCGCCGAGGCCGACCTCCCCGACTCGATCGCGCACAAGGGCAACCTGTCGGGCGCCGACATCGAGGGCATCGTCGGCCGCGCGTTCCGCACGTCGCTGCTCGCCGGCTCGCGCACCATCACGAAGGAGGCGCTGACGGGCGCGCTCGCGAGCTTCATGCCCTCGACCCAGACGCTCGAGCGCGAGGCGCAGGAGCTCGCGGCCATCATCGAGTGCACGGACGTGGAGTTCCTGCCGGCGGCGAAGCGCGAGAAGCTCGCGACGCTCGGCGGGCGCGAGCGGGCGCAGGAGCGCCTGACCGCGATCAAGCAGATTCTGGAACAATAGGAGAACACCCATGGCGCGCGCGAGCTGGATCAACGACGACCACCACCCCGACCTCGACGCCCACGTGGGCGCGCTCGAGCACTTCACCTCGTCGCTCGCCGATGGCGTCATCGACGCGCAGGAGCTCGCGACGCAGGAGAAGAACCTCATCGCGGCGATGACGGCCGCGGAGGGCTCGCTCTCCGACGAGCAGCACGCGCAGGTGACGAAGCTCCTCGCCGAGCTCACCGCGTACAGCGTCATGCGTACGCTGCACGAGATGATGCAAGCCAAGGTCGCGAACACCAAAACCTAGTGGCGCCCCCCGACCACGAGCGGCTGCGGCACGTCTTCGATCGCGTGGAGCGCCACGTCGAGGACCGCTGGAACGTGCCGGTGCACATCGCCGACGTGCCGAACCCGTTCACGGGTGACCTCGATGGCGGGCAGATCATCGTAGACTACGACCTCGACATCGAGGACGCGGTCTTCATCCTGATCCACCTGTTCGGCCACACCGTGCAGTGGAACTGCTCGAAGCGGTCGCGAGAGATCGGGCTCGCACCGCCCGGCGCGCAGACCTACACCGAGGACCTGCTCCGCGAGATCGCCGCCTACGAGCAAGAGGCCTGCGCGTACAGCCTCCAGCTCCTCCACGACTGCGGGGTGCACGACCTCGACGCGTGGGTCAGCGACTTCGCCGCGTGCGACGGCGCGTACCTCATGCACCTGTACCGGACGGGCGAAAAGAAGCCGTTCCGGTCGTTCTGGCAGGACGGCGCCCCGCTCGTGGCCGCCCGCCCCATCCCCGACTTCAACCCGACGCGCTGGATCAGCCGGTACGACGGAACGGTCGTCTGACGACGGTCCGTCGGTGCGGGGACTAACCGCCACGCGGCCACGGACGGCAAGCCAGAGCCACGGTAGAGGGTGGGAATCCCACTCTCTTCCGTGGCTCTGGCTTGGCGTCCATGGCGGCTTGGCGGTTAATCTTGGTTCCAGGTGATGGCTCGGCGCATCGTTGTGGTGGCCCCGGACAAGGCGTTCGGGAAGCAGCTCGCCGTGGCGTTGCGCGCGGCGGGCGGCACGGTCGATCTGCACGCGTCGGTCGCCGAGCTCGGGACCGGCGAGCTGCAGGCCTCGCTCGTCGTCGCGCACTTCGCCGGCGAGCTCGTCGCCGCGGCGCCCGCCCTCCTGGCCAAGCTCGCGTCGGACACGCGCCTGATCGCGATCCTGCCGCGCACGGGCCTCGCCGCCGTCGTCGATCTCCTCCAGGCGAGCGAGCGCGTCGCCGGCGTCATCCTCGACGACGCCGTGGGGGCGGCCGGCGGCGGCCACCACAAGCTCGCCGCGATGGCGACCCGCGTGTGCGCCGGCGATCTGTTCGGCCTCGACAAGCTCGTCCCGTGGGGCACGCACATCCACAGCCAGCTCGTCGGCGACTACGAGGGCAAGACGAAGTGCATCGCGCAGATCGGCGAGTTCGCCGAGGTCATGAGCGTCCGCCGCAAGTACCGCGAGGCCATCGACCAGTGCATGGACGAGATGCTCATGAACGCCCTCTACGACGCGCCCGTCGACGAGCAGGGCCGGCCGATCTTCGCCGACATCCCCGTCAAGACGCGGATCCAGCTCAAGGTCGAGCAGCGGGCCGTCGTGCAGTACGCGTGCGATGGCAAGCGCTTCGCCGTCTCCGTCCGCGACGCGTTCGGCACGCTCGAGCGCGCCACCGTCCTGCAGTACCTCTACAAGTGCCTCCACGCCGAGCAGCAGATCGATCGCAAGGCGGGTGGCGCCGGCCTCGGCCTCTACCTCATGGTCAACGCCGCGAGCCAGGTCTACTTCAACGTCCTGCCGCGCGTGGCCACCGAGGTCGTGTGCGTCTTCGATCTCGACACGCCGAAGATCCAGATCGAGGAGCTCGGCTTCTTCACCGAGAAGCTCGACGCCGCCGGGCGCCTCGCCGCCGGCCCCGCCCAGCGCATCCCCGCAGGCACGGAGGTTCTGCTCGACGCCGAGGGCTCGCCCCGCGGCGGCAGCGGCGCCGATCGGCGGCGCGGTTCGCTCGCCGCGGAGGGCTCGCCCGCCCCCGCGTCGCGAGGTCTACCGCGCGGCCTCGTTCCGATCCTCGGCATCGCGATCCTCGCCGTGCTCGCGCTGATCGGCATCTCCGTCTCGCAGCGCGTGAACACGCCGGCGCCGGTCCTGACGTCCGTCTCGATCACCACGATCCCGAAGGGCGCCACCATCGAGCTCGACGGCAAGCCCGCCGGCGCCGCCACCGACGGCGTGTTCGTCGCGCAGGGCCTCGAGGTCGGGCGCGCCTATCCCGTCGTCGCGCGTCTCGCCGGCTACCAGCCGCGGCAGGCCGTCGTGCAGCCGCGCGCGGGCACGAACCAGGTCACCCTCGAGCTCGAGGCCACGGCGGCGCTCGTCAGGCTCTCGACCGTGCCGCCCGGCGCCCACGTGATCCTCGCCGACGCCGATGTCGGCGTCACGCCGCTCGAGCTGACGACCCTCCCGCCCGGCCAGCGCGCCACGCTCGTCTTGCAGAAGCCCGGCTACACGAACCTGACCGCCGACGTCGATGTGCCGCGCCCGGGCAAGGAGCTCCAGATCCAGCTCGCGCTCGAGGTCAGCCGCGACTTCGCGCGCGTACACGTCGTCTCCGAGCCGCCCGGCGCCGCCATCCTGCGTGACGGCGAGCGCCTCGCGGACGTCACCCCCGCCGTCGTCCTCGTCGAGGCCGGCAAGCCGCAGCACTTCACGGTCGCGCTCGACAAGCACGTGCCGGCCGAGCTCGTGTTCACGCCGGCCCCGGGCGCGGACATCACGAAGACCGTCAAGCTGCCCGACGGGTTCACGCTCACCGTCGAGAGCAACGCGACCGACGCGAAGCTCTCCGTCGTCGGCGCGCCGCGCTGCCAGGCGCAGGCCTCGCCGCTCCGCTGCGTCGTCGGCGCGGGCACCTACACCGTCGAGGTCACCGGCGCCGCCGGCGCGCGCGCCGCGCACCCGGTGCAGGTGAAGACCGAGGACGTCGCCTTGAAGATCGACTTTGGCTTCGTCGAGGCCGCCGACGGCAAGAAGATCGTCCTCGGCCCGGCGCCGGGCGTGAAGCGCGCCGCGCTCGAGGTCGGCACGCGCTCGGTCACCGTCGCGGATGACGCCGGCACGCACGTCGTGTCGGCGAAGATCCGCGCCGGCAAGACCACGAAGGTCGAATGAGGCGCGCGGCCGCGACGCTGGCCCTCCTGTGCGCCGCGCGTGGCGCGAGCGCCGACCCGGTGCGGCAGAGCCAGGACGATCCGCACCCGGGCATCCACCACGAGAAGTGGCTCGACGCCGCCCTGCCGGCGCGCATCGACCTCGTGCGCATCGATCTCACCAGCGCCGAGCTCGCGCTGTACGCGACGCCGCAGGCGGACCGCGGCCGCACCACCAGCGCGTACGCCGCCACCACCGGCGCGCAGGTCGCGGTCAACGGCGGCGCGTTCGCCGTCGCGGGCTACGTGCCCCGCGGCCTCGCGATGGGCGCCGGCGGCACCTGGTCCGGCACCGCCGACGACGCCACCACCGCCGTCTTCGATCTCCGGCGCGCGGGCGAGCGCACCGTCGCCGAGATCATCCCGCCCGAGGTCGTCGTCACGACCGACTCGCTGCCCGCGGGCACGCAGGGCGTGGTGTCTGGCCGCCCGCTGCTCGTGCGCGCCGGGGCCGTCGAGACCGGCTTCGACTGCACGGACCCGGTCGCGATGCCGTGCTCGCCCGCGCCGCGCTCCGCGGTGGCGCTCTCGGCCGATGGCAACACGCTCTGGTTCGCCGTCGTCGATGGCTGGCAGGACGGCTCGCTCGGGATGACGGCCGCCCAGCTCGCCGCGTTCCTGGCCGCGCGCGGGGCCAGCGCCGCGATGGCGCTCGACGGCGGCAGCTCCTCCACGCTCGTCCTCGACGGCGCCGTCGCCAACCACCCGTCCGACGGCGTCGAGCGCAGCGTCGCCAACCAGCTCACCGTGCAGTTCGGCGCCCTCCCGAAAGGTCAGATGGTGGGCGACATCTGCAAGCACGACGTGTTCGGCTGCGGCGCCGACGCGGCCCGCTGGATCGCCGGCGCGACCGTCACCCTCGACGACGGCCGCCAGCAGACCACGCCGGGCGGCAGCACCAACCAGCCGTTCTACGACTTCACCGGCCTCACGCCGCGCCTGGCGTGCGTGACGGTCCGCAAGGCCGGCTTCCGGACGGTGCACCAGTGCGAGAACGTCGCGCCGGGCGTCATCACCTACAACTCCGTCGCGATGTTCGAGGGCAGCGACGCACCCGACGCCGGCGTCTCCCCCGACGCCGCGCCGAGCCCCGATGCGCAGGTCGGTCCGGACGCCGGGATCGCCGATGGTGGCTCACATCCGGCGACCGGCGGTGGCGGTGGCGGCTGCGACGCGGTCGGTCGAGCCTCGCGCGGCACGGCCGCGGGATCCGCCGCGTGGTTGGCTTCGTTCGTCGCTTGGTTCCTGTGGCGCCGTCGCGGTAAAACCGACGTGCGCCGCCGCGCGCCGCGCCCTCGATGACCACGATCCATACGCAGCTCCTGACCGACGACGCGAGCGGCCTGCTCGTCGAGCGCCGGTTCCGGCTGCGCGTGGCGAGCGGCCCGGACGCCGGCAAGGAGCACGTCCTCGACGAGGGCACCACGATGGTCGGGACGCACACCGACAACGACGTGGTGCTCACCGACGCGACCGTCTCGCGCTACCACCTCGAGGTCCGCGTGCGCCGCGATGGCATCGAGATCCGCGATCTCGACACCACGAACGGCACCAAGCAGGGCGGCACGAAGGTCGGCCAGGTCGTGCTGACGGGCGCGGCGCGGCTGCGCCTCGGCAAGCATACCGAGATGGACGTCGAGCCGATCGACAAGAGCGTCGACCTCGACGCGTGGCCGGGCGATCGCTTCGGGGACGTCCTCGGCACCACGCAGCCGATGAAGCGGCTGTTCGCGCTCCTCGGCAAGGCTGCGCCGACCGAGGCTACGATCCTCCTGCAGGGGGAGACCGGCACCGGCAAGGAAGCGATCGCCGAGTCCATCCACAGCCAGAGCCGGCGCGCGCGCGGGCCGTTCGTCGTCGTCGACTGCGGCTCGATCCCGCACGAGCTCATCGCGTCCGAGCTGTTCGGCCACGCGAAGGGTAGCTTCACGGGCGCCGGCGCCGACAAGCAGGGCCTCATCGAGGCGGCGAACCGCGGCACGCTCTTCCTCGACGAGATCGGCGAGCTCGCGCTCGATCTGCAGCCGCAGCTCCTGCGGGTCCTCGATCGCCGCCAGGTCCGCCGGGTCGGCGAGACCCAGTCGGTCGACGTCGACATCCGCGTCATCGCCGCCACGCACCGCGACTTGCGCGCGATGGTCCGCGCGGGCACGTTCCGCGAGGACCTCTACTACCGGCTCGCGGTCGTCGCGACCCAGGTCCCGCCGCTGCGCGAGCGCAAGGCGGACATCCCCGCGCTCGCCACGTGGTTCGCCGACAAGATGGGCCGCAGCGGCTTCGCGCAGTCGCCAGGTCTCATCGAGATGCTCGAGCGCCATGACTGGCCGGGGAACGTGCGCGAGCTGCGGAACGTCGTCGAGCGCGCGCTCTCGCTCGGGCAGTCTTCGCTCGCCGACCTCGGCAGCGGCACGATGCCCGCGCCCCGCGCCTCGGAGCCCGAGGTGACCGGCCCGGCGCCGCGCCGCGCGCCATCGTCGCCGGACGTGCTCGAGCTGCCGTTCAAGGATGCGAAGGCCGCGCTCGTCGAGACGTTCGAGAAGGACTACCTCGTCGCGCTCCTCGCCCGCCACAAGGGCAACATCTCGCGCGCCGCGTCGGAGGCGGGCATCGACCGCAACTACATCCATCGCCTCGTGAAGAAGTACGGCCTCGAGGTCGAGCGCGGGTGAGCACGCGCGCGGCGCTGATCGCGGCCACGGTCGCCGCTGCGTGCGGCTCGCACGACGCGCCCGCCCCGTCGCCCGCCCCGGTGCCGGTCGACGCGGGGGTGCGCACGCCGGTCGTCTCCGCCGACTGCCGCGCCGCGATCCAGGCCGGCAACAAGACCGCCCTCGACGCGCGCGTGATCGTGCTCCTCAACGCCTGCCAGGTGTGCGGGCCGTGGACGCCGATCCTCGACTGGCGCCGGCCGCATCCGCAGGGCGGGCCGACGCGCGCCGAGATCGAGGCCGCGATGCTCGGCTGCAACGCCTACTGCGACCCCAACGCGAAGCAGCGCTTCCTCGGCACCCTCGACGACGCGCGCGGGGCGAATAGCCGGGCGCCGTGGCGCTGGCTCGCCGAGACGTGCAAGGCCGCCGTCAGCGCGGTGCCCGACACGCGGTACGGCTCGGCGCCGCTGTTCGCGCTCGATCGCGTCGCGCGCGCGGTCGGGTCGGCGGGCGGCCCCGAGGCGCTCGCGCTCTCCCAGCTCGCCATCCCGCTGCCGGCGCTCTCGATCAGCGGCGTCGGCGTGGAGCTGCCGCGCTCGACCGCGGTCGAGGCCACCGCGCCCCGCGCGCAGATCACCGTCACGGCGAACGACGTGCGCGGCGGGCTCCTGCCAGTGGGGCACCTGACGAAGGACGGGGTCGTGACGGACTACGGCGGGACGGGCGAGGCGATCTATCCGGGCGCGCTCCTCGCGATCGGCGGCGGCGGGCCGGGTTCGGCCGCGGCGAACGTGGCAAACGTCGCACTGACCGCCGAGGAGCTCGTGATCCTCGCGCCCGCGAAGCTGCCGGCCGAGCGGGTGGCCGACGTCGTCCGCCACCTCGCGAACCCGCGCGTCCTGCTCGGCGTCGCCGTCGACGGCCCCGACGGCTGGGAGCTGGTCGGCACGATCGCCGTGTCCCTCCGTGACCCCGATGCCACCGCCCCCAAGCGCGCCGCGCTGAGGCCCCAGACCGTCACGCTCGCGGGCGCGGCGCCGTCCGATCTGAAGCTCGATCCGGCCGCCCCGGTGCGCGTCCTGGTCGCAGGTCCGGCGACGGTGTCCGACCTGTCGGATCTCCTGACAAACCTTCACGCGCTCGGCATCAAACAGATCACGTTGCGCACCGGCCGCGCCGCGGACCCATAGGTAGAATGCGCGAAGCGTGACCGCGCAGCTGGATCAGACCTACGACCTCGTCATCATCGGCGGCGGCATCACCGGCGCCGGCATCGCCCGTGACGCCGCCCTCCGCGGCGCGACCGTCGCCCTGTTCGACAAGAGCGACTTCGGCTCCGGCACCTCGTCGAAGTCGAGCAAGCTCGTCCATGGCGGCCTGCGCTACCTCGAGAACGGCGAGATCGCCCTCGTGTTCGAGTCCGTCTCCGAGCGCCGCATCCAGACGCGCGTCGCCCCGCACCTCGTCCGCCCGCTGCCGTTCCTGATCCCGATCTACCGCGGCGTCCGCCCCGGCCTCGAGGTCATGAACATCGGCCTGTGGATCTACGACGCGCTCGCGATGTTCCGCTCGCCGAAGCTGCACCGCACGTTCCGCGGCGCGCGCGCGGCCCTCGCCCTCGAGCCGCAGCTCGCGCCGGAGAACCTGCGCGGCGTGCTCGAGTATTACGACTGCGCGACGGACGACTCGCGCCTCGTCCTCGAGAACATCCTCGACGCCCAGGCGCTCGGCGCGGCGTGCCACAGCCACACCGAGGTCACGAGCATCGAGCGCGCGGGCGGCTCGCACGGCACGGGCCGCGTCACCGGCGTCGCCGTCCACGATCGCCTCACGGGCGAGCGCCGCAGCGTGCACGCGCGCGCCGTGATCGTCGCCGCCGGCGCGTGGACGGACGAGGTCATCCGCCGCTTCGACTTGCCGATGCCGCGCCCGCTCCTCCGCCGCACGAAGGGCGTGCACGTGGTCATCCCGCGCGAGCGCCTGCCGCTGGCCCGCGCGATCACGCTGATCTCGCCGGTCGATGGCCGCGTGATGTTCGCGATCCCGTGGCGCGAGCGCACCGTGCTCGGCACCACCGACACCGACTTCGAGGGCACGGCCGACGAGGTCTGCGCCGATGCCGCCGACGTCCGCTATCTGTGCGACAGCGGCAACGGCTACTTCCCCGGCGCGAACCTCACGCCCGCCGACGTCATCGCCACGTGGGCCGGCCTGCGCCCGCTGATCGCCCCGCGCGCGGCCGAGGCCGGCGAGGACGAGTCGGACGTCAGCCGCGAGCACGAGGTGTTCTCCAAGAACGACGGCCTCGTCATCATCGCGGGCGGCAAGCTGACGACGTATCGCCGCATGGCGCGCCAGGCCGTGGACGCCGCGCTCGCGCTCCTCGAGGAGCTCGGCACGCCGCTCACCGTGACGCGCGCGAACACGAAGGATCGCCCGCTGCCCGGGGCGGCCGGCGTGGAGCCGCGCGAGCTCGAGGGCATCGCGCTCGTCGGGCGCAAGCTCATGACCGACTTCGACCTCGACGTCGACACGGCCACCCACCTGTGTGGCGTGTACGGCGCGCGAGCCCCGCAGCTCGGAGCGGCGATCGCCGCGGACCGCGCGCTCGGCCAGCGGATGGATCCCGAGCTCCCGTACGTGTGGGCCGAGGTCGCGTTCGCGGCGCAGCACGACCGGGCGCGCACCGTCGAGGACGTGCTCTCCCGCCGCGTGCCGCTGCTTCTCGTCGCGCGCGATCAGGGCCTCGGCGCGTGCGAGCGCGTCGCCGACATCCTCGCGCCGCTCCTCGGCTGGAGCCGCGTCACGCGCTCGCACATGCTCGCGGATTATCGTCACGAGGTGGAGCTGTCCCGCCGCTGGCAAGCCGCGCCCGCCGCGCCTGTCGCGTGACAGGGTTCCAGCTCGTCGCGCTCGTCGTCACGCTGACCGCGGGGCTCGCCTACATCAACGCTCGGTTCCTGCGCCTGCCGCCGCAGATCGGCCTCCTCGTGCTCGCGCTCGCGGTGTCGCTCGGCATCGTGGCCCTCGACGCCGCAGGCGTGGTCGACGCCTGGCGGGTCCACGCGCTCATCAGCCGCGTCGACTTTGGCCCGACGGTGATGCACGGGCTCCTCGGGTTGCTGCTGTTCGCCGGCGCGCTGCACCTCGACGTCCGCGAGCTCGCCGCGCAGCGCGCGCCGGTCCTCGTCCTCTCCGTCCTCGGCACCATCCTGTCCACGCTCTGCGTCGGCGGCGCGATGTATGCCGTGCTGGGCGCGCTCGGCCGCGACGTCGACCTCCTCGACGCGATGCTGTTCGGGGCGCTCATCTCGCCGACCGATCCGATCGCGGTCCTCGGCGCGCTCAAGACGGCGGACGTGCCCCGCGCGCTCGCCGTGCAGATCAGCGGCGAGTCGCTGTTCAACGATGGCGTGGGCGTCGTGCTGTTCGTGGTCCTGCTCGAGATCGGCGCCGGCTCGCACGTGACCGCGGCGGACGCGCTGCTCCTGTTCGCGCGCGAGGCGCTCGGCGGCGCTGCGTACGGCTTCGCCCTCGGCACGGTCGGCAATCGCCTGCTTCGCGGGACGCCGGACTACGCCGTCGAGGTCCTCGTGACCCTCGGCCTCGCCGTCGGCGGCTACGCGGCGGGCGAGCTCCTCGGCGTGTCCGCGCCGATCGGGGCGGTGGTCGCCGGCATCGTCGTCGGGAATCGCCCGCGCAGCAGCGACGCGGACCCGGCGCGCCCGCTCGAGCGCTTCTGGGAGCTCGTCGACGAGGTCCTGAACGCGGTGCTGTTCCTGCTGCTCGGGCTCGAGGCGACGCGGCTGCGCGTCTCGGCCACGCTCGCCGTCGCGGCGGCGGCGGCGGTCGCGATCGTCCTGGCCGCGCGCGCGGCGTCCGTCGCCGCCTCGCTCGCCGCCGTGCGCATCGTCGCGCGTCGCGCGCCCGAGCCTCACGCGCTGGCCATCCTGACCTGGAGCGGCCTCCGGGGCGGCCTGTCCGTCGCGCTCGCGCTGTCCCTCGAGCCCGGCGCGCAGCGGGACCCGCTCCTGGTGATGACGTACGCCGTCGTGGCGTTCGCGATCCTCGTGCAGGGCCTCACGTTGCCCGTCCTGCTGCGCCGCCTCGGGCCGGCCGCGGGCCACGGTTAGCTCAGCTCTCGTCGAACTTCTTGCGCTTGCGGTACAGCGTCGAGGCATCGATGCCGAGGGTCTTCGCCGCGTCCTCGAGGGTCGGCGCCCCCGTCACCACGCGCTCGATGTGCGCGCGCTCGATCTCGTCGAGCGTGAACGGGCCGCCGAGCCGCGGCACGTTGCTCACCTTCGCCGCGATGCGGTCGGGCAGCGCCTCCGGCGTCAGCAGCCGCTCCGGGAACAGGATGACCGCGCGCTCCATCGCGTTGCGGAGCTCCCGCACGTTGCCGGGCCAACGATACGCGAGCAGCGCGTGCTCGACAGCCGGCGATAGCTCCGGCGGCGGTCGGTTCGCGGCGCGCGCGAAGAACGCGAGGAACTGGCGGGCCATCGGCAGGATGTCCTCGGCGCGCTCGCGCAGGGCGGGCACGTTCGTCTCGATGACGTTCAACCGGAACAGCAGGTCCTCGCGGAACCGGCCGCTCGCCACGTCGGCGTCGAGGTCGCGGTTCGTCGCGGCGATCACGCGCACATCGGCGTGGCGCGTGCGCGTCTCGCCGACGCGCTCGAACTCCTTGTCCTGCAGGAACCGGAGGAGCTTGGCCTGCAGCGATGGCGCGATCTCACCGATCTCGTCGAGGAACAGCGTGCCGCCTTCCGCCGCCTCGACGCGGCCGGCCTGGTCACGGACCGCGCCCGTGAACGCGCCGAGCGCGTGGCCGAACAGCTCGCTGGCAAGGAGCTCCTCGGACAGCGTCGGGCAGCTCACCGTGATGTACGGCCGCGCCGCCCGCGGGCTGCTCGCGTGGACGAGGCGCGCGAGCACGCTCTTGCCCGTACCGTTCTCGCCGCGGAGGAGGATCGGCGCCGTCGAGGCGGCCGCGCGCATCGCGAGCTCCACCGCCGCCTGCATCCGCGGCGCGCGTGTGCCGATGTCGATGCCGGGCAGCTCGGCGGCGAGCTGCGACTCGAGCTGCACGACGCGCGCCTCCGTGAGCCGGCGCGACGTGATCTGCTCGACGAGCAGCCGGATCTGCACCGGCGTGAACGGCTTGGCCAGGTAGTCGACCGCGCCGAGCTTGATCGCCTGCACGGCCGTATCGATCGTGGCGTACGCCGTGATCACCACCACCGGCAAGCCCGGCCGGGCCGCGACGAGCCGCGGCAGGAGCTCGAGGCCGCTCTCCGCGCCCAGCCGCAGGTCCAGGAACGCGAGCTCGAACGGCTTGCGCTCCACGGCCGCCAGGGCGGCGGCGCTGGAGCTGGCCGCCGTGACGACGCAGCCGATGCCCTCGAGGCACACCGCGAGCGTCGCGCGGATGTTCTTGTCGTCGTCGATGACGAGGACGTCCGAGGCGGGCTTCGCGGTTGTAGTCACGGCCCCTCACGATATTCGCGATCGGCCGCGGCGAGCCCGATCGTGAACCAGAACGTCGCGCCGCCGCCGGGCGGACTGGTCAGGCCGATCTCGCCACCGTGGGCGCGGACGATCTCGCGCGCGAGGTAGAGGCCGAGCCCGGCGCCGCTCGCGGGGCCGCCCGGGACCCGCACGTACTTGTCGAAGACCGACTGGCGATACTCCGCCGGGACGCCGGGCCCGCCGTCGGCGACCTCGAAGCGCAGGACGCCGCCCGCCGGCCGCGCCGAGATGCGGACCGTCCCCCCGCTCGCGCCGTACCGGATCGCGTTGCCGACGAGGTTCGCGAGCACCAGCAGGATCCGCTCGTGATCGGCGAGGACCGGCGGCGTCCCCGGCAAGAGCTCCGAGGTCAGCGTCACGGCCCGCGTCGCGGCCGCCGAGGCCTGCGCCTCCATGACCTCGCGCACGAGCACCTCCGGGTCGTGCCGGTCGAGGCGCAGATCGATGCGGTCGGCCGCGATGCGCGACAGGTCGAGGATCTCGTCGACGATCGCCTGCAGCCGTTCGCACTCCTCGCGCGACGCGAACACGAGGTCCGCCTGCTTGGCGGTGAGCGGGCCGACGGTCTCCTCCGCGAGCAGGTGGACGGCCATGCGCAGCGAGGTCAGCGGCGTGCGCAGCTCGTGGGCGACGGTGGCCACCAGGTCCTCGCGCAGCTCCTCGAACCGGTGGAGCCGGGTGACGTCCTGGAAGACGATCGTCACGCCGGCCACGTCGCCCTCGTCCGCGTACAGCGGCGCCGCGCGGGGCAGCAGCAGCCGCTCGCCATCTGCCGTCGCGACCGTGACGGCCTCGTCGAGACCTTTCGGCACGTACGCCCCGCTCCCGCTCGCGACGTGCTGCCGCAACCGCTCGATGACGGTGCGGATCGCGGGCTCGAGGTTCGCAAGCCCGCCGGACCCGGCCTCGGCGCGCGCCCGCAGCACGACCTCGGCGGCCTGGTTCGCGTGCCGCAGCTCGCCGTCGAGGGCCACGACGAGCACCGGGTCCGGCAGGCTGTCGATCGTCGCCTGCGCCGCGAGCTGGGCCTCGAGCAGCTCGCCGAGCGAGCTCTGGCGATACTTCTGGATCCGCTCCGCCATCGTGTTGAGCTCGCGGGCGAGCTCGCCGATCTCGTCCTGGCTGTCGACGCGCGCCCGCACGGCCACGTCGCCCTCGCCGAGCCGCCGCGCCGTCTGCCCCAGCACGGAGAGCGGCCGCAGCACGCGGCTCGTCATGATCGCGGACGCGAGGAGGCCGAGCACGAGCCCCGCGATCGACACGAGCACGAGCAGCGTGTTCCAGCGCCCCGCCATGTGCTCGGCGCGGTCGCTCTTGTGCATCATCGCGTCCTGGTTGAGCGCGAGGATCACGGCCGCCGCGTCCTTGACCGCGAGGAAGCCGGGCAGGAGCCGGGCGAAGTATCGGTCGTCGAGCCCCGTCGCCGCCGGGGCCTTGCGCACCTCCTCTACGGCCGCGCGGTACGCCGTCCACGCGTCGCGGAGCCGGTCGGTCGCCTCGCGCTCGCCCGGCTCGGTGATGTTGTGCTCCTGCGCGACGAGCTCGGCCTCGAAGCGCGGCAGGTTCTCGTCCACCTGCTCGAGCCCGCGCCCCGACCGCCCGATGATGACGAACACCACCCCGCTATCCACGCGCTCTGCCGCCTCCTTCATCTGCTCGGCGGCGAGGACGGAGCGATAGTTGTCCTTCAAGATCTCCTGCGAGCCGCGCCCGAGCTCGCGCGTGACGTAGCTGCCGACCACGATCGCGATGCCGAGCGCCAGGACGAGCGGCAGCTGCGCGAACAGGAGCTTCGTGCGCATCCTCACGGGCGCTCGCTCCCCGCGTCACCGTCGGGGACATGCGTCCCGCGCGCGACCACGTGCAGGTCGAGATCCGACGTCTCGCGCAGGAGCCGCAGCGGCACGGAGCGCCCGAGGAGCTGGCGCCACCAGGGCTGGAGCGAGCGGCCGATCACGAGGTGCCCGACGCCGTGCGAGCGCGCGAAGTCGATGAGCGCCGGCACCGGGTCCGGCGCGTGCAGCCGGACGACCTCCGCGCCCAGCTCGCGCGCGAGGGCGATGTTCGCCAGCAGGTGCCGCTGCGCCTCCGAGTCGATGCGGTCGGGCGCCTCGCCCGGCGTCTCGACGTAGACGACGAACCAGTCGCCGGAGAGCCGGCCGGCCATCCGCGAGCCCTTGCGCAGCATCGCCTCCGCCTGCGGGGGCGACGACGACATGCACACCATCACGCGCCCGCGGGCCGCGCGCGCCGGCCCGGTGGTCGTCCGCGCCCGCGTCTCGCTCTGGCGTTCGAGGCTCTCGGCCACCTCGCGGAGGGCGAGCTCGCGCAGCGTGTTGAGGTTGCCGTCGCGGAAGAAGTGGTCGAGCGCCCACGGCACCTTGTCGGCCGCGTAGATCTTGCCGGTCTTGAGCCGCTCGAGCAGGTCCTCGACGGCCAGGTCGAGGTTCACGACCTGCACGGCCTCCTTGAGGAACCGATCCGGCACGGTCTCGTGGATCGTGACGCCGGTCGCCTTCTCCACGACGTCCTTGAGCGACTCGAGGTGCTGGATGTTGAGGGCCCCGATGACCGTGATGCCGGCGTCCTGCAGCTCGAGGACGTCCTGGTAGCGCTTCTTGTTCTTGCTGCCCGGCGCGTTCGTGTGCGGGATCTCGTCCACCACGCACATCGCCGGCCTGCGCGCGAGGATCGCGCTCGTGTCCATCTCCTCGACCACCACGCCCCGGTAGTGGATCTGCCGCCGCGGCACGATCTCCATGTCCGCGATCAGGGCCGCGGTGTCGGCGCGCCCGTGGGTCTCGATGAAGCCGAGCACCACGTCGACGCCGCGGGTCCGCAGCGCGTGCGCCTCCTCGAGCATCCGGTAGGTCTTGCCCACGCCCGCCGCGAAGCCGATGTACAGCTTGAGCCCGCCGCGCCGGGTGCGCTGCACGAGCTCGAGGAAGTCCTCGGCGCGAAGACGCGGCGCGGTCACGGCCGGATGGTAGCGCCGAACATGCGGTCGAGCGCGAGGTTCACGGCGAGCACGTTCACCCGCTCCTCGCCCAGGAGGCCGAGCTCGCGACCGAGGACCTGCTCGCGGATGACGGCCGCCACGCGCGTGACATCGACCCGGCGGGCGGCCGCGATCCGCGGGGCCTGCGCCAGGGCCATCTCGGGCGAGACATGCGGGTCGAGCCCGCTCGCGGACCGCGTCACCGCATCCACCGGGACCTCCGCGTCGGCGGCGAGCTCGTTGTCTCGGCGAAACGCCTCGGCCAGCTGCCGCGCCCCGGCGAACGATTCGTCGACCTCCGGGGTCGCGGGGTCATCGGCCGTGCCGTCGCGGAGCTTCGCCGACGTGGTCGACAGGTTCGTGCCGCCGGAGCTCGACGCGTCGTAGCCGTTCGCCGAGGGCCGCCCGTGCACGTACACCCCCGCGGTGAACGCCTGGCCGATCAGCTCGGAGCCGACCTCCTGCCCGTGCGGATCCACGACCAGCGAGCCATTCGCGCGGTCGGAGAAGCCGAGCTGGGCCGCGCCGGTGATCGCCAGCGGATAGAGGAGGCCGGTCAGGACGAGCGTGACGAGCGTGGCGCGCAGAGCGACGAGGAGCGTCGTGCCGGTCGTGGTCATGTGGCCCCCAGGGCGGTGAGCAGGAGATCGATGAGCTTGATCCCGGCGAACGGCGCGATCACGCCGCCGACGCCATAGACGAGCAGCGAGCGCCGCAGGATCGCGGCCGCCCCGAGCGGCCGATACTTCACGCCGCGGAGCGCGAGCGGGATGAGCACGATGATGATGAGCGCGTTGAAGATGACGGCCGACAGGATCGCGGACTGCGAGGACGCGAGCCCCATGATGTTGAGCGGCGCGATCTGCGGGTAGACGCCCATGAACATCGCCGGCAGGATCGCGAAGTACTTCGCCACGTCGTTGGCGATGGAGAACGTCGTCAGCGAGCCGCGCGTCATGAGGAGCTGCTTGCCGACCTCGACGACCTCGAGCAGCTTCGTCGGATCCGAGTCGAGGTCGACCATGTTGCCGGCCTCCTTCGCGGCCTGCGTGCCGGTGTTCATCGCGACGCCGACATCGGCCTGCGCGAGCGCGGGCGCGTCGTTCGTGCCGTCGCCCGTCATGGCCACGAGCTTGCCCTTGGCCTGCTCGGCCTTGATGAGCGCCATCTTGTGCTCGGGCGTGGCCTCGGCGAGGAAGTCATCCACGCCCGCCTCGGCCGCGATGGCCTTGGCCGTGCGCGGGTTGTCGCCGGTGACCATCACGGTGCGAATGCCCATCGCGCGGAAGCGCAGGAAGCGCTCGCGGATGCCCTGCTTGACCACGTCCTTGAGGTGGACGAGGCCGAGGACGCGCGTGCCGTCGCTCACCGCGAGCGGCGTGCCGCCCGAGTCGCCGATCTTGCCCGCCGCCTCGCGCGCGTCCGCCGGCATGCCGCCCGCGTGCGTGCCGACCGCGTCCACGGCGCCCTTGCGGATGTGCCGCTCGCCGAGGTCGAGGCCGCTCATGCGCGTCTGGGCCGTGAACTTGACGAAGGTCGCGTCGCCGAGCGCGGGCGGCGTGAGGTTGTAGCGCTCCTTCACGAGCGTCACGATCGAGCGGCCCTCGGGGGTCTCGTCGGCGAGGCTCGACATCATCGCCGCCTCGGCGAGGTCCTCGATGCGCACGCCGTCGGCCGGGATGAGCTCCGAGGCCATGCGGTTGCCGTGCGTGATCGTGCCGGTCTTGTCGAGGAGCAGCACGTCGACATCGCCGGCCGCCTCCACGGCGCGGCCGCTCATGGCGATGACGTTCTTGCGCAGCAGCCGGTCCATGCCGGCGATGCCGATCGCGGAGAGGAGGCCGCCGATCGTCGTGGGGATGAGGCACACGAGCAGCGCGACGATCGTCGTGGCGCCGAGGTGGACCCCGGAGTAGATGCCGAGCGGCACGAGCGTCACGCACACGAGCAGGAACACGATCGTCAGGCCCACGAGCAGGATGTGCAGCGCGATCTCGTTCGGCGTCTTCTGCCGCGACGCGCCCTCGACGAGCGAGATCATCCGGTCGAGGAACGACTCGCCCGGGTTCGCCCCGATGCGCACGACGATGCGGTCCGAGAGCACCTTCGTGCCGCCGGTGACGCTGGAGCGGTCGCCGCCCGACTCGCGGATGACCGGCGCGGACTCGCCCGTGATGGCGGACTCGTCGACCGACGCGATGCCCTCGATGATCTCGCCATCGCCCGGCACGACCTGCCCCGCCTCGATGACGACGAGGTCGCCCTTGCGGAGGAGCGCGGCCGAGACGACCTCGGGGAGCGCCTGCCCCGGCACCACGCGGCGCGCCACGGTCTCCTGCCGCATCTTGCGGAGCGTGTCCGCCTGCGCCTTGCCGCGGCCCTCCGCGACGGCCTCGGCGAAGTTCGCGAACAGCACCGTGAACCACAGCCACGCCGTGACCGCGCCCGTGAACCAGAGCGGCGCGCCGCCCGCCGACGGCGCGGCGATGTCGCGCACCAGGAGGCCCGACGTCAGCACCGAGCCGATCGCCACCACGAACATGACCGGGTTCCGCGCGAGGATCCGCGGGTCGAGCTTGCGAAAGCTCTCCCCGACGGCGGCGCGTACGATCGCGGGCTCGAAGGTCGCCATCACATCACCTCCCCGTGCTGCGCCTGGAAGTGCTCGACGACCGGCCCGAGCGAGAGCGCGGGGAAGAACGTCAGCGCGCCCACGATGACGATGACGGCCACGAGCAGCGCCGCGAACAGCCAGCCCGTCGTCGGGAACGTGCCCGGCCCGGGGATGACGGTCTTCTTGCGGAGCATCGCGCCGCCGATGGCGAGCGCGGGGACGATCATGAGGAACCGGCCGGCGAGCATCGTCAGGCCCAGGACCACGTTCCACCAGTCGGTGTTCGCGTTCAGGCCCGCGAACGCCGAGCCGTTGTTGCCCGCGCCCGAGATGAAGGCGTAGAGGAGCTCGGAGAGGCCGTGGGGCCCGGCGTTGTTCAGCGACGAGGTGCCGTAGCTCGCCACGGCGGCCCAGGCGGTCAGCCCCAGGATGATCAGGGGGAAGACGAGGATGTAGAGCATCGCGAGCTTCATCTCGCGGCCCTCGATCTTCTTCCCGAGGTACTCCGGCGTCCGCCCGACCATGAGGCCGGCGATGAACACCGTCAGCACGACGAAGACGAGGATCCCGTAGAGGCCCGCGCCCACGCCGCCGAACACGACCTCGCCGAGCGAGATGTTCACCATCGGCACCATGCCGCCGAGCGGGGTGAAGCTGTCGTGCATGGCGTTGACGGCGCCGCACGACGCGTCGGTCGTGACGGTGGCGAACAGCGCCGAATTCGCGACGCCGAACCGCACCTCCTTGCCCTCGAGGTTGCCGGGCGCGGAGGCGATCTGCAGGTCGTGCAGCGCCGCGTTCGGGTGGGCCTCCGCCCAGTAGCAGACGGCCACGCCGGCGAGGAAGAGCACCGACATCGCCGCGAACAGCACCCAGCCCTGGCGCTGGTCGCGCGCCATGCGGCCGTACGTGTAGGTGAGCGCGGCGGGGATCGCGAAGATGAGCACCATCTCGAGGAGGTTCGTCAGCGCGCTCGGGTTCTCGAACGGATGCGCGCTGTTCGCGTTGAAGAAGCCGCCGCCGTTCGTGCCGAGCATCTTGATCGCCTCCTGCGAGGCGACCGGGCCGAGCGCGAGGACCTGCTTGCCGCCCTCGAGCGTGGTGACCGCGTGGGAGGCGTCGAGCGTCTGGACCACGCCCTGCGAGACGAGGACGAGCGCCACGACCGCGCTCATCGGCACGAGCACGTAGACGAGGCCGCGGATCAGATCGACGTAGAAGTTGCCGACGCCGCGGTTACCGTCGGGGCCCGGCTGGCGCGTCAGCCCGCGCGCGACGACCAGCGCCACGCCGATGCCAACGGCGGCCGACGTGAAGTTGTGCCACGCGAGCCCCGCCATCTGCGTGAGGTTGCTCATCGTGGTCTCGGGGACGTAGGCCTGCCAGTTCGTGTTCGTCGCGAAGCTCGACGCGGTGTTGAACGCGAGCGGCGCGGGGACGCCGGCGAGGTGCTGCGGGTTCAGCGGCAGCACGCCCTGCGCGCGCTGGATGACGTACGTGACGAGGAGGCCGAGCACGCTGAACACGAGCATCGAGACCGCGTACTGCACCCACGTCTGCTCGGCCGGCGCGCGCAGGCCGCACAGGCGCAGGAGGCCGCGCTCCACGCGCCCGAGCACGCGCGGCAGCGGCTGGCGGTCGCCCTCGAACACGCGGTGGAGGTACGCCCCGAGCGGGCGCGTCAGCGCGAAGATGACGAGCACGAACACCGCGATCTGGAGCCAGCCGCTGGCGGTCATCAGAAGCGCTCCGGCTTGAGCAAGGCGTAGACGAGGTACGCGGCGACGAGCACCGCGACGACGAGCCCGATGGCGTATTCGGTGGCCATGACGTCAGACCCGGTCGAGCGCGCGCGCGTACGCGACGCAGACGCCGAAGAACGCCACGCTGGCGACGATGAAGATGACGTCGGTCATGGCTAGAGCTTGACCAGCATGGCCAGGGTGAAGCGCGGCTCGCTCTTGACGAGATCCGGCGACCAGCCATCGACGTTCGAGCCGAGCGCGCCCTGGTTGCCGCCGGGCGGCGTGACGCCACCCGCACCGCTGAAGTACGGCACGTTCGCGTGGCGATAGCCGAGCTCCGTACGGAAGGTGATGTACTGGCTCGGCATCCAGTCGAACGTCAGCTGCGTGTCCCAGGCGACGAACTTGTCGCCCGGGTTCTCGGTGAAGTACGGCGTGCCGCTCGCGGCGGTCGCGCCGTTCACCGGCGGCAGGAGCACCAGGTAGCGCCCGGGGTTGTCGATGGCGCCACCGCCGTACGTCAGCGCGAACTTGTCGTGGGCGAACCAGGCGCGCGCGTAGGCCATGAAGCCGACGAAGAACTGCGACGGGGCGGCCGCGGTGCCGCCGGCGCACGAGACGCCGCCGCCGTACTCGCAGCCCGCGTCGATGGTGAGCGTGGTGGCGAACTTGCTGAGGAACGTGCTCTTGTCCTCGTACCACTTCACCTGGATCGAGTCGTCGGTGTGGACGCGGTGGCGGTCCGGGTTGCCGAGCGCGTCCGTGCCGACGAAGTACTGGTTCGCGATGAGGATGACGTTGCCGTTCGGCGTGTAGCGGACCTGGCCGCCGACGCCCGGGATCGAGTTGAACTTCGCGTACGACTGCCAGCCGTTGATGAGCCACGGCTCGATCTTGAGCTTGTCGCTGACGAACCACTGCAGGCGCAGGCCGTTGAAGAACCACGGCGTGTTCGACGAGACGTACGACGGCTGGTAGGTCCAGTTGTCGAAGTTGTAGTAGCTCCACAGGCCGATGTAGCTCATGAAGATGCCGGCCTGGATGTTCACGCCGCGGTGGGGATCGCCGAGGTGGTAGCCGCCGTAGCCCTCGGAGATGTACCGGTACGCGTCCTGGAGGTTCCACTGGCCGCGCGCGGGCGAGGCGTCGTTGCGCGGCGTCGTGGTGGAGAGCTGGCCGAACTGCGTCATCAGGCGGCCCTGCACGTTGTCGACGTGGAAGTCGCCGCCGATGCCGAGCTGGGTGACCTGGTTCTCGCCGCTGCGCCACGCCTCGGTCGAGCCGGAGATCGTGTCGTCCTTGGGGTGGTTGAAGCTGTAGTGGAAGACGTCGTCGAGGCGAAACTCGCCGGTGACGTACTGGTTGCCGAGCTTGGAGTCGGTCGTGCGCGGGCTGCCCGACTGCCAGGTGAAGTCCGCGAAGGTGAACGGCTCGAGCTCGGCGTCGGCCTTCGGCGCTTCTACCGGGGCGGGCGCCGCGGGCGGGTCGGGGACGGGAGCAGGCGCCGTCGCGGCGGGCAGCGGCGCAGGGACCGGGGCGTCCGCCGAGCCGGACGTGGGATCGGGATCAGCGTGCGCCGCGACCGGCGCGAGAACCATGGCCGCGACCGCGGCTCGGATGTACTTCGTCATCGCGACACACCCAGTGCATCGGGTGTGCCGCGCGCCACGCGGCATGCAGCGCGGCGCGCATTGCAAAACGCCCGATCGGCGGGCCGGCGTCGTGCACCGTGACGCTCACAGGCGAAGGGTCAAGTTGAACGTGATGCGGTCGTCACGCTTGACGAGGTCCGGCGTGAAGCCGGCCTGCGCGGCCGGGTCGACCGGGAGGACGCCGTTCGGGCCGGTGATCCCGCCGTGCCCGCTGAAGTACGGCTGGTTGGCCTGGCGGTGGGCGTACTCGAGGCGCGTCAGCAGCCACGGGCTCGGCCAGTAGTCGAGCGTGACGGACGCGCCGCCGACCACGAGCTTGCCCGGCATGGGGAGCGCGTACGCCGAGCCGACGGGAAACTTCGTGCTGATGGCTTGCGTCTGGTCGTTGTAGAAGTCGATGCGGACGCCGGTCTTCCACTTCTCCGACCACTCGATGTGATGCGCGAGCTGCGCGCCGCCCATCCAGCCCGACGGCGCGTCGCCGCGGTGCTCGTGGCCGAGATCCGCGACGAGCGAGAACGCGAGCGAGCGCACGCGCGCGTGCGGATCCGGGTTCTTGTAGTACCGGACCTGCAGGTTGTTGTCGGTGTAGAGGCGCAGCGAGCTCGGATCGTTCTCGACCTCGCGCCCCGCGTAGAGCGAGTTCACGAGCGAGATCCACTCGCGCGGCCGCCAGTTCCACAGGTACCCGCCGGCGCGCGTCTCGTGCCACTCGCCGAACGTCTGCCAGCCGTTCACGACCCAGAGCTCCAGCTTCATCCGCTGCGTGAGCAGGAACTGCCCGCGAAAGCCGAAGAAGTAGTACGGCGTGAAGTCCGACATGAACGCGTGGTTGTAGGCCCAGTTCTCCTCCGGCAAGTAGCTCTCGAGGCCGACGTACGAGGGGAAGATGCCGAGCTCCGCGTTCACGCCGTGGAGCTGATGGAAGTGCCAGCCGACCGCGGCCTGCTGCACGTTCTGCAGGAGGCGGTTCGTCAGGTAGAAGCCGCGCGTGGTCGTGGTGTCCTGGCCCGCGATGGTCTCGACCGTCGAGCCGTACTGGATGTAGAGGCGGCCGATCGGGCCGTCGAGGCCGGTCACGTCGAGGCCGACGTGCGCGAGGTTCAGCGAGATCTCGTTATGGCGGGGCGCGGTCGTCGTCGGGAAGACGGTGTGGTCGATCGGCCGGTGGAATTGGTAGCCGTAGTAGGTGTCGACGTAGAGCGAGAGCGTCACGGGGCCGGTCTGCAAGAGAGACGGCGGCTGGGGGTTGTTGCCGTTCATCCAGGCGAAGTCGAACTCGCCGAACGTGGGCTCGCGGACGTCCAGCGGCTTCGGGCCTGGGTCCACGGGCGGGGGTGCCGGTGGCGCCGGTCGCGAAGCGGCGTGCGCGGCAGCCTCGAGCTGCTGGATGCGCCCCTCCAGCGCGTGGACCTCCGCCGCGGAGGGCGGCGGCGGTGCGGCAGCGGGTTCGTCGTCGGCACGGGCGGCCGGCGCCGCCATCAAGAGACAGACCGCGATGACGAGGCCGGGAACACGAGTCATGGACACCTTGGCGAGCAGTGAAGGTCGGCTGTCTCAGTCATGCAAGTGAAACAGCGTGCTGATGACCACGACCCGGTCCGTGCAGCGCGCCCGGATCATCGCGCGCAAGAGGCTGCCGCGGTTGTTGTGGTAGAGGCCCTCCCACCAGTGGCTCATGATCAGATCCGGGATCACGACGGCGATGTCGCGCTCGGGATGCTCGGCCGCGAGGGCCGCCACGAAGTCGACGAACGGCGTGAAGAACTGCCGGTAGGCGGACGTGAGCACGACGAGCTTGGGCGCGACGATCCGCGCCTGCCGGGCGGGATTTCCGATCAGGAGCTGCCAGTTGTCGGACAGGTCCTCGGTCGTGCTCGTCTCCGTCTTGACCTGGACGACGTGGATCTCGTCCGAGAGCCGGAGCGCGAACTTAAGCCCCCGCTGCGTCATCCGGCTCCAGGTCCCCGCCGCGAGCACCACGATCGGATCCTGGCGCTCCGGCATCGCCATCGGCTCGATGGTCGCGAGCTGATCGGCGACGTCGGCGTAGTGGGCGTGCACGCGGCGGAAGAAGACGTACAGGAGCGGGACGATGATGACGGTCAGCCACGCGCCCTCGCCGAACTTCGAGATCGTCACGACCACGAGCGTCGCGCCCGTCGCGATCGCCCCCGCGGCGCTGATCACGGTCGACCGGCGCGCCCCCGGGCCACCGGTGCGGCGCCAGTGCGCCACCATCCCCGCCTGGGACAGCGTGAACGCCAGGAACGCGCCGATGGCGAACAGCGGGATCAGGCGGTCGGTGATCCCGCCGAAGCCGAACAGCAGCGCGCCGGCGAGGACGGCGAGCAAGATGATGCCGTTCGAGAACACGAGGCGCCGCCCGCGCTCGGCGAACGAGCCGGGCAGGTACCGGTCGTCGGCGAGCACGCGGCAGAGGCGGGGAAAGTCGGCGAAGGAGGTGTTCGCCGACAAGGCGAGCACGGCCACGATCGCGCCCATGGTCACGTAGTAGAAGACGCCGCGGCCGAGCACGGCGGCGACGAGCAGGGACAGCACGCTCTGGTAGCCGTCCGCGCCGGGCTCGGTGGCCGCGATGCCATACGCCTTGCACAGGACCGCGATCCCGCCGAGCAGCACGATCAGGAGCGCGATGATCGCGGTCAGCGTCCGCTGCGCGACGGGCACGGCCGGCTTGCGAAAGATCGGTACGGCGTTGGAGACCGCCTCCACCCCGGTCATCGCCGTGCATCCGCTGGCGAACGCTTTGAGCAGGAGCCACACGCTGGCCGCCTCGAGGGCGGGGGGCACGGCCGGCGGCGCGGCGACCGGCAGCGGCGCGCCGTCGCTCGCGAGCATCTTGACCAGCCCGACCACGATCACCACGGCGAGCGTCCCGACAAAGGCCAGGGTCGGCACCATGAAGATCGCGCCGGATTCCTTGAGGCCGCGCAGGTTCGCGAGGGTGATGAGCCCGAGGATGAGGAGGCAGAGCGGCACGGTGTACGGGAGCAGCGCCGGGACCGCGGAGACAAGGGCGCCGACGCCAGCGGAGATGCCGACGGCGACGTTGAGGATGTAGTCGAGCGCCAGCGCGGCGCCGGCGACGAGCCCGGCGCGAGGGCCGAGGTTCTCCTTGGCCACGGTGTACGAGCCACCACCGCCTGGATAGGCCGCGATCGTCTGGCGGTACGAGACGAAGACCACGAGCAGGATCGCGCAGATGATCGCGATGATCGGGACGACGTGCGCGATGCCGGCCGCTCCGAGCGGGAGGAGCAAGGTCAGCGCGGCCTCGGGGCCGTAGGCCGCCGAGGAGAGCGCGTCGAGGCCGAGCACCGGAACGCCCGTCGCGAGGCCGATGTGGTGCTCCGCCTCGTCGTGAGTCGAGAGCGGTTTTCCGAGGAGGCGATCCAGGAGGCCCATCTGCGCGCTCCCCAGTGAGTCGCGGGACGCGGGGTCCCGCAATCACGCGCGCATCAGGATCACGTCAAGATCGGCATGGCTCGATGATCGTGCAGCCCGCCCGACCGGGGCGGTCGGATCGTGCGGGTCTCCGGGCCGCGCCCCCCCGCCGCACGCTCGGCCGGGGTTCGCGCCCGGCACTGTTCTTGAAGTACCGCCGAGGGCCGACGCGTTCGGCCGAGGTCTCACCGTGCACATGCCCTCCCCGCTCCTCTCCGCCCAGATCACGAGCACCCGCATTCGCGGCGGCGGCCACGACGATCTCCCCGCCCTCGCTCGCCTCGTCGCCCGCGCGAACAGCGTTGCCGGCGCGCCCCACATCGAGCTCGACGAGCTCGATGACCGGCTCGAGCTGGGCCAGCTGATCGTCCTGGAGCTACAGCCGAACGAGCTCGTCGCAGCGGCCTGCACGGCGCCCCACCGCGGCGTCGTGTTCCTCGTCATCGATCCCGAGGTGGCGAGCCCGGAGCTCGAGCACCGCATGATCGGCGTCGCGAACGCCCTGTGCGAGTCCGAGCGCGCCGCACCGGCTCGCGTCCAGTCTTGATACGGTCTTGATGCGATCTTGATACCGGCGGTCCCGGCGTTGACGCGGCGCGCACGTGACCGGCGCTACCTAACGAGGGCGGCTTGGAAGGCCGCACCCATGTCCCCAAACTTCGCTCGTCGGTTGTTCGGACGCGCTCGCGATCTCAAGGATCCGCACGTCTTTCATCAGATGGCCCTCGTGGCCTTTCTGGCGTGGGTCGGCCTCGGGGCCGATGGCCTGTCGTCATCGGCGTATGGCCCCGAGGAGGCCTTCAAGGCGCTCGGGACCCATCGCTACCTCGCCGTGTTCCTCGCGATCGCGACGGCGGCGACGGTCTTCATCATCGCGTGGGGCTACAGCCGCATCATCGAGGAGTTCCCGCACGGCGGCGGTGGCTACATCGTCGCCAGCAAGCACCTCGGCCCGACCATCGGCGCCGTCTCCGGCTGCGCGTTGCTCGTCGACTACGTGCTCACGATCTCGGTCTCCCTGGCCTCCGGCGCCGACGCCGTCCTGAGCTTCGCGCCCTCCGCCCTGCCCTACAAGCTGGCCATCGTGTTCGCCGTGCTCGGGATCCTGACGCTCCTGAACCTGCGCGGCGTGAAGGAGTCAGTGAAGATCCTGACGCCGATCTTCATCATCTTCCTCATCACGCACGCGATCCTCATCGTCGGCTCCGTCAGCACGAACCTCGGCCACGCGAGCGAGGTGGTGAGCGCGGTGCCGCACGACCTGAGCCACGACCTCAAGACGATCGGGCTCGGCGCGGTCGCGCTCATCTTCATGCGGGCCTTCTCGCTCGGCGGCGGTACCTTCACCGGGATCGAGGCAGTCTCGAACGGCCTCGCGATCATGCGCGAGCCGCGCGTGCGCACGGCGAAGCGCACGATGGTGCTGATGGCCTGCTCGCTGGCGATCACGGCCGGCGGCATCCTGCTCGCCTACCTGCTCCTCGACGTGCACCACGAGGAGGGCAAGACGATGAACGCGACGCTCGCCGAGGCGTTTGTCGGCACGGGCAGCTGGGCCCGGGTCTTCGTCGTGGTCACCCTCATCTCGGAGGGCGCGCTGCTGTTCGTGGCCGCCCAGGCGGGCTTCCTCGATGGTCCGCGCGTGATGGCGAACATGGCGCTCGACCAGTGGCTACCGCACCGGATGGCGGCGCTGTCCGAGCAGCTGACGATGCGGAACGGCGTGTACCTGATGGCGGGCGCCGCGGCGCTGATCCTCGCGTACACGGGCGGCTCCGTCGACACGCTCGTCGTCATGTATTCGATCAACGTGTTCATCACGTTCACGCTGTCGAACGTGGCGATGATCCGCCACGCGCTTCACGTGCGCGAAGGCAACTGGCGGCGCGCGATCCTGGTGCACGGGCTCGCCGCGCTGGTGTGCGGCATGATCCTCGTGGTCACGCTGATCGAGAAGTTCACCGAGGGCGGCTGGATCACGATGGTCATCACGAGCGCGCTCGTGCTCCTGTGTGTGGTCATCCGCGTCCACTACCGCGCGGTGAGCGGGAAGGTCGCGCAGCTGTCGCGCGAGCTCGCGCTCGACATCCCGCCGGTGCACGAGGTCACCGAGCGCACCCCGCTCGACCCGACGAAGCCGACGGCCGTGGTCCTCGCGGGCGGCTACGGCGGGCTCGGCCTGCACACGCTGATGCAGATCCCGCGCGTGTTCCCCGGCCAGTTCTCGCAGATCGTGTTCATCGCCGTCGGCGTGATCGATGCGGGCGTGTTCAAGGGCAAGGACGAGGTCGACGCGATGAACGACAAGCTCGCGGGCGACCTCGACAAGTACGTCGCGTTCGCGCGCGGCCACATGGGCTGGGCCGCCGAGGCGAACCACGCGATCGGGACCGAGGCGGTCGCCGAGCTCGACCGGATGTGCCGCGAGGTGGCCGGGCGCTTCCCGCGGTCGGTGTTCTTCGCGGGCAAGCTGATCTTCGAGGAGGAGAGCTGGTACCAGCGGATCCTCCACAACGAGACGGCCGCCGCGGTCGAGCGGAGGTTGCAGTTCGCTGGCCTGCCGATGATCGTGATGCCGATCCGCGTCTTCGATGCGATGCGGCCGGGCGGCGGCACGAGTTCTTGATCGCTTCTTGACGGCAGAGGTGGGAGCGTTGATGCCATCCGCCCGTCGGGGTTGCTAACCAGCATGTGTGAACCGAGACAACCCGCCGAGCGAGGAGCGCGCCCTGTACGTGGGCCTGGCCGTGCTCGGAACGGCGCTGGTGACGGCGGCGATCGCGGCGCGCGGCGCGGCGGACACCGGGGCCACGCTGGGCCTCGGCTTCCTGATCGTGGCGATCATTGGCCTCGCGTCGCAGCTGCGGATGGGCCGGCGCGGCCGGCTGCCCGGCGCGCATTCGCCGCCGCGCGCGTAGCTCGTCCTCCGGGCGGCGCGCGTGGCTGACGCGGCCCGTGCCCCCGCGCGGTGGACGAGCCCGGCGCGCACGCCGATCGCCCCGAGCCCGGCGCCGAGCCGGCTGCGGGCGCACGCGATCGCGGCCGGCGCGGTCGCGGTGGTCACGGCGCTCGGCTTCGTGCTCGAGCCGAGCCTGTCGCCATCGGATGTCCCGCTGCTGTATCTGCTCGCGATCTTGATCGGCGCGCTCGGCGGACGCGGGGCCGGCCTGACGGCATCCGCGCTGTCCGTGGCCGCCTTCGACTTCTTCTTCGTGCCGCCGCGCTTCACGCTCGCGGTGACCGATCTGCACGCGTGGATCACGTTCGGCGTGATGTTCGCGGTCGGCCTCGCGATCGGCGACCTGGTGGTGCGGCTGCGCCGGCAGGAGACGGCGACCCACGAGGTCGAGTTGCGCGCGCAGGCCGAGGCGCTGCGGAACGCGCTGCTGTCGTCGGTGTCGCACGATCTACGGACGCCCCTCGCCGCGATCACGGGCATGGCGACCTCGCTGCGCGACGCGCGCGTGGTGCCGGCCGAGCACGCCGACGAGGTCGACACGATCATCGAGGAGGCCCAGCGGCTCTCGCGGATCCTGACGAACCTGCTCGCGGTCACGAAGGTCGAGACGGGGGCCGCGCCGCGCCGCGAGTGGGTGCCGCTCGAGGAGATCGTGGGGGTCGCGCTCGCGCGCCTCGACGACGAGCTGGCCGGGCGCGAGGTGACGGTGGACGTCGCGGCGGACGTGCTCGCGCATGTCGACCCGATCCTGGTCGAGCAGCTGCTCGTGAACTTGCTCGACAACGCGTCGAAGCACACGGACGCGGGGACGCCGCTCGCGATCCGGGCGCATCGCGAGGCGAACCGAGCCGTGCTCGAGGTCGCCGACCGCGGCGGCGGCCTGCCCCCCGGGCCGAGCGACCGGCTGTTCGACCGGTTCGAGCGGGGGCCGACGTTGACCGCGGGGACGGGGCTCGGGCTCGCGGTGTGCCGCGGCGTGGCCGTCGCGCATGGCGGTGGGATCGACGCGTTGCCGCGCGACGGTGGCGGGGCGATCCTGCGCGCGTGGTTTCCAGATGACGGGGCGCCCCCGAGCCTCGCCGACGAGGCAGCATGACCGCGATGCCTGGCCCTGCCCCGACGGGCGACCTGATCCTGATCGTCGAGGACGAGCCGCCGATGCGGCGCTTCCTGCGGGCGGCGCTGACATCGCACGGGTTTCGCGTGGCGGAGGCAGGCACGCTCGAGGCGGCGGAGCGCGCGGCGACCGAGGCACCGCCGGCGGCGATCCTGCTCGACCTCGGGCTACCGGACGGAGACGGCGTGGAGTTCTTGCGGCGCGTGCGCGGCTGGTCGACGGCGCCGGTGATCGTGGTCTCCGCGCGCGACCGCGAAGACGACAAGGTGATCGCGCTCGACGCGGGCGCGGACGACTACCTGACGAAGCCGTTCGGGACGAGCGAGCTGCTGGCGCGGATCCGGGTGGCGCTGCGCCACGCGCGCGGCCGGACGCTCGGCGCGGACGACCCGGTGGTGACGGTGGGGCCGATCCGCATCGACCACGCGCGGCACGAGGTCGCGATGAGCGGGACGGCCGTGCACCTGACGCCGATCGAGTTCCGGCTGCTCGCGCTGCTGGCGCGGCACGCGGGCAAGGTGCTCACGCACCGCCAGTTGCTCCACGAGGTCTGGGGCCCGCGCGCGACGCATCACAGCCACTACCTGCGCGTCCACATGGCGGCCCTGCGGCGCAAGCTCGAGGTCGACCCGGCGCGCCCGCGCTGGCTCACCACCGAGGCCGGCGTGGGCTACCGGCTGCGCGACGAGTAGCGACGGAGATGATCGACTCGCAGTAACCGCCAAGCCGCCGCGGACGGCGGGACGGTTGCCAGAGCGGAAGGGCGTGGAACCCATTCCGCTTGTTCCTCGGCGTCTGTCTTGGCGTCTGTCTTGGCGTCTGCGGCGCCTTGGCGGTCAGTCCGGGAGCGCTAGGATCGCCCGCGCGTACGCCCCGCACGCCACGGCCAGGAAGCGCGTGAAGTCGAGCGCGGCCGCGTGGTCGGCGGTATCGCTGATGACGCGCGCGACCGCGAACGGGACCCCGTGCTCGAAGCAGACCTGCGCGATCGCGGCGCTCTCCATCTCGACGGCGAGCGCGTCGGGGAGCAGCGCTCGCAGCGCGGCGACGGCCTCCGGTGACGCGAAGAACTGGTCACCGGACGCGACGAGGCCGCGCCAGACGCGGATGGTCGCGGGCACGCCGAGCGCGACGACGGCGGCCGGCGGCACGAACGCGGCCGCCGCCGCGGCCAGGCGCGCGGACAGCGCTGGGTCGGCCCGCAGCTCGCCGATGCCGAGCAGCGGGATCTCGTGCCGCGGGAACAACGGGCGCGCGTCGAGGTCGTGCTGCACGAGGCGGTCCGCGATGACGATGTCACCGATCGCGAGCCGCGCGTCCACCGCGCCGGCGAGCCCCGTCATCACCACGGCGCTGGGCGCGAACCGGTCGATCAGGATCGCGGTCGTCGCCGCCGCCGCGACCTTGCCGATCCGGCTGACCACGGCCACCGCCGCTTCGTCGCCATGCCGGCCGCGGTGGAACGCGCGCCCCCCGATCGTCACGACCTCGTCGACCTCCATCGCGCCGACGACCGCCGCGAGCTCGTCGGGCATCGCGGCGATGATCGCGAGCGGGCCGATCCCGGCCGCTGTCATCGCGCGGCCGGCCGGACGCCCTCGGCCATGCGGATGTCGATGCGCGCGAGCATGGCGCGCACGCGCTCTGCCATGTCGTCGAGCTCGGAGAGGCCAGAGACCTGGCCGAGCTTCGCGGCGAAGTTCATCACGCGGATGAGGTACGAGAAGAGGTTTCCCTCCTCGTGCTCGAGGTTGTGCTTGTCCACGAACTCGAGGAACCCGGCGCCGCTGTCCTCGAGCTGGGCCCACACTGTCTTCGGCTTCTTGCCGCCATGGAGCTCGGGGTGCGGGATCTTCGCCGAGAACTCCTGGTGAATGAGCTCGATCTTCGTCGGGATGCGCGGGTGGGCCTTGTCGTATTCGGCGAGCGCGTCGTCCCACGTGGCCTGCTGGCCGGCGTCGCGCATCTCGCGCAGCTTCGTGCGGCACCACTCCTTCTTCGCGTCCTCGCCCTTGCGGTCGATCGTGCGCTGGATGATGTCGTGATCGATCAGGTACTCGACGAGCTCGCGCAGCTCGACGTAATCGAGCTGGTGGTTGAACAGGATGTAGTAGATGAGCAGCGCGTCCATGCCCTGGAGCTCGCGGATCATCTGCCCGCCGATCTGGTTGCCGCGCGCGTCGAGGACGCCGATCGCCTGCATGTTCGCGACGAGCTGGTCGAGGGTCTTGCGCAGCTCGCGGCGCTCGCGGTCGCCGAGCAGCAGGTTGTCGATGACGGTGATGATGTCGAGCCGCATCGACGGCGGCAGCGACGCCTCGACCGCCGCCATCCGCGCGTCGGCCTCGGCTTGCCCGGCGACCGCGACCGGCGGTTCACCGCCCGCCGCGGAGAGCGCGTCGGGCGCGAGCACGTTGCCGGAGGCGAGCGCGAGCGCCGCGAGGTCGGGGAGGCCGATCGCGAGCACCTGCTCGGCGGTGATCTTGGTCTTGCTGCGCAGCTCGGCCGGCTCACCGCGCACGAGCTCGGCGTGCACCTCCGGCGTCCAGACGACATCGCCCTTCGCGCGCGCCTGGCTGACGGCGCGGTTATAGACCGCCTTCTTGATCTTCGATTCGTCGTAGGCCGGCCGCTTCTTGCCGTCCTTGAGCTCCTTCTTGATCTCGCTGACGATCTCCTCGGGCGCGAGCGTGATCGCGAGGCCCTTGTCGTCGAACTGCGGGCGGCCGGCGCGCCCGGCCATCTGGTGGTACTCGGCGGCGGTGATGATGCGCGCCTGCTGCTTGATGAACTTGCGCAGCGCCGGGAACACGACCGTCTTCGCCGGCAAGATGATGCCAGCCGCGATCGTCTCGGTGGAGACAACGAACTTGATCAGCCGCTCCATCGCGAGCGCCTCGACGAGCTGCTTGTACCGCGGGAGGATACCGGCGTGGTGGATGCCGATGCCGTGCGTGAGGAGCGGGCGCAGCTCGCGCGCGACGCCGCTCGGCAGGAGCGCCTCGTCGCACATCGCCTCGACCTTGGCCTTCTCCTCGTCGGTCGTGAACCGGCGGCAGGACTTGAGCAGACGCGCGACCTCGAAGCACTGCTCGCGGCCGAACACGAAGATGATCGCCGGGACATCGCCGGAGTGCGCGAGCTCGCGCACCGTGTCGATGAGCATCTCCTCGCGAAACTCGTGCACGAGCGGCACCTTGCGCTCGCGCGACTCGACGAGCGCCATGGGCATCCGGCGCGTCAGCTCGACCCAGTGGCAAAACCGGTCCGGCCGGCCGACCGTGGCCGAGAGCAGCACGAGCTGCGTCCGTGGATCGAGCCCGATGATCGACTGCTCCCAGACGTACCCGCGTTCGGGGTCGTTGAAGTAGTGGGCTTCGTCCATGATGACGATGTCCGCCGGGCTGACGTGCTTCTCGGCGACGATGCGGTTCCACAGGATCTCGGCGACCTCGACCTGGATCGGCGCGTCACGGTTGACCTTGTAGTCGCCGGTCGCGAAGCCGACGTAGCCCTCGCCGAAGTCCTCGCACAGCTCGCGATACTTCTCTTCGGTCAGCGCGCGCAGCGGCGTCGTGTAGATCGCCTTCTGGTTCCGGCCCATCGCGGCAAACAGCGCGGCCTTTGCCATCAGCGTCTTGCCGGTGCCGGTCGGGACCGTCACCAGCAGGCTCGAGCCCTTGAAGATGGCGGTGATCGCCTGTTCCTGGACCGGGTACGGCTCGAGCCCCCTGCCCCACAAAAACTTCTCGTAGAACGCGAGCTCGAGGTCAGCGTCCGTGGCCACGCGGCATCTTACATGACGCCGCGCCGGCCAGCCTGGCTCAGGGGTGTCGCTCCGAGAGCAGCTCGCGCGCGTTCTCGACCGTCCATTCCCAGCGCTCGTGCCAGTGGCGGTCGAGGATATCGTGCAGCGCGGCGGTGCCCTCCTTGGTGCGCCCGAGCGCGAACAGCGCCTGCGCCTTGCGGAGCCGGGGCGTCGGGTCGGTCTGGTCGATGCGCAGCGCCTGCTCCCAGAAGTCGAGCGCCTCGGCGACCTTGCCCTCGCGCTCGAAGATGTTCGCGATCGCCTCGTAACCGTCGCCCGACATCGGGTTGCGCTCGATCATCGTCGACATCTGGCGCCACGCCTCCGCCGGGTCGCCGACGCCGAGCATCAGGTCGCCGAGTGCCATGTCCGTCTGCGCGTTGCCGGGGTCGATCGCTCGCCAGCGCTTGCCCCAGCGCAGCGCGCGGGCGACCGCGTCCTGGCGCGCCGGCCCCGTGGACGCCACCGCGACCCGCTGCGCGACCGAGATCAGCTGCCCGAGCTCGGCGCGCACGACGCCGATCGGCGCCGCCTCGTCGGCCCCGAGGGTCTGCGCCTGCTCGAGCGCCGCGAGCGCGTCGCCTGGCCTCCCCTGCTGGAGCGCCAGCCGCCCAGCGAGCTGCGCCAGCTCGCGCGTCGGCGCGGCCTGGAGCACGGGCGCCACGAGCTGGCTTGCCCACGCGAGCTCGCCGAGGTCCGCCGCCATCCGCGCGACGGTCGCGATGCGCGCGGGGTCGCCGTTCGCGAGCTCGGCGGCACGCACCAGGATCCGCATGTGCTCGGGCTGCGAGTCCGTGGCCGCGAGGAGCGGCAGGACCTGCTCGAACGAGCCCGTCGGCAGGACGCGGTCGCGCAGCTGCGCGGTCGCGATGTCCCAGCCCGCGGCGCCGCGCCGCGACTCCTGGAACGCGTACCGCGCCGTTGCGAACGAGACCGGCAGCGCGTGCAGGTCATAGTCCGCGGCGAGCGCCGCGTAGCGCGCCGCCGCCTCGTCCGCCTGGCCCCGCTGCTGGTACGCGAGCGCGGCCTGGGCGCGCGCCACGTTGTGATATCGGCCGCTGGCGAACTTGTCCCATGCTCGCGCGGCATCCTGCGGTCGCCCACCGCCGTTCACGAGCGCCGTCGCTCCGAGCAGCCGCAATAGCGGGGCTCGCGCGCCGAGCTCGGCGAGCCGAGCGGCCGCCGCGGCGCTGTGGTTTGCCTCGAGTTCCGTCACGACGCCGCGCAGGACCACGAGCGCGCCCAGGAAGCCCGGCTCGACCGCGACGCGCACCGCCGCGCGAGCCGCCGCGTTGTCCCGGCCGGCGGCGAGGTACCGGCTCACCGCGAGGTGCGGCAGCGCCGCCCGGTCCGCGGCGGTCGACGCGAGGCCGATGCCCTCGCTCGCCAGCACGAGGTCGCCGAGCTCGGCGCCGCCGTGCGCGACCAGCTCGCGGTAGTCCACCATCAGACGCGGGGCGGCGTGGATCGCCGCCAGGGAGGCGAGGTGCTGATGCGTCGCGCGGCGCCACGCCGGGCTGCCCGGGGCCGCGGCCACGCGCTGCGCCTCCCAGTAGTCGGGCCCCCGCGTCGGGAGCTCGACGACGACCGCGCTCGCCGGCGCGTCGCGGTGCGCCCAGGCCGGAGCATCCGCGACCGCCTGGCCCGTGAACCCGACCGCGACATCCTCACCGCGCACGCGCGCTGCCGTGGGGCCGCTCGCTCCCCAGGTGACCGCCACCAGCTCCTGGCCGACGCCGTCGTGGACGCTCGTCAGGTGAGCCGCCTCGTCGAACGCGAGGACGTAGGCGACGTGATTGCCGCGCGCCAGGACGACGTCGTGGTCGCCGCGGGCGCGGACCGTGAAGTGCTTCGCCCAGTGCTCGGGCGCCGCGATCCACACGGGCAAGTAACCGAGCCCGAGCGCAATGTCGTCGTCCCCGACCGCGCGCGTCGCGTCGAGCCCGAGCTCGGCGTAGCGCCGCGTCCAGGTCGCGCCGTCGTACGACGCGGTCTCGGCGAGGTCGGTGTCCGTCGTTCGCCGCCACCCGATCCGCCGGGCATCGTCCACTGCGATCTCGAGCTGGCCCCACCGATACACGCCGGAGGGCAGCTTGGCGCGCGCGGTGGCCAGGCGCGTCTGCGCCAGCGCCTCGATCGGATGCGGTCCGGCAGGCTCGCCCGCCGCGGCGAGCTCGATGCGCCACGCGTCCGCCGCGTCGGGGAACAGCGCCGGGACGAAGGCCGTGAGGTCATCGAACGCCGCATCGGTCGGCGCCATGTAACGAAGCGCGACCAGCGGCATCGCCTGCGGGTACGCGCCGAGCCCGCCCACCCCGTTGTCGAACACGGACTTGCGTTGCGCCAGGTAGCCACCGCCCACGCCGTCCACCGCCCCGATCGTGGCGCGCGCTTGCTGGGCCTCGCCGTCAGGTTTGTCCGCGGCGGCGATGGCCGCGCTCGGCATGTGCGCGTCCACGGCTTTTTCGACCGCGGCGCTCTGCTCTGACTTTGCCTCGCCGCGGCTCGCGCTGTCCTCGGGCGCTGCCGTCTGGATCGGTCCGACGCGATAGTGCATGGGTTGCTGGTCACGATCGACTTCCCCTCCGAAGTCCGGGTCCGCGCGACGGGGGCCGGCCGTCGAAAAGTCGGCGTACCGCGTGGAGGGTGGGGCGTAGAACAGCGGGGGCGCCTGGCGCACGAGCTCATCGTCCGCCGCGACCGCGGCCGGCGTGGACGCCGGCATCGGCCCCGTCGCCGCGACGATGCCGCTCGGGATCGTCGCCGGCAGCGCGTAGGGCGCCCACGTATCGCCGGCGCCGGGCGCGATGCCGTACTGCGCGTACATCGCCGCGTTCTCCAGCACGAGCAGCGACGTGTGGCGCGAGAGCAGGAAGTACTTCTTGCCGAGCTCCACGACCTCGCGCCGGATCACCTCGTCGCGTGCGTCGCGCACCTCTGTCTCGGTCTTGCACGGCACGGGGATCGCCCGCGTCGCCGTCACGCAGGGCGGGACGTCCACCGGCTCGTGCTTCGCGAGCAGGCGCGCGGCGATATGGCGCTGGGCCCAGACGCGCGGCAGGTAGCCCGTGTCCGCTGCCGGCATCGTGCCGGCCGACGCGTCCAGCGCGATCCGCCGGGTCCATGGCTGCCCACCGAGCGTGCCGGCGAGCTCGACGGCGACGGGCACCGCGGCCGCCGCGAGCTTGCCGACGAGCTCGAGCTCCTCGCCGTCTGCGAGCTGGGCCGGCGCGTACAACGTCGCCGGGATCGGGGCGCCCGTGGCGTCGACCAGGCGCGCGCCGAGGTCCGTGACGCGCGCGGTGTGGAGCGCCGCGACGAGGTCGAACGCCCGCCAGCCGACGTTGTCCGCCAGATCGATCGTGGTCGCGTAGCCGCCCGTGGCGGCCGCGAGCGCGTAGAGCGTCTGCGTGTCCGGGCCATCGCCGACCCCCACGCCGACGAAGTGCGCCTTGCCCACGAGCTTCTTGCGGAGCTCGTCCAGGTGTCGCGTGCCGCTCGTGATCACGCCGTCGCCCAGGTACACGATCATCGCGTCCTCGGGGACCGTGCCGCCGAGCTGCGCGAGCGCGGCATCGAGCGCCACGCCGACGTCCGTCGCGCCGACGCCGCCCTCGTCCGCGAGCGCGGTGTGCACGGCCGCCCGCTCCACGTCGAGCACCCGCGTGGCCGGCAGCGCCACGCGCGCCGTCACGTCGAACGCCACGACCGCAACGCGGTCGTCCTCGTCCAGCTCGCGCAGGAAGCCATCGACGAGGTCGCTCTGCGCCCGCCGCGCCATCGCATCCCGCGAGGCGCTGACATCATCGAGGATGACCCACGTGCGCGGCCGGTACGCCACCGGGCCCGCCGTCAGGTCGGCCGACGCGCGCACCATCAAGTAGTGGTCGCTGCCGTCGGTGTGGCTCGCGACCGTCGGTGCGCGCCGCGAGTCACGCACGTGCAGCACCAGCGAGTCCCCCGCCCGCGCGTTCGTCTGCGTGTAGCTCACGACCGCGTCCTCACCCGCCCGCGCCACCGTGATGGCGTGGCTCGGCGACGTCAGCTCGCAATTGGCGCAGCCCTTCACGCGCACGTGGAACCCGAGCTCGCCGACCGGCTGGTCGACCTCGGGCAGCGGCACGGTGAGTGTCCAGTCGTCGTACAGCCGCGGCAGGCTCTGCGTGTAGGCCATCACGAGCCGCTTGTCCTGCTGCGCGTGGAGCGGATAGACGCGGAGCGCGAGCCGGCCGGTGCCGGCCCACTCGAGCAGCGCCGGGTCGACCCGCCGATAGACCTGCTCCTCGTAGATCCGCCGCGCCGCCATGCGCTCGACGACCGCGCTCTCCGTGAGCCGGCCGTCGACGTACATCGCGAGCCGCTGGAGCGCCGCGTCCGGCGGGATGGCGAAGCGGTACGTGCCCTCGAGCTCTATCGGCGCCGGGTTGTGGAACGTCTGATCGAGCGCGACGCGCGCGACCTGATTCTCGACGACGACATCGACCGAGAGCTTCGCGAGCGGCAGCGGCTCCTCGGCGGCGTTCGGCACGTTCGGCGGCCGCCCGAACAGCGTGCCGTGGTGCACCGGCTCGGCGTGCTCGAGGGTGCGGCGCGTGGCCTCCGCCCACGACACGAGGTGCGAGAGCCGCGGCGCGGGCCCGCGCGTGGGCACCTTGCCGGGCTCCGCGACGCCCTGCTCGCCCGCGTGCAGCAGCACGTTGCCGGTGTCCGAGGTCAGCTTGACCGAGCCGCGCACGACGGCCGCGGTGGTTCGCTGGCTCTCCGCGTCGACCAGGAACCGGGTGCCGAGCACCTCGATCGTCCCGCGAGCCGTCTCGACGACGAACGCCCCCTTGCCGGGGGCCACGTCGAGGAGCGCCGCGCCCGTCACGCGGACGTGCCGCGGGCCGAGCACGGTGACCGTGGCCCCCTGGTCGCGCACGACCGTGGTGCCATCGGCGAGCGCGAGGGCGCGGTCCGCCGGCGCGCCCGGGACAACGCCGGTCCCCGCACCGCGCGACGCCACGAGCAGCGCGATGGCCGCCGCGATCGCCAGCAGTCCGCCGCCGATCGCGAGGTTGCGCGCGCGCCAGAAGCCCGACGCGCCCGACGGGGTTGCCGCGACGCCGTGACTCGCCAGCAAGCTCGCCTTGATGCGCTCGCGCGCGACGGGCGAGAGCCGGGGCGCCTCGCCGCCGGTCTCCAGCAGGGTAGATACGTTCTGTTCGAGGACGTCGGGATCGGTGCTCACGAGGAGGCCTCCGAGAGGTGGGTCGAGAGGGCCGCGAACGTGTCGCGGAAGGCGCGCCGGGCGCGAGCGAGGAGAGACTTGGTGGCGTCGACCGAGAGGCCGAGCGTCGCGGCGAGCGTCTCGACGCTGTCCCCGTCGATGTACTTCCGCGTGAGGGCCGTGCGGTACTGCTCCGGCAGGTTCGCGACGGCCATGTGGACCAGGTCGCGCGTCTCGGCGCGCTCGAGCACCTCGCCCGGCAGCGGCCGCTCCGCCATCGCCGCGAAGTTCTGCGCGAGCGTGGCGTCGATGCGCTCCCACGCGTCGGCGAGCTCGTCGGTGCGCCGGTGGGCGCGCAGGTGATCCCGGATCACGTTTCGTGACAGCACGGTCAGCCAGTGAGCGACCGTGCCCCGCGCTAGGTCGAACTCGACCCGCCGCGCGAGGGCCTGCGCAAACGTTTCCTGCACCACATCCTCGGCCAGGGACGAGTCTCGTCCCACGCGGAAGAAGACGAACGTGTACAGCCCGTCGACGTGGGCCTCGTAGAACCGGGCGATCGCACCCCGGTCCCCATCCGCGGCTGCCCGCAGCTCGGCGCCCGGGCCGCGAAACAGCCGGGCGAGGATGGCCGCGATCATGGAATCCCCATGATGGTAGGTGTCATCGAGGTCGTTCGAGGTGTCGCGCGATCACCGAAGTTGCCGAATCCTCTACAAGTTCCTACACTCCCTCTGCGATGCCCTTCGATGGACCGCTGATCGGAGGCCGGTGGCGCCTGGGGCCCCGCGTCGGCGGCGGCAGCCAGGGCGAGCTGTTCCTCGCGCGCGACGAGAGCAAGGGCAAGCGCGGCGAGGTCGAGCCGGTCGTCGTCAAGCGCCTGACCCCGCGGGGCACCTGGAAGTCCTTCGAGCTCTTCGAGCGCGAGGCCAAGGTCCTCTCGCAGCTGCGCCACGCCGGCGTCCCGCGCTACCTCGACACCGTCGAGGAGCCGCCCGGCACGTTCAACCTCGTGATGGAGCGCGCCCCCGGCGAGGACCTCCGCGCCCTCGCGAAGCGCCGCCGCATGAGCGAGCTCGATCTCCGCGACGTCCTCGTCCGCACCCTCGAGATCCTCGACTACCTGCACACGCGCCAGCCCGCCGTCGTGCATCGCGACATCAAGCCGTCCAACCTTGTCCGGTCCCCGGACGGCAAGATCGCGCTCGTCGACTTCGGCGGCGTCCTCGAGGCCGCGCGCGACACCGGGGGCTCCACGATCGTCGGCACGTTCGGCTACATGGCGCCCGAGCAGCTCCACGGCCGCGCCACCCCCGCCACGGACATCTACGCGCTCGGCGCCACGATCGTCGCGCTCGCGGGCGGCGTCGAGCCCGAGGACGTGCCGCGCAAGGGCCTGATGATGGACCTCGCGAAGCACCTGCCCGCGACCGATCCGGGCCTCCGCGCGACGCTCATCGCGATGACGGATCCGGATCCCGACAAGCGCCCGCAGCGGGCGCGCGAGGTCGTGACGATGCTCTCGCGCGCCCTGCCCCCCGCGTCCAAACCGGCGCCCACGCTGACGAAGTCCGGCTCCACCACCATGGGCCGCTCGCGCATCCTGTTCGCCGATGTCGCCGAGCCGCTGGGCACGCTGCTCCGGTTCGCCGTCCTGGGGTTCGGCGCCGGCGGCTGGATCGGCATGGCCGGCCTCCGTGTCAGCATCACGATCACCATGACGATCATCGCCATCCTCGCGTTCCCCGCGCGCCGCAAGGTCGTCGGCGTCAGCCGCGAGCTCGACTCGATGCTGGCCGAGGGCCAGGGCGGATTCACGGATATGATGCGCAGCGCGATGGCACGCCGCGCATGACCCGGACGCCGACCCGGCTCGTCACGATCCCGTTCTCTCATTACTGCGAGAAGGCGCGGTGGTCGCTCACGCATTGCGGCGTCCGGTTCGCCGAGGACCCGCACATGCCGCTCCTGCACTGGCTGCCCGCCCTGCGCGCTGGCGGCGGGCGCACCGTGCCGGTCCTCGTCGCCGACGACGCCCGCGTCCTCGCCGACTCCACCGACATCGCGGCCTGGGCCGATGCGCGCAGCGCCGGCGCGCTCCGCCGCGAGCCGGCCGCCCTCGCGCTCGAGGACGACTTCGATCGCCAGCTCGGCCCGGCCACGCGCCGCTGGGGCTACCAGCAGCTCCTCCCGCGCGAGGATCTCCTCGAGCTCATGCGCGGCAACGTGCCCGACTGGGAGCTGGCCGTCCTCCGCGTCACGCGTCCACTCGCGACCGCCCTCCTGCGCCGCGGGCTCGAGGTCACGCCGGCCGGCGTCGCCCGCTCGCACGCGAAGATCGACGCCGTGTTCGCGCGCGTGGGCGAGCTCCTCGCCGACGGCCGCCGCTATCTGACGGGCGCCGAGTTCTCGATCGCCGATCTGACATTCGCCGCGCTCGCCTCGCCCGTGCTCCGGCCCGCCGAGGTGCCGTTCGGCATACCCGCGGATCTCGTCCTCGCGCCGGCCGCCACGGCCCAGGTCGCCGCCTGGCGCGCCACGCCCGCCGGCCGCTTCGCACTCGACCTGTACGCGCACCAGCGCGGCCTCTCGGCGTAGCCGGTCGCGCGAGCGCGCTAGGGGTGCGCCGGCGTCGTGTTCGGCTGCAGCGCCGGCCGAACCCCAGCCGCCGGGGGCGCCGGTGCCGCGCCACCCGCGCCCGCCGGCTCGCACACCGGCCCCACGCGGTCGTCGACGCCGTACGCCGACGCATCGGCGAGCAGCCACACCACGTGACGCGCGAGCGCGGCCCCCGCCGGCGACAGATCGTACGTCGCGTACTCGCCCGCGCCGTCGGCGATGAGCACCTTCGCGCCCGTGTGGTCGGCGAGCACGGCCGTCAGCGCGAGCGGATGATCCTGCCCGGCATCGACCTTCGTGGCCGTGCCGCCGGGCCCCGGCACGAAGAAGCCGCTGTACGTCTCGATCGGCCACTTGCAGACGACGTCCGCGCCGGCCGGCACGTCGCCGCTGATCTGCATCCAGTTGACCGCGCCGGACCACGCCACCGGCGCGGCCGCGACGTCCACCTGCGTGAACGACCACAGCGTCTCGCAGCCCGGGGCGGAGCACGTGTGGGCGGGCACGAGAGCGGAGACCGACGGTGGGATCGGCGTCTGCTTCGTCGGTCGCGTCCACTGGCGCTTCGGATCGACGTCGCCGAGCCGGGTGGCGATCGGGTGCGGCGTCTGGATCTGGCACTGGCCGGGCGAGGCCTGCGACTCGACGACGACCGCCTCGTCCTCCTCCTGATCGGCCGGCGGCGGACAGCCGTCGAGCTCGACGCCGTACGAGAGGTTCGCGGCGCTCGGAATGTCGATCGCCGCGCGGTAAGGCTTGCCGAGCGTCGCGCGGCACGGCGGGAGGCCGGGCTGGACGATCCATACGGGGAGCTTCGGCACCTCGAGCACCTGGGCGCCGCCGGGCGTGATCTCCTCGAACTCGGCCATGCCGGTGACGGTCTCGACCTTGTCGTCGCGCACGGGCAAGACCCAGCCCGTGTGACCCTTGCCGTCCGCCGCCGCCGACAGGTACGACGCGATGTAGACGGCCGAAGCCGCGGGGCAGCCGACCTCGGTCTCGACAGGCTGCGGTCCGTTCGGCCCGGTCGCCGGCGGCGGACACCCGGCGAGCACCACCACGAACAACAGCGCGCGCTTCATGCCGCGGAGCATGGCACGCCGAGGTAGCGCGTGACGAGCAGACAGGCCTCGTCGACCAGGCGCGGATCGGCGAGGCGCTTCGGATCGAAGAGGACCGCGCGGTGAACGATCGCCTCGATGGCGGACACGAGGACCCACGCCGCGAGATCCACGTCCTGCACGTCGATCTCGTCGCGGCGGGCGGCGAGGAGGCCCGCCACGATCTGGTGGCCGATCTGATCGAGCTCGCGCAGGCGTGCCATGCGGCCGACGCGCGGGACCTGCTCGATCATCACGCGGTGCAGCTCCGGCTCGAGCTGGTGCGCGCGGATCGTGAGCTCGATGACGCCGCGGGCCGCGTCCTGGAGCGGCAAGAGCGCGACGCGGGCGAGCTCGGCGAACGTGGCCGCCTTGCGCTCCTCGATGTGGCGCTCGACCAGCGCGGCGACGAGGGCCTCCTTGTTCGGGAAGTATTGATAGAGCGAGCCGATCGACACGCCGGCCGCTTCGGCGACCGCGTTCGTGGTGAGGCCATCGAACCCGTGCTTGATCAGCACGCGAGCACACGCCTCCAGGATCGTGTCGACGGTCGCGCGGCTCCGCTCCTGGCGAGGACGTTTACGAGGCGTGGTGCGGACTTGGCGATACATGGCGGGCCCTCCGACACGCGCGGGGAACGCGAGTTGGCAATGTGAGCAATCGCTCGCATTCTAGGTGCACATGAGCCAAGCCGCAACTGCCACCGCGTCCGCGCGCCCGCCGACCCGGTCGTTCCTCACGCGCTCGGCCGTGTCGCCCACGGTGCCGCTGCTGCCGGGCGTGCCGGTGCTCGGGAATCTCCTGGCGTTCCGCAAGGACCGGCTCGGCATTCACGACGACGCGGCCGCGCTCGGGCCGATCGTGCGGTTCTCGCTCGTGCACATCCCGGTCTACAGCGTCTCGGATGCGGACATCGCCCACGAGGTGCTCGTCACGCAGGCGGCGGCGTTCACCAAGTCGGCCGGCCTGCAGTTCCTGGTGCCGCTCCTCGGCGACGGCCTCCTCACGGCCGAAGGTGACCACCACAAGCGCCACCGCAAGCTCCTCGCGCCCGCGTTCGCGCCCAAGCGGCTCGCCGCGTACGGCGATCACATGGTCGAGGAGACGCGGCGGCAGTGCGCGTCGTGGGGCGCGGGGAAGCTCGTCGACCTGTCGCACGAGATGATGGAGATGACGCTCGCCATCGCGGGCAAGACGCTGTTCGGCGCGGACGTGCGCAGCGACGCGCGGACGGTCGGCGACGGCCTCGAGATGGCGATGCGCTCGATGGTGCAGAGCCTGACCTCGCCGATCCAGGCGCCGTACGAGTGGCCGCTGCCGCGCCACGTGAAGATGCGGCGCGCGGTGAAGATGCTCGACGAGGTCGTCTACCGGCTGATCGCCGATGGCCGCCGCAGCGGGACCGATCGCGGCGACGTGCTCTCGATGCTGCTCCTCGCACAGGACGAGGAGGGCGGCATGACGGACCGCGAGGTGCGCGACGAGGTGATGACGCTCATGCTCGCCGGGCACGAGACGACGGCGAACGCGCTGACGTGGACGTGGTACGAGCTCGGGCGCAACCCGGACGCGATGGCGAAGCTCGTGGCGGAGGTGGACCGGGTGCTCGGCGGGCGCGCGGTGACGGCGGACGATCTGCCGGCGCTGCCGTGGACGGCGGCGGTCATCGACGAGTCGATGCGGCTACACCCGCCCGCGTACCAGACCGGGCGCGAGGCGAAGCAGGACATCACGCTCGGCGGACACGCGATCCCCGCGGGCTCGATCGTGGCGATCAACATCCGCGGCATCCACCGCCGCGCCGATTACTTTCCGGCGCCGCTCGCCTTCCGCCCCGAGCGGATGTTCGCCGAGGCGAAGAAGGCGCGGCCGCGCCACCACTGCCTGCCGTTCGGCGCCGGCCCGCGCGTCTGCATCGGGTCGCACTTCGCGCTGATGGAGGCGCAGCTGGCGCTGGCGACGATGGCGCAGCAGGCGAAGGTGCACACGCTCGCGACGCGGGTCGAGCCCGAGCCGCTCGTCACGCTGCGTCCGCGCGGCGGCCTGCCCGCGCGCGTCTCCCGCCGCATCGCCAGCTGAACGCTAGGGTAGAAAGCGCGCGCGCGTCTCGGGCGACGGCAGCTGGCACGCCGGGTCGATCGTGCCCCACACCCGGTAGCGGATCGACGCGACGAACCGGTAGCCGAGATCGAGCACGATCGCGGGTAGCCACCGCAGCCCGTAGAGCCACCGCCAGGGCGCGCGCAGGTGCTTCGCCGAGTAGAGGACTCCCTTGCTGCGCAGCCGCACCGCGCCGTCCTCGACGAGCACCATCGTCGACAGCACCGTCGGGATCTGCGGGTAGCGCACGCGGAGCTCGGCCGCCGTCTCGCCCTGCAGCGCGGCGAACTTGAGCTCGTGGTCGCGCTCGTGGGCGAGGATCCACTTCACGCTCTTGTCGCACAGGCCGCACGTGCCGTCGTAGAGCAGGATCGGCGCGGCCATGGGCCGATCATGCCTCCCGGCGAGCCGGGTGCAAGCTGCTAGGCTGCTCGCGTGCGCGCGGTCATCGGTATCCTCATGGGCAGCCTCGTCTCGCTCCTCATCCACGCCTACCTCTGGTGGCGGTTGATCCGCTCCGCCCACCTCCGGACGCGGACCCGCCGGATCCTGACCGCGGCCCTGGTCGTGGCGTTCCTCTCCGTCCCGCTCACCACCGCGACGCGCATCGCGTGGCCGAGCTTCGCCGCCACGGTCGGCTGGTTCACGATGAGCTGGCTCGCGTTCGCCGGCCTCACATTCGTGACGCTCCTGGCGATCGATGTCGTGCGGATGCTCGGCTGGGGCGTGAGCCGCGCGCGCCGCGCCCCGCCCCTCGATCCATCCCGCCGCCAGTTCCTCGCCCGCGCGACCGGCGGGGCCGCCGTGGCCGTCGCCGGGGCGAGCGTCGCCGCGGGCATGCTCTCGGCGCGGGGCGAGCACGAGATCGCCGAGGTCGAGGTCCACCTCGCGAAGCTCCCTCGCGAGCTCGATGGCTTCACCATCGTCCAGCTCTCGGATCTGCACGTCGGCATGACCATCGGCCGCGAGTTCGTCGAGCGCGTGGTCGCGCGCACCATGGCCCTCAAGCCCGATCTCATCGCGCTGACCGGCGACCTCGTCGACGGCACCGTGCCCGATCTTCGCGATGACATCGCGCCGCTCGGCGAGCTGCGCGCGCCGCATGGCGTGTTCGCGACGACCGGCAACCACGAGTACTATGCGGGGGTCGAGCCGTGGATCGTGGAGCTCACGCGGCTCGGCGCGCGCTACCTGCGCAACGAGACCGTCACCATCACGCGCGACGGGGCCCGCTTCGAGCTCGTCGGCATCGACGACTTCTCCGCCGAGGGCTACCCCGGCCACGGCGCCGATCTCGGCAAGGCCCTCGCCGCCCACGACCCCGCGCTCGCGACGGTGCTGATGGCTCACCAACCCCGGCAGGTGATGCGCGCGAGCGAGCACGGCATCGACTTCCAGATGTCCGGCCACACGCACGGCGGCCAGATCTGGCCGTGGCATTACCTCGTGCGCGTCCAGCAGGGCGGCCTGCTCGCCGGCCGTTACCAGGTCGGCGCCACGCAGCTCTACGTCACGCGCGGCTGCGGCTACTGGGGCCCGCCGGTGCGCGTGCTCGCGCCGCTCGAGATCACGCGGATCACGCTGCGCAGCGGCGTCGGGTAGCGATACAACCGTCCGATGCGCAAGCGCTGTCTGCTGTCCGTGGTCGGCGTCATCCTCGGGCTCGGGCTCGCGCTGCTCCTGGGGACGGCCGCGCTCGCCGGACCCACCGGCGGCTCGATGGGCGGCGGCAGCTGGGGCTCGCGGTCCAGCTCGTCGAGTAGTAGCAGCAGCAGCTCGAGCTACTCGCATAGCTCGTCGTCGTCGTCGTCCTCGTCGTCGTCGTCCTCGTCCTCGTCCTCGTCGTCGGGCTTCGGCTACAGCGGCGGCGGCGGTGGCGGCTACTACTCCTCCGGCGGCGGCGGCGACTTCGGCGGCGCGGTGGTCCTCTTCGCCCTCGTCATCATCGGGGCGGTCGTCGTGGGCCTCGTCAAGCAGAGCCAGCGCTCCACGCTCTACAGCGGCGACACGCCGAACTTCGACATGAGCGGCGGCTACTTCGATGGCAACCGCAGCGTGATGTCGAACTACGCCGACGTCACCGTGCTCCGCATCGCGCTCGATGGCCGCGCGCGCAAGTTCGTGCAGGCCGAGCTCGCCCGCGTCGCGAAGGCCGCGGACACGGCGACCGCCGAGGGCCGCGCCACGATGCTGCGCGAGGTCGCGCTCCTCCTGCGTCGCCTCAAGGACGCGTGGGTCTACGGCGGCGCCGTCAACGAGCAGATGCGCGAGGAGATGAAGCAGAAGGCGGTCTTCGATCGCTACGTCGACGACGCGCGCGTGCGCTTCACGCGCGAGACGATCCGCAACGAGCAGGGCGTGACCACGTCCGCGGCGGCGCCTCTGGTCACGCACCACGTGCGCGATGACGAGGGCCTGATCCTCGTGACGATCGTCGTCGCGGCGCGCAGCGAGCTGTTCGAGGTCAGCCGGATCGGCGACGGCGACAGCCTCCGTCAGGCCCTCGAATCGGCGTCGCACCGCAGCGCCGAGGACCTCGTCGCGATCGAGATCATCTGGATGCCCGCCGATGGCGATGACGTCGTGTCGTCCCTCGAGCTCGAGGCCAAGTACCCGCGGCCGGACCTCATCCCCATCCAGGGCGCGCTGGTCGGCAAGGTGTTCTGCGCGTACTGCAGCGGGCCGTTCCCCGCCGAGCTCGTGTCGTGCCCGCATTGCGGCGCGCCCGCCGCGGGGGCGCGCTCCTCCACGGCCCCGACCTGACCGCGGAGACCTGCTACAACCGCGGGCATGCGCAGCTCGCTCGCCGTCGCCGTCCTGCTCGTCTCGTCCGCGGCGGCCGCGGCGCCCCTGAAGCTGACGCTCGACCAGGTGACAGCAAAGGCCCTCGCCGGCCCGAAAGCGCGCATGGCCGACGACGATCGCGAGGCCTACGAGGCGCGCGTCGATGAAGCGGACGCCGCGCGGTACCCGCACATCAAGCTCAGCGCGTTCGGGACGATCAGCCCGAAGATCACGTGCGACATCCCCGATTGCACCCAGACATCGCCGCAGAACTTCGAGCTCGCGTACTCCGGCTTCTACGGCAGCGCCCAGCTCGATCTCACGCAGCCGCTGTACACGTTCGGCAAGATCGACCACGCGCGCAAGGCGGCCCGGCTCGGCGTCGCGGCCGAGAATGCGCTCGCCGACGAGGCCGCCGGGGACGTCGCGGTGGACGCGGCGCGCGCGTACTGGGGCGTGAAGCTCGCGCGTGAGATCGGCTTCATGCTCGACGACGGCATCGAGCAGATCGCCAAGGCGTCGGCGGGCCTCAAGGACCGCAAGGATCTCTCGATCACGGATCGCCAGCGGGTCGCCGTGCTCCTGGCCACCGCGAAGGCCCAGCGCGCCGAGGCCGGCCAGCAGGAGCGCGCCGCCCTCGCCGGCCTGCGCGCCATCACGGGCCTCGTGGACGCCGACATCGATGACGAGCCGCTCGACGTCGCGAAGAGCGAGCTCGACGCCAGCAAGCTCGACGGTGCCCGCCGCCCGCAGACGCGCGCCGCCACGCAGGGCGCCCTCGCCGCGGACGAGCTCGCCGCGATGCAGGCCGCGTACTACTGGCCGGACTTCGCCCTCGTCGCGGGCGCCGTGTTCGCGCGCGCGCAAGGCGTGACCGATCCGCCGGGCGCGTTCTTCAACGACCCCTACAACCGCGAGGGGGCCGGCCTCGTGCTGGGCCTCCAGTGGACGGTCGAGCCGTGGACCGTGGGCGCGCGCGTGGCCCGGGCCCGCGCCGAGGCCAAGAAGGCGCACGACACCGCCGACCTCGCGCAGCTCGGCGCGCGCTACGACGCCGACTCCGCCGCGGCCGAGGTGACGGGCGCAAAGGCCAAGCTCGACGCCTCGACCGAGGGCGAGAAGGCCGCGCACACGTGGCTCGCCGCCGTGCTGCAGAACGAGGCCATCGGCGCGGCCGAGCCCAAGGATCTCGCGGATGCCTACATCGCCTGGTTCCAGATGCGCGCGCAGTACGATGCCGCCATTTTCCAGTGGAATGTCGCGCTCGTGAGGGCCGGGCGAGCCACCGGTGAATTCCGCGCTGCGCCGCGGCGTCCGAGGTAAGACAACGCCATGAAACGCCTCGCCCTCGCCCTGTGTCTCGCCGCGGCCAGCGTCGCCACGCCGGCCTTTGCTGCCCCCGGCACCGCCCCGGCTCCGGCCGCGAAGACGGGGCCTGCGACCGAGGTCGTCAAGCACGCGAACGACACGATCTCGAGCCTGCTCAAGCAGAAGCCGGCCGCGGGCTCCAAGGAGGAAAAGGACCTCGCCGCGAAGGTGACGACCAGCGTCCGCGACTTCCTCGACATCGACGAGCTCGGCAAGCGCGCGATGTCCGACCAGTGGGCCAAGCTCTCCGCCGCGCAGCAGAAGGAGTTCCTCGATGCGCTCCGCGCGCTGATCGAGGCGAACTACGTCCGGGGCCTGCGCTCGAACCTCGACTACGCGGTCGCGTACACCGGCGAGGCGCAGGACGGCGCGAACACCGTCGTCCACACGATGATCAAGACCAAGGCCAAGGGCCGTCCCGTCGAGATCAAGGTGGACTACATCGTCGTCAAGCAGGGCGACAAGCTCCGCGCGTTCGACGTGGTGACCGATGACGTCGGCCTGGTCGAAAACTACAAGACCACCTTCAACAAGATCATGGAGAAGGACGGCTTCACGGGCCTCATGGCGAAGATCAAGAAGAAGCAGACCGAGGTCACCGGCGGCTGAGAGGGCGCGCGGGTAAGCTGCGCGCATGTCGCTGCACCCGCCGTATCGCGAGCGCGCTGAAGCCTGGCTCGCCGAAGACCAAGACCCCGTCACGGTGGACGAGCTGCGCGCGCTGATCGCGACCGCGGACGCCGGAGACGCCGCTGCCGTTCGCGAGCTCCACGAGCGCTTTCACGGGCAGCTCGAGTTCGGCACCGCGGGCCTCCGCGGCGTGCTCGGCGCGGGGCCGCAGCGCATGAACCGCGTGCTCGTGCGCAAGGTGACGGCGGGCCTCGCCGCGTACTTGCTCGAGCACGTTCCGGGCGCCGCCCACAGCGGCGTGGTCATCGGCTACGACTACCGCACCAACTCGCGCGTGTTCGCGGAGGACACCGCGCGGGTGCTCGCCGGCGCCGGCGTCCGGGCGTTCCTCGCGCACCGGCCGTGGCCGACGCCGACGACCGCGTGGGCCGTCACCGATCACAAGGCCGCGGGCGGCGTCATGGTCACGGCGAGCCACAACCCGCCCGAGTACAACGGCTACAAGGTCTACTGGGGCAACGGCGCGCAGATCATCCCGCCGCACGACGCGGGGATCGCGGCCGCGATCGCCAAGATCGGCCGCAGCGACCAGCTCAAGCTGCCGACCCTCGCCGATGCGCGTCTGCACGGGCTCGTCGTGGACCTGGACGAGACGCTGCACGATCGTTACCTCGCGGCCGTGATCGCGCTGCGCGCGCAGCCCGCGCTCGAGGTCGGCAAGCTCGTCGTGGCGTACACGCCGCTGCACGGCGTCGGCGCGCCGTCGGTCGAGCCGGCCATGGTGCGCGCCGGCTTCGCGGCCGTGCACACCGAGCCGAGCCAGCGCGAGGGCGACGCCGCGTTCCCCACGGTGAAGTTCCCGAACCCCGAGGAGAAGGGCGCGATGGATCGCGTGCTCGCCCTCGCGACGAAGGTCCACGCGGACCTCGTGCTCGCCAACGACCCCGATGCGGATCGGCTGTGCGCAGCCGTGCCCGATCCGGCATCGACGACCGGCTATCGCGTGCTCACCGGTGACCAGGTCGGCGCGCTGCTCGCGGACTACTTGCTCACGGTCTCGCCGGCCGACAAGCGCATGGTCGCCACGACGATCGTCTCGTCGCAGCTGCTGTCGTACCTCGCGAAGCAGGCCGGCGCCGACTACCGCGAGCTGCTCACCGGCTTCAAGTGGATCGGCAACGCGGCGATGGACTACGAGCGCGAGCACGAGGGCCGCTTCGTCGTCGGGTACGAGGAGGCGCTCGGCTACTCCGTCGGCCCGCTCGTGCGCGACAAGGACGGCGTGTCGGCGTGCGTGATCTTCGCCGAGCTGACGGCGTGGAACGCGGCGCAGGGCCGCACCGTGCTCGCGCACCTCGACGACATCTACCGGCGCGTCGGGTTGTTCGTGACCGAGCAGGTCTCGCTGACGAAGCCGGGCACCGACGGGCTCGCCGCGATCAAGCAGGCGATGGCGCGGTTCCGCGCGCAGCCGCCGACGGCGCTCGCCGGCCAGCCGATCGAGAAGATCGAGGACCTCGCGGCCGGCGCGGGCGGCCTCCCGCCGAGCGACGTGCTCATCTTCCGCCTCGCGGGCGGCCGCCGCGTGATCATGCGGCCGAGCGGCACCGAGCCGAAGCTCAAGAGCTACTACGAGGTCCGCGTCGAGGTCGGCGCGGGCGAGGCGATCGCCGACGCGCGCACCCGGGGCGCCGCCGAGCTGGCGACGCTGCGCGACGCGCACCAGAAGCTCATCTGAGCCCGCGTCTCCGCGGGCGATCTCCTCCGGACAGGCGCCGGCGGCGGAGCCGACAAGCCGATCGACAGAGACCGCGATCTATTCGCGGGCTCTGCCGGCGCGCTACGGCGTGAGCGCGGCGGGCACGCCGCCCGGCGTCGGGCCGGTGTAGCCGCTGCCGTCCCATGACAGCGCGGTGTTCTCGCTCGTCTCGTCGTCGCCCGTGATCCCGTTGCCGTTGCCGTTCTGGTGCTCGCTGCCCGTCGGCTCGAGCGCGAGCCGCTTGGTCGACGTGCCCGGCGCCGGCGCCGTCTGCGTCGGCAGCGTGTTCACATCCACCAGGTACGTGCCCGCGCCCTGCGCCATCTGGCTCTTGCTCGCCGGCCCGTTCACCGCGCTCGGCGCGCCGGCCACGAACAGGTCGACGTCCTTCACGAGCGGCCCGGTGCCGTCCCACTCGAACAGCACGATGATCTCGCCCGCGTCGGTCAGCGACGGCTGCGAGCCGATCAGCGAGATCGCGCTCGCCTTCGCCATCGTCCCGTCGGTGATCGAGTACGTCGGCATGATGGCCGTGGTCGCGTTGAAGCCGCTCGCGCTCCCCACCGCCACGGTGACCACGCCCCTGGCCGCGATGGTGGCGCCCGCCGGGAACTTCACGATGAAGTCGGCCTGCTGCGCCGCGAGCGCGCCGCCAGGCAGCTTCCAGTAGTCATTGCGGTCGGCGAGGAAGTACGTGGACAGGTCCACGGCCGCGCTCGTCGGGTTGACGATCTCGATGAACTCGCCCGCGCTCGGCCCGAGCATCACCTCGGACAGGAGCACGTGAGCCGGCGTCGGCCCCGGCGCGTCGTGCACGGCCGCGTCGCGGTCGGGCGGGGCGTCACCGCCGGGCGGTCCGTCGATGCGCGCCGGGCCATCGGCGGGCTGGTTTGCATCGCCTCCGACCGCTCCCCCAGCCTTCGCACAGCCACCCCCGACCGCCCCCCCAGCCACGATCACGCTCAGCGCGAGGGCGTACGGCTTCACGCCTACCGGGGTACCAATTCCGTCCTCGGTGGGCAATCGATTTCGGGTGACAGAAGGGCTAGAGTCGCGCGGCAACTCAGCTAAGGAGCCGTCGTGAGCGAAGTCACCCTCGAAGACCGCGGTCGTGCACTGGAGAACCAGTTTTACGACAAAGAGAACGCGGACAAGCTGACGGCGATGAAGGACAAGCTGGACTCGCAGCGCAGCAAGGACGACCTGCGCAAGGCGTCCGGCATGTCCGACGACGCCGTCCTCGACAAGCTGGTCCACCTCGGCCTCCGCAGCAACACGATCGCGGCGCTGTCGCTCGTGCCGCTCATCCAGGTCGCCTGGGCCGACGGCGCCGTGCAGGACAACGAGCGCGTGGCCATCCTCCAGGGCGCCCACGGCAAGGGCCTCGAGGCCGGCACCGATGGCTACGAGCTCCTCGAGACGTGGCTCAAGACCGCGCCCGCCGACGACCTGTTCGTCGCGTGGGAGGCGTACATCAAGGCGCTCGCCTCGCAGCTCAACGACGAGCAGAACCGCCTCCTGCGGAACCAGATCGTCGGCTTCGCGAAGATGGTCGCGGCCTCGGCCGGCGGCATCTTCGGCATCGGCAAGGTCTCGGCGTCGGAGGAGAAGGTCCTCGGCCGCATCGAAGCCGCGTTCGATCGCTAGGCCATGAGCACACTCGCGCTGCGGCCCCTCGGGCGAACGGGCGTGCGCGTGGCGCCGGTCGCGCTCGGCACGATGGCGTTCGGCGGCGATGCCGACGAGGCCACGTCCGGCGACATCTGGCGCGCCGCCCGCGCCGCCGGCGTCAACCTCGTCGACACGGCGGACGTCTACAACGCGGGCCGCTCCGAGGAGATCGTGGGCCGGCTGATGGCGGCCGAGCCCGGCGCGCGCGACCAGCTCGTCCTCGCCACGAAGGCGTACTTCCCCGTTGGCCCGGGGCATAACGATCGCGGCGCGTCGCGCTACCACCTGGTGCGCGCCGTCGAGGCGTCCCTGCGGCGCCTGAACACCGATCGCATCGACCTCTACTATCTGCATCGCTTCGACGACGGCGCCGCGCTCGACGAGTCCCTGCGCGCCCTCGAGGACCTGGTCCGCGCCGGCAAGATCCTGTACCCCGCGTGCAGCAACTTCGCGGCGTGGCAGGTCACGCATGCGCTCGGCCTGCAGCACGCCGCGCGCGCCGCGCCGTTCGTCGCGATCCAGCCGATGTACAACCTGGTGAAGCGCCAGGTCGAGGTCGAGATCCTGCCGATGGCGCGGGCGATGGGCCTCGCGGTCATCCCGTACAGCCCCACGGGCGGCGGGCTCCTCACCGGCAAGTACAGCGCCGCCGCGAAGCCCGCGAGCGGGCGCATCGTCGACAACAAGATGTACGCGACGCGCTACGGCGACGCCGGGCTCCTCGATGTCGCCGAGCGGTTCACCGCGCTCGCGGCCGAGCTCGGGCACGCGCCGACCACGCTCGCCGTGGCCTGGGCCGCGTCTCACCCGGGCGTGACGAGCGTGCTCGTCGGCGGGCGCAGCGTGGAGCAGCTGACGCCCGCGCTCGCCGCGCTGACCGTCACGCTCGACGAGGCGACCCGCGCGCGGGTCGGCGCGCTGTCCCCGGAGCCGCCGCCCGCCACCGATCGCAACGAAGAGCGCACGGCGGAGAACTACGCCGCGCGCCTCGCGCCCGCGCCGCGCTGACGCGAACGCTAGCCGAGGTCGATGCCGAGCCAGTTGACGAGGTTCGCGATGCCGGCCGCGATCCCGACGAGCCCGATCAACACCTGAAACGGCGCCATCCGCTGCGCGAGCTCGTTGCCCTTCTGCGCGCCCTGGGCGGTCATGCGGGCGAGGATCGGCATGCCGAACATGCAGCCGAGGAGGATCGACGCGACGATCGTCGCGACGACGACGAGCCCGTTGAACGGCTTGTCCTTGATGATGCCGGGCAGGAACGCGATCCAGCGGAGCAGCGTCCACACGCCGACGCCCAGCAGCGCGAAGCCGATCAGCGCCTGGTACGGCTGGAGCTTGTCGATGTACTTCGCCGCATCCGGGCGCTTCGCCACGATGAGGCCCGCCGCCGCGAGCACGCCGCCGAGGATCAACAGGAGCGGGCAGACGAGGTTCAGGGGGTTGTGCGCTTCCATGGCGCGATCGTAGGCAGCCTGCCGGCTCGCACGCAAGGAACTCGTGTACGCTCGCTCGGGCGGGAAGCCGTGGAGTCATTGTGAGCCGCGACGACGTCGAGCTTCAACGACCGGAAGACCTGCGCTTCCTCGTCCCGGTGTTCCATACGTCCACGGCGTGCGCGGGCGCCGCGACCGCGTACATTCTGCGCCGGATCGCGTATCGCGCGGGCGCGTATGCCCCGGGCATCCAGGAGCAGATCTTCCACGAGCTCAACACGGCTCGCGAGGGCGGCGGCATCGAGAAGGTGCAGCGCTGGTTCAACAGCCGCGTCTCGATGCTCCACCAGCTCGGCTACCGCCTGCAGTCGCGGCGGGTGTCGACGCCCACGCAAACGCTGCTCGACTGGGTGCGCGCGGGCCGCGGTCATCGCGGCGCGATGCTGCCGACGAGCTTCAAGCGGTTGCACCCCACGCCGGGCGCGAGCGGCCGCGACAACCTCGACGACTCCGTCGCGCACGCGGTCGGCATCACGATGGACCGCCTCGAGCCGACGGCGGCCGACGAGGACCTGGTGATGATCGACCCGTGGCCGGGCGTCAAGGGCGAGGCGTCGGACCGCGGCGTCGTGCCAGGCGACCTCCTCGAGCAGGCGCACCGCGACCGCGGCTACCAGGCCCTCGTGTACTTTTGGGTCGGCTGGTCCTGACCCCGCGCTACTTGCCCGTGTAGCGGCCGAGGTCGACGAACGCCTGGCTGTGCATGATGACGTAGGGCCGGTCCTCGAACGTCAGCCCGCCTTTCCCGTCGAACCGCTGGACCTCGAGCAGGCCCATGCCGTAGCCCATCGGGCCCTGCGAGTAGTAGTTGATCGAGAGGCGATACGGCCCCGCGCTCGGCGTCCCGGGGATGGTGAAGCACTCGGGGCCGTAGCCTGTCGTGATGTCGGCGTAGAGCGAGCCGCCCGAGCGCAGCGCCGGGTTCGAGAAGAACGCGTGCCCGCCGTGCGCGTCCTGGATGTGGAAGTCGACGTCGTTCGCGTCGGTCTCCCAGTACAGGATGAAGCGCGTCGACGCGCTGGTCGCGAGCGTCAGGTGGCGCTTCGTCAGCTCGGCCTCGATGGCGCCCTGCTGCTTCGGCTCCGCCGCGAGGTAGGCCGCCGCGATCATGCCGGCGTCCTCGGCGAGGACGCGGTCCGCGCCGCGGTAGCGGTCCGGCGGGATCGGCGTGTCGACGCCGACGAGGATCGCGGCGAACGCCTCGGCGTAGTGCTTGTCGCGGAGGAGCGCATACGCGAGCAACCGGTGGCCGGTGATGTGGTCTGGGCGGTCGGCGACCGCGCGCTTGTAGGTGTCGATCGCGAGCCAGCGCTGGCCGTCCCCGAGGCGGGCGAGCCGCTCGCCGGCAAAGCGGCGCATGTCGGCGCGGGCCGGGAACAGATCGATGATCGAGCCGTAGATGCGCGCCGCCTGCGCGGTGTCGTGCGTCGCTTCGAGGGCGTCGCCGAGGCCGATCAGCGCGAGGACGTCGCCGGGATCCTGCGCGTGCCACGCCGTCGCCGCGGCGAGCGCGCTCTTGGCGTCGCCCTTCGCGAGCGCGGCCTCGATGGTCGCGAGCGGTCCCGCGAGCGCGGACGGCGAGTCGGCGGGCGGCCACGGCTGCTGGTACGGGTCGTCATACTCGCCGCGGTCGGCCTCCTCGCTGGAGATCGCGAGCCGCTGCGACGTGTCCGGGGCGGCCACCGGCGACGGGGCCGATGGGGGCTGCGCGACCATCGTGTCCATCGGGACGGCGACCGAGCGCGACCGCGGCGGCGCCGGGCGCGGCGGCGGGGGCGGCGCCCCGATGGACGAGCCGGCGCTGGCGGCCG
>JANXOM010000208.1 GCA_025353585.1 Deltaproteobacteria bacterium
GCCGCGCGGCCCTCGGCGTGGAACGACGACGGGTTGCCGCCGGCCGCCGCCGCCTCCGCCATGGCCTCCACGGCCGCGGAAACGACCGGTGAGGTCGCGTTGTGATCGAGGTAGATCCGTCGGTGCGTTGACATGGGTGGCGGCCTGTCCACATGATCCCCCGGAGGGGCGGGCTTGTCCTGTCCCAGTCATGGCGGATGACGCTGGCGCACTCCTCGTTCGGTCGGGGCTGGTCTCGGCCAGCGCCCTGGACAACGCGCGCGCGCACGTCGAGACGGCGGGCGGCACGATCGGCGAGCAGCTGGTCGCGACCGGCATCGTCTCCGACGCCGCGCTGACCGACTTCTATCGGCAGCGCCTGCTGGTTCCGATGGTCAACCCGAACACGCTGGCGCGGCTGCCGGCGAAGGTCGTGGCCACGATCCCGAGCGACATGGCCGTCGAGCTGCGGGCCGTCCCGGTCTCGCTCGACGCGGACAACAACCTGACGGTGGCGATGAGCGATCCGTCGGATCGCCACGCCGTCGACGAGATCGCGTTCTTCACCGGCGCGTACGTGGTGCGCGCGGTCGCGACGCAGATGCAGATCGCGTGGTGCCTCGCGCACTATTACGGCCACGTCACGCCGCTCGGCACGCGCCTCGTGCAGGGTGGCAGCGCGGGGGGCGAGACCGCGCCCTCGCCGCCCAAGCCGCGTACGCGCGGGCACACGGGCAAGGTCGACGCCGCGCGCCACCGGGTGCTCGCGCCGGTGACGGGACAGATCACGGTGCAGCGCCCGACGGGGCGCGGCCTGGATGACCCGCGGCCCGGGCCGATCCCGATCGACACGCCGCCGCTGCCGGTCCCGAAGGATCGCATCACGGCGCCCGAGGATGCCGCGCCGGAGATCCCGCGGGCCCGCACGGCATCGGGCGAGATCCGGCTGCCGCGCGCGCAGTCCGTCAGGCCGCCGGTCGATGACGCGAGCGGCCCGACGATCACGATCGAGGTGGGCGACGACGGAGAGGAGCCGACCGGGCCGAACCTGAGCATCCCCAAGCGGCGCACGCCCGCGCGGACCGATCCGCCGGAGCTCGCGGCGCGCGCCGGCGAGGTCAGCATCGAGACGGCGCCGATCCGCCTCGTCGATCTCGAGCTGCCGAACATCCTCATCTCCGACGACGCCGAGACGCCGACGACGGTGATCGCGCGGCCCGATGACCTCAGCCAACCCGTCGTCATTCACAGCACCATCGACCGCGACTCGCAGCCGATCTTGCTCGAGCGGAAGCGGCCGAGCGATCCACCGGCGACCGAGCCGCGCATGCCGAGCTTCGCGGATCCGGAGGAGGACGACGACGAGACCGACATCGTCGTCCTCGACGCGCCGAAGGGCCGGCGGCCGCGGCCGGAGAAGCGGACGCAGATCGGCATGGGCGCGGTCACGGCGGCCACGCTCTCGCCGCGCGCGCATCGCGACACCGAGGCCGACGGGCTGCCCGCGGTCATCGACGACGGGCCGACGATGCAGATGGACGCGGCCGTGTTCCCCGAGCCCGAGCCCCACTCCGAGCCCGAGCCCCCACCCGAGCCCCGGGAGACCCCGCCCGCCCTCGCGGCATCGGTGCTGACGCGCGATACCGCGCCCGGTCCGGCGGTCGCGCCGGTGCCGCGCACGGAGTCGTTCCCCGTCGCGACGGTGGGGGCCACCCGGGCCGCGTCCTCGCCCGGCCTCGCCACGTCCGGCTCCGCGCCTCGGATCACCGCCGTCGGCGTCGCGCCGGCACCGGTCATCGTCGCCCCGCGGCGGCTCGAGCATGACGACGTCGATGATGGCTGGGGCCCGCCCGGCACCACGATCCCGCCGCCGCTCCTCGGCGCGATGCCGGGCGCGGACGAGCTCGACCATGCCGGCACCCTCCCGATCCAGAACGTGGACGCCGCGCCTCTCGTCCTCGCTCCCCCGGCCGCGCCCGAGCGCATCAGCGACGGCGCTGACAGCGGCGGCCACGGCCTCGTCCGCGAGCTCGAGGACGCGACCGCGCGCGCGATCGACCTCATCCGCCGCCTCGACAACGCGCGCGATCGCGACGAGGTCATCGGCACGATGGTCGAGCACCTCGCGAGCTCGCACCGCCGCGCCGGGTTCTTCGCGATCCGCCCGCTGTCGCCATCGGCTGGCACGTCGCTGACCGGCGTCGCGCGCGGCGCCACCGAGCTCGCGCTCTTCACGATGCGGCCGACGCCGGCGTCCATCCCGGCGGCCACGCTGCCGCTCGACCGCCCGTCGACGATGGAGGACATCGTGGGGACGCGCCTGCCCTACCGCGGCCCGATGCACGACGACGCGAGCCGGACCTTCCTGCAGCAGATCCTCGGCACCTGCCCGCCCGAGATCTTGCTCGTGCCGGTCGCCGTCCGCGAGCGCGTGGTCGGCGTCCTCTTCGGCGAGCATCGCGTCCGCCACACCTTCGACGACCAGCTCGCGCTGGCCGCGCGCGCGGCGGGCATGGCGCTCGAGCGCATCCTGGCGAAGACGAAGCGCTGACGGTTCGCCGGTGCCGGTGCGGGGCGTTTAGTCCCCGCTCGAACGATCAGCGGCGCGCCAGGCGCGCGTCCCAGTCGCGCGCGCGGCGCTCGGCCACGTCTTTCAGCTCGGCCCAGACGGCCGGGAACGCGCCGGCGAGCTCGTAGGCGTCGCGCGGCAGGAGCGCGAGCAACTCGCTGCGCTCGGTCGCGACGACCTGGACGGGCGATGGGGCGCGGGCGAGCAGCGAGCCCTCGCCCACGAACTCGCCGTCACGGATGTAGCCGAGCGTGACCAGCTGCGCGTCGCCGCGCTCGGTCCGCACCTGGAGGCGCCCGCGCGCCACGACGACCAGCGCGTGGCCGACCTCGCCCTGCCGGATGATCACCGTCCCCGTGTCGACGGTGCGCCGCGAGAACCGCGCGAGCACGGCCGCCCGCGCCTCGACCGGCAGCACGACGAACAGCGACCCGTGGTCGAGCGGCCGGGGTCCACGCTGCTGCATGCCGCGCGGCAGGTCACGCGGGCGCGTCAGCTCGTCCTCGGTGTCGACGTCGCGCAGCGCGGGGACGGAGTCGCGCACGAAGTCGACGAGGTCGACCGGCAGCGTCGGCGGTGGGGGTTGTGACGGCGGTGGCGGCAGGCTCCTCGCGAGATCGCTATCCGACAGCGTCGCCACCTGCTGCGTCGGCAGCTCGTCGGTCCACCGCGACCCGTCGGCGTCCGTCGGTGGCTCGTGCTCGGACCCGCGGGCCGCGTGCGTGGGGTCCGCGACGTGGTGCGGTAGGTGCGGCGGCAGCGGCGTGTCGTCGCCGTCGTCCTGCGGGCTCACGCGATGAGGCTCACGACGGAGTGAGCGAGACCTGCGCCTTGAACGTCATCGCGGGCGAGCTCGTCGGCAGCACCCACTTGGCCGCGACGGCCTGGATGCACGTGTCGAACGCCTCGCCGAGCGACGGCGCGAAGTTCGAGCTGCGGAACGCGCCCGAGGCGCCGAAGCTCGCCGACACCGTCAGCGTGACCGTCTTCGCCTGCAGCCCGGTGTTCTTCTTGAGCGCCTGCTCGTAGCACTTCTGGATCGCACCGCGCGACTTCGCCACGACGTCGAGGAATTCCTTGCTCGCGGCGGCGGCGGCCTTGTCGTCGATCGGGTGCACCGGATCGCCCTGCTTCGCGGGGCGCACCGTCAGCGCCGTGCCTTCGATCGACACCACGATCTCGCCCGCGCTGCCCGTGCCGGCCTTGTTCTGCAGCTCGATGTTGCTCGCCTCGAGCTGCTTCTTGTAGTCGGTCAGCGCCTGCTTGTCCTTGGTGCACTGATCGAGGTCAGACTGCGTCTTCGGGTCAGGCTTGATGACCGTGTCGCCCTTGCAGGCGGCGAGTGCGCTCCCGAGCGCCCCGATGACGAGGAGCGACGCGAGCGAGGACGAAACGATTCGGCTGGAGTGGCGCATGGCTAGCTGTCTTTCGTCCTCAAGGCTGTGGGGTCGCTCGGGTGGAGTCCAGGGCGCTCGACGAGCTCTCGCACGATCTGCCCACCCAGGATGTGCTCGACCACGATGCGGTTCGCTCTCGTCGTATCGACCCGATTATACAGCGCTGTAGCCCCGCGCGGGCCGGGGAGCGTCGCAAACCCGGTGCCGACGATCGCTCCCGCGGGCGAATCGACGATCTCGCGCACGAGGACGTTCGGGCCCTGCGTGCAGCGGCCAAAACAGCTCTGCCACGCGAGCTCGACGCGCTCGCGCACGCCGTGGGCGTCGAGGGCGGCGGCGAAGACGTCATACAGCTCCGCCGAGCCGCGCTGGTCGCCGCACTCGGGGCCGCGGCAGATCACGATTCTGTAGCGCGTCACCGGTCGCCGAGTGTAGCCGTTAACGCGGCGGGAGGCCGTCGCGGATGAGCGCGGCGAGCGCGGGCATGGTCCGCGGGTCGGACGCCACGTAGCGCAGGAGCTCGTGCTCGCCGGGGCCCCCGTGGAGCTCGAGCGCGTGCACGATGGCCTGGTCCCACCCCGCGTCGCCGCCGAGGTCGTCGTCCGCGTGATAGAGGAGCAGGTGCGAGGCGAGCGCGGGCCGCTCGGCGCCACCCCCGATCGCGGCCATCGCGTCGATGACGAGCACGAGGTCGGGCGCGGCGGTCGCCGGCGCGTCGAGGTGGCTCTGCAGCGCGGCGAGCGCCTCGCTGACCTGCCTGGGGTCGAGCGGCGCGCCGGCGAGGCCGCCGATCGCCTTCGCCACCGGCCCGAGCGCCTCGGGCTCCGTGCGCAGGAGGTAGTCGCTGTGCACGCCGAGCTGCGCGGTGAGGACCGGCAGGCTGCTCGGATCTTTCCGCGCCACGAGGAGGTCCACGACGGTGTCCTTCAATTTCTGCGGCGCACGCGCGTCGGCGAGCACGCCGAGGAGCTCCTTCGTGACCTCCGCCCCCGGCAGCTTCGCGAGCGCCTGCACCGCCAGCTCCTTGACGCGGTCGAAGCGCGCGTCGTGATCGCGCGTGATGCCGACGAGCGCGGCGACGGTCTCGATCGGCTCGCTCTGACTCGAGGGCGACCAGCCATCGGCGTCGAACGTGGCCCCGATGACATGCTCGGCGCCCGCCCCGAGCGAGCCGCGGAAGCGGACAGCGCCCGTCTGCGGCTCGAGCGCGACGACCTCACCATTCGCGGCGACGCCGACGATGACGTAGCCCGTGTGCTCCGCCGAGACGAGCTCGACGCGTGGATGGCTGTACGCCCAGCGCAGCTCACCGCCAGCGCCGAAGCCGAACACGTAGCGGAAGTAGCTGATCGCGTAGCCGTCGCCCTTGAGCTTCAACGATCCCGTGCCGCCAGCGTTCGCGGGCGCGCTCGATCCCGGCCCCGCGTCGCTCGCCTCCGCGCGGAGCAAGATGCGCGCGCGATCGGCGGCGGTATACGCGAGCTGCACGGGGTCGTACGCGTCGACACCGTACGAGGTGTGGTCGAGCTGCGGCGGGATCTTGAGCGCGGCGTACTCGCCGCCGGCGCGCGTGCCCGTGGCGCTGCGCGCGCCGAGGCGGAAGAGGCCCTGCTTGCTGCCGTAGTAGAGGTTGTCGCTGGTCGCGTGGAGCACCGAGATCTGCTCGTCGAGGCCGCGGAGGCGCGCGAGCGGCGTGCCCGTGCGGCCGTCGAGGATCGACATCCACTGCGCGAAGAACGGAACGTAGACGAGGCCGCCCTGCGCGGCGGGCGCGCCGAGGGCGCCGTCCGCGTCGGCGGTCCACAGCTTGCCGCCGCTCGCGCCGTCGTAGGCGGTGATCGCGAAGTGCGCGCCGCTGTGCCAGACCGCGTACGCGCGATCGCGATCGGCGGCGGCGCCGACGAGCGCGCCCGGACCGGCGAGGTGCCAGCGCACCGTGCCGCGCGCCTGGTCGCGCGCCACCAGCTCTTTGCCCTCGAGCTCGACCACGAAGTCGCCTCCGACGGCGATGCGCGACTGGACGTCGGCGTCGACCTTCCAGGCCGGCTTGCCCGTGGCGAGCTCGAACGCGACGATGCTGCGCGTGGGCGCGCCGATCGCGGCGTACACGCGGGGCTGGTGCGTCGAGCCGACGGGCATCGGCGTCTCGGTGAGCTGGCGGCGCGAGAGCGCGGACGCGAGCGCGGTGGCGTCGTTGTCGTTCGACGTGGTGAGCCCGAACGTGGCGTGGTGGCAGCCGCCGGCCGCCCCGAGCGCCCCGAGCGCCCCGAGCGCCGCGAGCACGGCGAAGGCGCGGGTCACTTACCACCTCCGAGCCGCGCTTCGACCAGGCGCTCGGCCTCGCCCCGCGACGGCCGTGGCGGGTTCTTCGGCGTGAGATCGATGTAGTCCGTCAGCGCGTTGATCGCGGCCGGGTCCTGGATCTTCGC
>JANXOM010000390.1 GCA_025353585.1 Deltaproteobacteria bacterium
GCTCGCGATCCCGCGCACGTCCCGACGATCAGCCGTCGCTCGCCGGTCACGCCGCCGCGAAGCAAACCACGTCGATCGCGCTAGCCTCGCCGCTTGCTGGCGATTTTCTCGCTCTCGTTGGCTCCGGAGGAGGGCTTCGAACCCCCGACCCGGCGGTTAACAGCCGCCTGCTCTACCCCTGAGCTACTCCGGAAGGGGCCGTAGTCATCGCTCGGCGGGGCTGCTCTTGTCAAGCCGCCCCGCCGTCCCCTTATCATCCGCGCATGGCGAAGATCCTCGGCCTCGGCGGCGTGTTCTTCAAGGCGACGGACGCGGACGCCCTGCGCGACTGGTATCGCGACGTCCTTGGCCTCGAGATCCAGGACTGGGGCGGCGCCCTCCTGTTCAACGACGCGCCCGCTGCGCCCGGCGCCCCGCCCGCGAAGACCTACGGCGTCTTCGCCATCTTCGAGGACACCACGAAGTACCTCGAGCCGAGCTCGAAGCCGTTCATGGTGAACCTCCGCGTCGACGACCTCGATGCCCTGCTCGCCCTCGTGCGCGCGCGCATCGTCGGCCGGGCAGGCCAGGTGCTCGACCGGCGCGAGGAGTCCGCCGACGGCCGCTTTGGCTACGTCGTCGACCCCGAGGGCACGCTGCTCGAGCTCTTCCAGCCGCCGACCGCGCCACCCGCCTGGCAGCCGGCCGAGCCGGCCTGAGCTACTTGCCCATGAAGTAACGCGCCGACACGCCGAACACGAGATCGCTCGCCGAGCCCTTCAGATCCAGGAACGCCAGGTGCGCGCCGACGTCGAGCTTCGAGCTCACCGCGAACAGGCCGCCGACCTCCACCGGGATGAAGTCGCTGAACAGGAACGCGTTGTTCGAGTTCGAGATGCTGATGTCCGCGATCGTCGTGTCCACGTAGACGTACGCCTGCGGCGTCGCCTGCAGGCCCACGCCCACGGGGATGCTGAACGTGATCGGCGCCTTGCTGTTGAGGCCGATCTGCAGGTGCTGACCTGCCGGACCGGGCGCCGTGGTCGGCGAGCCGGTGAAGATCGCGATCTTCGGCGCCACCTGGTAACGGATCGCCGCGCCGAGGAAGATCTGCTCGGTGGTCGGGTCCGTGAAGTCGATGATGAGGCCGCCGCCGACCGCCGCCGACAGCTTGTCCTTGTGATACGCGCCGAACGACGCGTACAGGTCGAGCGGGCCCTTCGCCGAGCCGTCCGGGTGCAGCGTGATCGAGTAGTCCGCGCCGACCGTCAGCTTGTCGCTGACGCCGTACGCCGCGCCGAGCTGCAGGCCCTCGACCGTGGCGCTCGAGCTGGTGCCCGTCACGGAATCTGTGAACGAGACGTTCGCGATGTTGAAGTCGCCGTAGACCGAGAGCATCTTCGCCGGCAGCGTCAGCGGCCGGTCGATGTACGACTGCGACCAGGCCGCGTTCGCCTCGCCCGGCGGGCTCACCGCGGGCGCGGCGCTCGGGTCGCCCGCGGGCGGCTCGGAGGCCGGATCGGCGCCGTCCGCGAGCGCGACGCCCGCCGCACCCAACACGAGACCAGTCGAGATCAGGAAAACAGAAGCACGCTGCATGGACTCTCCTCTAAAACGGTTTACGAGGAAAATTGTCCTATCCCCGGCGTGAGGCCCGCAAGTTTTTCACCTGACTCGGGCAACCTCTTCGAGGGTCGCCCAGTTTGCCAGGTCCGGGCCCGGGTCAGCCGCTCGTCGCGATGCCGGGGCGCGTGCCCCAGGGCGACTTCAGCATCACGTCGTCGCCGCGCATCCGCGCCTCGGGCGCGAGGCCCTCGCCCACCGCATCGGCAAACCGGCTCGCGAGCTCCGCGGCCGTCGCGTAGCGGTCGCGCACGTCCTTCGCGAGCCCGAGCGCGAGCACGCGATCCACGTCCGCCGGCAGCGCCGCGAGGATCGACGGCTGCGTCGGCACGCGATACACGACGTCGTACAGCGTCGTCGGCACGTCCTTGCCCGTGAACGCGGGGTGCCCCGTGATGGCGCGATAGAGGATCGCCGCCAGCGAGTACACGTCCGCGCGGTGATCGACGTCCTCGCCGCGCGCCTGCTCGGGCGCCATGTACGCCGGCGTGCCTACGACGTGCCCCTTCGTCAGCGTGCCCGTGCCGCCGCTCTTGCTCACGCCGAAATCGAGGATCTTCCACACCTGCGCGCCATCCGTCGCCTCGGCGTGGAACACGTTGTGCGGCTTGAGGTCGCGATGGACGATGCCCGCCTCGCGCGCGACCTCGAGACCGGCCGCGATCTCGGTCGCGAGCGTGCGCGCCGCCGGCAACCCGATGCGCCGCTGCCGCCGCAGCTGGTGCGCCAGATCATGCCCGCGCAGCCGCTCCATCGCGAGGAACGGCACCTCGCCCGCCGTCGTCCCGACCTCGAGCACGCGCACCACGTTCGGTGAGGTTAGCCGCGTCACCGTCTGCGCCTCGCGCAGGAAGCGCTGCACGTGCACCGGGTCGCCGAGCGTGCCCGGGTGCAATAGCTTCACCGCCGCCTCGCCCTGATCGGCGACGCTGTGGGCCTCGTAGACCTCGCCCATGCCGCCGCGCCCGATCAGCACGCCGAGCCGGTACGTCCCGACGACCTGCTCCGTGAACCGCCCCGGCCCGCCGATCTTGAGCGCGCGATCGAGCTCGGCCCTCGCCTCCGCGAGCAGGGCATCGCGCTGGGCCACGCTGCGCACCGCCTGCTCGAGCCGGCTCACGGCCTCGAGCGTCACGCGCTGGCTGACGCGCGCGGTGATGAACGTGACCAGATAGAGAAACTCCACGACCGCGAGCACGCCGAACTGGTCGAGCCCGTGGAGCCCCGCGATCGACACGATGCCGCGGTCGGCCACCACGTCCAGCATGATCAGCGCGCCGAACGCGCCGTGCATGACCGCGACGAGGATGTAGATCGCCGTGATCAGCCGGCCGTTCGCCCCGAGCGCGAAGAAGTAGATCCCGTAGACGATCATCGCCGCGACCGGCGAGCCCACGCCCCAGTAGTACATGCCGCCGAACGAGCCGAGCGCGATGACCAGCGCCGGCGCGAAGATCCGCCGCGGCGAATAACGCGCCGGATCGCGCGCCACGCGGAGCATCCAGCCCGCGCCCGCCATCGTGACGACGCAGCCGGCAACGACCACGCGGAACGCGACCGGATCGCCGTGCGTCATGAACGCGACGATCAGCGCCGCGACGCTCGTGAGCAGCGCGGCCCGCAGGAAGACCTGCGTGCGCGCGATCTCCTCGTGCTTCATCGTCTCGACGGGCGAGGTCGTCGTAGAGTAGCGCGTGTGGTTCGTGTCGCCGGGGGCCGCGCCGCGCTTCGCGGGGAGCTGCTGCGTCGGGAGCGCGTGCACGGGGTCGACCCGCCGCGGCGCCACCGTGCGGGTCGCGTCTGCGCCGCCGTGGAGCTCGTCGGGGCCGGCGTCGCCGGGGTCGCTGCCCTCGTCATCGAACGGACTCGCGGCCAGCGCCTCGGCATCGAGCCGGCGGGGCCCGATATCGATGGTCGGTCGATCGTCGTCGTGCGAAGCCTTGCCCACGGCCCGAAAATGATAACGCCCCGGGTTGCCCCAGGGCGAGTTCACGCTGCTAGCAGGTCAAGAAGTCCGCTCAGAGCGGGACCGGGCCGCCGCTGCCCATGCCGCCGCTACCCGTGCCGCCGCTGCCGCCGCTGCCGCCGCCGCCGCCCGTGAAGACGAGCGACTCGCAGCGCGCGAACGACTCGCTCTGGCAGGTGCAGGCGCCGTCGGGGGTGCAGGTGCAACCCTGGCCGTCGTAGACCGGCTCGCAGTCGCTGCGGCTCTGGCACGTCGCCTCGTCGGTCACGGTCTCGCAGGCCGGCACCGGGCAGGTCGAGGTCGGGATGCAGAAGCCGCTCCAGCAGCCGTTCGTCACGCCGGGGACGGTGTTCGCCGGGCAGGCCGGCGCGGCGGTGGCACACGTGACGCCCGTCGCGTCACACGAGCCGGGATCGGCCGGGCCGCACGCCGAGGTCGGGATGCAGAAGCCGGTGTAACAACCGTTCTCGATGCCGGGGACGGTGTTCGCCGGGCAGGCGGGCGTCGGGGTCTCGCAGGAGATGGCGCCGGTGCAGGAGCCCGGGTCCGTCGGGCCCGAGGGGAAGCAGCTCGGATAGCACTTGCCGCTCGACGCGTCGCACGCCTCGGCGCACGTGTAGCCCGGGCCGCAATCGACGGAGTCACAGGTCTGGTCGGGGACGCAGACCGCGCCGCACGAGCTCATGCAGCCGCTCGAGCCGTCGGTCGGGTCGCACGGGTAGCACTGGGTCTCGCACGTGGCGCCCGGGCCGCAGTCGACGCCGGCGCAGGAGTCCGTGGGCGTGCCCTCGGCAGCGCACGACTCGAAGTAGCCGTAGCCCGACTGGTCGCCCGCGGCGGAGACGCCGCCGAAGATCGAGACACAGTCGTCATGCTGCGCGCACGTCCAGGCGTCGAGCTGGGTGCAGTCGCCGCCCTCGATCGGGGTCAGCGGCTGGATGTCCCAGCAGCCCTCGAACGTCGTCGGGTTGCCCGAGGCGTCGACCACGTCCGGGTACGCGCCGTTCTCGTCCGCGTAGACCGCGTGGCAGCCGTAGGTGGTGGAGCAGGTGTTCTCGTCGAGGCCCTCGCACCCGCCCGAGCAGTACGAGCCTTGGGGCTGGGCCGGCGTCTCGACCGGGTAGTACTGGCAGCACCCGTTGCTGTCGTAGCTGCAGCCGCCGCCGCCGCCCGGGTAAGCGTAGGAGCAGACGCCCGTCGACGGGTCGCGGACTTGATACTCGGGGGCTCCCATGCCCACGGCATCGCCGCCGCCGCTACAGACGACGTCGTCGCCGCCATGCGAGTACAGATCGCATCCGGCCAGGAGGGTGACAAGCAAGATAGCTACGCGCTTCATGCCCGTACGCTTGAGCAAGGGCCGCGCCAGGCTGCCTGATCGGGTAAGTCGGCTCGCCGCCACGGCATGCGGTGGTGGGACGTCAGTTTTTCGAGAGCGAACCGCGACATCCCCGCCTGTTTTTGACCATGATCCGGCCGTGTCCCGGATCGGCCTCGCGTTCTCGTGCTTCTTCAAGCTCCTGTTCGGCGGCACGCTGCCGGCGGGTGCCGCCGCGTACCTGCCCGAGGACGCGCTGCCGAAGCCGCTGCCCGCGGGCAAGCCGGAGCGGAGCGACAAGGTTGTCGCGCCGATGATCCCGGTCGCCGCGACGCTGCAGCCCACCGACGCGCCCGCGCCGAAGCCGAAAGTCTCTGCCGCACAGCAGCATCGCGACGGGGCGCTCGCGTTCCTCGCGCTCCTCCAGCGCGAGGGCCGGCTCGTCGACTTCGTGCGCGAGTCGCTCGATACCTACACCGACGCGGACATCGGCGCCGCGGCGCGTGATGTCCATCGCGGCTGCCGCAAGGTCCTCGATCAACACCTGACGCTCGAGGCCGTGATGCCGGGCGCCGAGGAGGACAAGGTCGCCGTGCCGAAGGGCTTCGACCCCGCCGAGATCCGGCTCATCGGCGAGGCGAAGGGCGAGCCGCCGTTTCGCGGCACGCTGCGTCATCACGGCTGGCGCGTCACCGAGACGAAGCTGCCCGCGCTGGCCGAGGGCGTCGATCGCGCGGTGATCGCCCCCGCCGAAGTCGAGATCTCCGCGTGAGCGCGCCGCGCATCCTCGGCATCGACCTCGGCACCACGAACTCCGCCGTCGCGGTGGCGGCGGAGGACGAGGCCGCGCGCCCGTTCCCGATCACCCAGGTCGTCGGGCCCGGCGAGGTGGCCGAGCGCGCCACTCTGCCGTCGTTCCTGCTGCTCCCGACCGAGCACGAGGTGCCGAGCGCGCAGCTGCAGCTCCCGTGGTCGGGCCCGCTGCGGTACGCCGTGGGCACGTTCGCGCGCGATCGCGGCGCGGAGCTGCCGCACCGGCTCGTGGCCTCCGCGAAGTCGTGGCTGTGCAACCCGGCGATCGATCGCACGGCGCAGGTGCTCCCGTTTCGCGGCGCGCAGCGGGATCTCCATCGAACCGTAGCGCCCTCCGGCGGTGCTTCGGCCGGAGGCGACGCCTCCGACCTCGAGACCGAAATGGCGGGCGGCGAGCGCGTCTCGCCGGTGAACGCGAGCGCGCGGTACCTCGCGCACCTGCGCGCGGCGTGGGACGAGGCGAACCCCGACGAGCCGGCCGACGAGCAAGAGGTCCTGCTCACCGTCCCTGCGAGCTTCGACGCCGTGGCCCGCGAGCTCACGGTCGTCGCCGCGCGCGAGGCCGGCTTCGGCAAGATCACGCTCCTCGAGGAGCCGCAGGCCGCGTTCTACGCGTACCTCGCGGCGCGCGGCGAGGCGTGGCGCAAGGACCTGGCGCCCGGTGAGGTCGTGCTCGTGTGCGACGTCGGCGGCGGCACCACGGACTTCTCGCTCATCGAGATCACGAGCGAGGGCGGCGCGCTGGCGCTCGAGCGCGTGGCCGTCGGCGACCACATCCTCCTCGGCGGCGACAACATGGATCTCGCGATGGCGGCGCTGGTCGGGCGCGAGCTCGCGGCGGCGGGCAAGACGCTCGACGCGATGCAGCAGCGCGCGCTCGTGCACGCGGCGCGGCGCGCAAAGGAGGTGCTCCTCGCCGACGACGCGCCCGAGAAGGCGCCGGTCGCGATCCTCGGGCGCGGCAGCAAGCTCATCGGCGGCACGCTGAAGGCGGAGGTCACGCGCGAGCAGGCCGAGGAGCTGCTCGTCGATGGCTTCTTCCCGCTCGTGCCGGCGGACGTGAAGTCGCAGCGGCGCCGCGCGGCCGGCCTCCGCGAGATGGGCCTGCCCTACGCGCACGATCCCGCGATCACGCGGCACCTCGCCGAGTTCCTCGCGCGCTTCGGCCGCATGCCGAGCGCCGTGCTGTTCAACGGCGGCGTGATGTCGGCGGGCAAGCTCCGCGCGCGCATCGTGGAGCTCCTCCGCACGTGGGCCGGCCGCGACGTCCGCGTGCTGAACGGCGCCGATCTCGACCTCGCCGTGGCGATGGGCGCGGCGCACTACGGGCGCGTGCGGCGCGGCAAGGGCGTGCGCATCCGCGGCGGCACGGCGCGCGCGTACTACATCGGGATCGAGAGCGCAATGCCGGCGATCCCCGGGTTCGCGCCGCCGGTGAAGGCGCTGTGCGTGGCGCCGCAGGGCCTCGAGGAAGGCTCGACGGTGCAGCTCCCCGATGACGAGCTCGGCGTCGTGGTCGGCGAGACGTCGATGTTCCGGTTCTTCGCCGCGGCGACGCGCAAGGACGACGCGGCCGGCGCGCTGATCGACGCGGACGCGCCGGGCCTCGCCGAGCTCGATCCCGTCGAGAAGGCCGTGGCGGCCGACGGCGACCACGCCGCGGGCGACTTCGTGCCGGTGCGGCTCGAGGCCCACGTCACCGAGGTCGGCACGCTGGAACTGTGGTGCGTGGCGCGCGATGGCCGCGGGCGCTGGAAGCTCGAGTACTCGGTCCGCGAACGCGAGTAAGCACACGCCAGACGGACCGCCAAGGCAGTTCATCTGGCGAGAGCGTGGGGTAGATTGCCAACATGGGACAGAGTCCGAATGCCGCGATCGCGAACATCTTCCTGCCGAACCTGGTGAAGCTGCGCGGCGCATCGACGTTCGTGTCGTCGGTGGAGCGCCAAGACTTCGCGTTCTTCGAGCAGATCTGGACGCAGGCGCACGTCACGCATCGGCCGGTGATCGCGGCGAGGGTGGTCGAGTCGGGGCTCTCGAAGGGCACGTACCGCGTCGCGATGGTCTCGCTGCCGCCGCCGAAGGACATGGGCGAGACCTACCTGTTCGGGCTCGTCGTGAAGAAGAACGACGCCCAGTTCGCGCGCATGTTCACACTCGACAAGCACTACGTGCTGCGGACGAACCAGGACGGGACCCTGATCGTGGAGCGCGATGGCGCCCGCCAGATCAAGCACGGGGACGGCCCGGCGCTCGGTCCCACCGGGGAGGCCGACGCGGCGGGCTTTGTCGACGCGATGATGGCCGTGATCGAGCCGCAAGAATTCAAGAAGAAGTAGATTCTCCCCCGCTGTGGCGGCGCGCTTCCTAGTCGGCATCGATCTCGGCACCACGAACTCCGCGGTGGCCTCCGTGGACACGCGCGCCGCCGATCCGCGGGTGCGGGTGTTCGAGGTGACGCAGCTCGTGGCGCCGGGCGAGGCGGCGCCCCGGCGGCAGCTGCCCTCGTTCGTGTACCTCGCGGGCGAGATCGATCTCGCGCCGCACGAGACGGCGCTGCCGTGGCGGCCGGTGGCGCGCGAGGCACGCGATCCGCAAGCGGCGGTCTCGACGGCGCTGCGCCCGGTGGTCGGCGAGCTCGCGCGCAGCCAGGGCGCCCGCATGGCGTCGCGCATGATCGCGTCGGCGAAGTCGTGGCTGTGTCACCCCGGCGTCGACCGGCACGCCGCGATCCTGCCGTGGGGCGAGACCGACGGGCCGAAGCTCTCGCCGGTCACCGCGCAGGCGACGATCCTCGGGCACATCCGCGAGGCGTGGGACTTCGAGCACCCCGACGATCCGCTCGACGAGGCCGAGGTCCTGGTCACCGTACCGGCGAGCTTCGACGAGGCCGCGCGCGAGCTGACGCTGCAGGCGGCGACGCAAGCGGGCTTCCCGCCGGTGGTCCTCCTCGAGGAGCCGCAGGCCGCGTTCTACGCCTGGGTGTCGCAGGGCGTCGGCACGAAGCAGCTCGCGGCGGGCGAGCGCGTGCTCGTGTTCGACGTCGGCGGCGGCACCACCGACTTCACGTTGATCGAGGTGGATCCTGACGGCGCCGGCTTCACGCGCACGGCCGTCGGCGATCACCTGCTCCTCGGCGGCGACAACCTCGACCTCACGCTCGCGAAGCTCGTCGAGCAACGCGTGGTCGCGCGCAGCGGCAAGAAGCTCGATGCGCTGCAGTGGCACGGCCTCGTGCACGCGTGCCGCCTCGCGAAGGAGACCCTGCTCGCGGACGGCGGGCCGGCCGCCGCGCCGATCGTCGTGCAGAGCCGCGGCGCGAAGCTCATCGGCGGCGCGCTGCGCGACGAGGTCACGCGCGCCGAGCTCGACACCGTGCTCGAGGGCGGGTTCTTCCCGCTCGTGGCCGCCGATGCGCCGCTCGCGCGCGGCCGCGGCGGCCTCCAGGAGTTCGGCTTGCCGTACGCGGCCGATCCGGCCGTCACGCGCCACCTCGCGAGCTTCCTCGCGCGCCACGGCTCGCCGCGGGTCGACGCCGTGCTGTTCAACGGCGGCGCGATGACGCCGCTGTCCTTGCGGGCGCGCGTCCTCGATCAGATCGGCCAGTGGCAGGCCGGCGCGCCGCGCGAGCTGCCGTCCGCGCTGCCGGAGATGGCGGTCGCCCAGGGCGCCGCGTACTACGGCCTCGTCCGCCGCGGCCTCGCGACGCGCATCAAGGGCGGCACGCCCCGCGCGTTCTACATCGGCGTGGAGGGGTCCGCGCAGCAGGGCAAGCTGGCCGTGTGCCTCGCGCCGGCCGGGCTCGAGGACGGCGCCCGGGTGGAGCTCGCGCGCGACTTCCGCCTCGTCACGAACCGGCCCGTCAGCTTCCGGCTGTACTCGTCGTCGTCGCGCGAGGACGCGCCGAACGCGCTCGTCCCGATCGGCGATGGCCGCGCCGAGACGATCGACGATGGGAGCGACCTGTTGGAGCTGCCGCCGATCGTGACCGTGCTGCGCGCGCGCGGCCGCGGCGAGGTCACGGTGCGGCTCGCGGTGCACATCACCGAGCTCGGCGCGCTCGACATCTACTGCCGCGATGTGGAACCGAGCGGCGAGACGTGGAAGCTCGCGTTCGACATGCGCAGCGGCGGCGTCGCGCCGACGGCGGGCGATGGCGAGGCCGCGGCCGCGCCGCACCCCAAGACCGAGGAGGCCAAGGCGCTCCTGGCGGCGGCGTTCCGGGCCGGCGGCACGCTCCTTCAGGGCGTGGTCCGCGAGCTCGAGGCGATGCTCGAGGCGCGGCGTGACGAGTGGTCGGTGCTGACGTCGCGCGCGCTGTTCGACGCGATCGTAGAGCCAGAGATCCTCGCCGGGCGCGTCAAGACGGCCGACCACGAGCAGCGCTGGCTCAACCTCGCCGGGTTCCTGTTGCGGCCCGGCACCGGCGCTCCACTCGACGCGTGGCGGGCGCGCGTGATGTGGGGCGTGTTCAACGAGGGCCTGGCGTTCCCGAAGGCCGAGCCGAACAAGCTCGCGTGGTGGATCGCGTGGCGCCGCATCGCGGGCGGCCTCGTCAAGACGCAGCAGGACCAGATCTACGACCGGCTCTCGCAGCTGCTGCTCCCGAGCACGAAGCAGGCGAAGAAGCTCGCCGACGTCAAGCCGAGCAAGCAGGAGCTCGCCGAGATGTGGCGCGCCGTCGCGAGCCTCGAGCGCGCGCCGGTCGCCCACAAGATCAAGCTCGGCGACGAGGTCATGCGGCGCATGGAGACGCGCAAGGGGCGCGAGGACGGCGTGCACCTGTGGGCGCTGTCGCGGCTCGGGGCGCGCGTGCCGCTCTACGGCCCGCTGAACCTCGTCGTGCCCGCCTCGGCGGTGAAGAGATGGGTCGACGCCGCCCTCGCGTGGGACTGGCCGGAGGCGGACAAGGCGGCGTTCCCGCTCGCGCAGCTCGGCCGGCGCACCGGCGATCGCACGCGCGACCTCGACGACGCCACGCGCGCCCGGCTCGCGGCGGCGGTCCGCGCGTTGCCCGGCGGCGAGCGCGCGGCGGTGCTCGTCGAGCAGATCGTCGAGCTCGAGGCGCGCGAGGAGCGCGTGGCGCTCGGCGATACGCTGCCGGCCGGCCTGCGCCTCGTCCCCGGCGCCGACAGCGACGCGAGCCAACGCGGCCTCGCGCTCCCGGTTATCTGAATTCGCGAACGCACCAGCCGGTCACCGCGGTCACCAGGGCCGATTGCGCGGCGAGCTCCGTGAAGGTGTGGTTCGCCTCGGGAAAGTACGCGCGCGCGATCTGGCCGCGCAGCGCCGGGATCACCTCGAAGATCTGGTCGGCGTGATTGTAGCGCTCGCGATGAGCGCCGGAGAACACGGCGAAGATCGCCGCGCCCCGCGCGCGCACCTGGAGCATCTGCGCGGCGTACGTCGCGAGCGGTGGGGTCTCGCGCCCCTCGGCCTCCGGCTCGGTGGCCGCCGAGCGGCCCCGCCCCAGCCGCTCGCGGCTAACCCTGCGCGCCACGCCGAGGCCCCACTTCAGCGCGTCCAGGGGCCCCTCCTCCGCGATGCGGGTCTTCACCAGCCGCAGCTTCGCCGCGCGCGTCGCGTACGTCGGCGGATCGATCACGGCGATGCCGCGAACGCGGTCGTCGGCCAGCGCGGTCGCGAGCGCATTGTCGGCGCCCGCGCACAATCCGCTCACCACGAACGAACGGAGCCCGTGCCGCTCCGCGAGCCGTGTCATCGCGGTGCGCGTGTCGGCCACCGCGGTCTCCCGAAACGTCGTCGCCGCACTCGCGCTGACGCTGTCCCCGATGCCGCCGAGATCGAGGCGCAGGGTCGTGAAGCCGGCCATCGCGAGCGTGCGCGCGAGCCGCACGTGCAAGCGGTGCGGCCCGACGCGATGCAAGACACCCGCGTTCAGCAGGATCACGCCGGGCCGCGCCGCCGTCTCCGCGTGACATCCCGGACTCAAGATCCCGACGAGCTGATCGAGGTCTCCGAAGTGTAGAACCTCGTCGCGAAGCTGGGGCTCCTGCGTTGCCGGCATCCGGGTGCGATTGTAAGCTCGTTCGCCTTGGGTGTACGCATCGAGTACTTTGGAAGCGGAGCGCTCCTCGGCTCGCTGCACCACGTCCAGAAGCTCCGCCCGCGCTCGACCGCCGTGCTGCTCTGCAATCCGTTCGGCGAAGAAGCCGTGCGTGCACACCGCATCTATCGCGTGCTCGCGATGCAGCTCGAGCGCGCCGGGTACGCGGCGCTGCGCTTCGATTACGCGAGCACGGGTGATTCGCTCGGGCCCAGCGAGGACGCGAGCGTGGAGCGCTGGCTCGCGGATATCGGCGCCGCCGCCGACTGGCTCCTCCAGGCGAGCGGCGCGACGCGCGTGGTGCTCGTGGGCCTGCGCCTCGGCGGGAGCCTCGCGCTGCTCGCCGCCGCGCGCGGCATCCTGCGCCCCCGCCACGTCGTGCTGTGGGATCCGGTCGTCGATGGCCGCGCGTACCTGCACGAGCTCGTGACCGCGCACCACGCCTACATGCGCGCGGAGCTCGGTGACGCCTGGCGACCGACCGCGGTCACGCGCGCCGATGGCACGCCGATCGCCGCGCTCGGCACGCCGATCAGCGCTGCGCTGGCGGCCGAGCTCGGCGCCATCGACCTCGCGACCTCGCCGCCCGGGGAGCGGATGACGGTCATCACGACGCGCATGCCGCCGGAGCTGGCCGCGCTGCGCGACCGGTGGACGCCACCGGCCACGAAGTGGCTCGAGATGACGGAGACGGCGGCGTGGAACAGCGACGCGGCGCTCAACGCGATGACCGTTCCGATGAACATCGTCCAGGCGGTCGTCGCGCGAATCGAGGAGACCTGCCCATGAGCCTCGACGAGCCCGTCGCGATCGCCGACCTGTTCGACCTCGTCGCCGGCCCGTGGGCCGACGCGGCCGGGCACCCCACCGAGCTGACCGTCGAGCTCGCGGCCGCGGATGCGTCCGAGCTGGCCGTCCTCGCCGGGCAGCTCCGGGTGACGACTCGCGCGATCTGGCGCGCCGGCTGGGCGCTCCTCCTCGCGCGCCTCGGCGGCGGCACGCAGGCCCGCATCGGGCACGCGACGATCGACGTGCCGGCGAGCGGTGCGCTCGCGAGCTGGCTGACGGGCACGGCCGGCGCGCAGGGCGAAGACGCCGGCCAGACCGCGTGGGACGGCGATGCAGACGGCGCCGCCGTGTGCTGGCGCACCGAGGCCGGCCGCGCGACGGCGAGGTTCGATCCCGCGCGCATCGATCACGCGACGGTCGCGAGGCTCGGCGCCCTCCTCGCGGAGGTCGTCGCCGCCGTCGTGGCGCCCGGGGCGTCGCTGGCGACGATCTCGCCGCTCTCGGCGAGCGCGCGCACGCGCGTTGTGGAGACCTGGAACCAGACGCAGGTCGGCTATCGGCCCGAGGCCACCGTGCACGGGCTGTTTCGCGAGCAGGCCGCCGCGGCGCCGGAGCGGCTCGCGGTCCTGTGGGACGGCGGACAGCTGACGTACGGCGAGCTCGATCGGTGGTCGGATGCCGTGGCGGAGCAGCTGCTCGCGGCCGGGGTGGCTGTCGATCAGCCCGTCGCCCTCGTGCTCGAGCGGTCGCCAGAGGCGGTCGTCGCCGCGCTCGGCATCCTGAAGGCCGGCGGCGCGTACCTGCCGCTCGATCCCGAATACCCGCAGGACCGGCTCGCGTTCGCGATCGCCGACGCCGGCGCGACCGTGCTCCTGACCCGCCGCGCGCGCGCGACGGCCCACGCGACCCTGGCCCCGCGGACGCTGTTCGTCGAGGATCTCGCGCCGCCGACCGGCCCCGGCGCGGGCACGGGCGGCGTCGAGCGAGCCACGCCGCGCACCCGCGCGTACGTGATGTACACGTCGGGCTCGACCGGGCAGCCCAAGGGCGTGCAGATCGAGCACCGCTCGATCATCCGGCTCGTCGGGCAGCCAACGTACGTGCAGCTCGACGCGAGCACGCGCTTCCTGCACGCCGCGCCCCTCGGCTTCGACGCCTCGACGCTCGAGCTGTGGGGGCCGCTGCTGCACGGCGGCGCGTGCGTCGTTTACCGCGAGCCCGTGCCGACGGGGCGGCGCCTCGCGCGCGCGATCGCGGCGCACGGCGTGACCTCCGCGTGGCTGACGGCGGCGCTCTTCAACGCCGTCGTCGACGAGGAGCCGCGCCTGCTCGGCGGCCTGCGGCAACTGTTCACCGGCGGCGAGGCCCTCTCGCCGAGCCACGTGCGGCGCGCGCTCGCGGCGCTCCCGACGACCGAGCTCGTCAACGGCTACGGCCCGACGGAGTGCACGACGTTCACGACGACCTACGCGATCCCGCGCGACATGGCCGCCGAGGTCCCGATCCCGATCGGGAGCCCGATCGCCGACACGCAGTGCTACATCGTCAACCGGGCGCTCGCGCCGGTGCCCCCGGGGATCGTCGGCGAGCTGCTCGTCGGCGGGCCCGGCGTGGCGCGCGGCTACCTCGCGCGGCCGGCCCTCGACGCCGAGCGCTTCGTGGCCGACCCGTTCGGGGGCGGCGAGCGCCTCTATCGCACCGGCGATCGCGCGCGCTGGCGGCCCGACGGCACGATCGACTTCCTCGGGCGCGCCGACACCCAGGTCAAGCTCCGCGGCTTCCGGATCGAGCTCGGGGAGATCGAGGCGCGACTCGGGGCGCTGCCCGGCGTGGCCGCGTGCGCGGTCGCGGTCCGCGCCGACGAGCCCTCGGGCGAGCGGCTCGTGGCTTACGTCGTCGCGGCGGCCGGAGAGCATGACCTCGGCGCACCGGCGCTGCGCACGCAGCTCGCGCGCGTGCTGCCGGCGTTCATGGTGCCCGCGGTGTTCGTGCCGCTCGCCGCGCTCCCGGTGACGGCGAACGGCAAGCTCGACCGCACGCGCCTGCCCGCGCCGACCACCGCGCGCCCCGAGCTCGCGCAGCCCTATCGCGCCCCGGCCACGGAGCGGGAGGCGGCGGTCTGCCGTGCGTTCGCCGAGACGCTCGGCCTCGATAAGGTCGGCGTGCTCGACGGCTTCTTCGATCTCGGCGGCAACTCCCTGCTCTCGCTGAAGCTCCTCGCGCGTCTGCGGGACGCCGGGCAGCCGGACCTCTCGCCCGCCACGTTCTTCGCCGCGCCGACGCCCGCCGCGCTCGTGCGTGCCCTCGACGGCGAGGCCGCGCCCGTCCCCCGCACCCGCGCGGCGTTCCGCGGCGATGGCCGCGAGCCGATCGCGATCATCGGCATGGCTGGCCGCTTCCCGGGTGCGGCGGACGTCGAGCAGTTCTGGACGAACCTCTGCGGCGGCGTCGAGTCGATCCGCCAGTTCGCGCCCGGCGAGCTCGATCCGAGCATCCCGCTCGCGCAGCGGATGGACCCGGCGTACGTGCCGGCCCGCGGCGTGCTCGACGGCGTGGAGCTCTTCGACGCGGCGTTCTTCGGCATCACGCCGCTCGAGGCGCAGCTGATGGATCCGCAGCACCGCCACTTCATGGAGGTGTCGTGGCACGCGCTCGAGCACGCGGGCTACGTTCCCGAGACGGCGCCGGGCCCGGTCGGGATCTTCGGCGGCATGTACAACGCGACGTACTTCCAGCGGCACCTCGCGCCGCGCCCCGACGTCGCGAACCGCCTCGGCGAGCTGAACGTGATGCTCGGCAACGAGAAGGACTACGTCACGAGCCGCGTCGCGCATCGCCTCGGCCTGACGGGCCCGGCGGTGTCGATCCACACGGCGTGCTCGACCTCGCTCGTCGCGACGGCCATGGCGATGGACAGCCTGCGCACGGGCGCGTGCGATGTCGCGCTCGCCGGCGGCGTCGCGATCACGTGCCCGCCGAACAGCGGCCACGTGTTCCAGGAAGGCTCGATGGCCTCGCCCGACGGGCACACCCGCACGTTCGATGTCAGCGCCGGCGGCACGGTGTTCTCCGACGGCGTGGCGGTGGTGGTCCTGCGCCGGCTGGCCGATGCGATCGCCGATGGCGATCAGATCTACGCGGTGCTCCTCGGGGCGGCGGTCAACAACGACGGCGCCGCGCGCGCGAGCTTCACGGCCCCCTCGCCCGAGGGCCAGGCGACCGTCATCGCCGCCGCGCATGACAACGCCGGCATCGACGCCCGGACGCTCTCGTACATCGAGGCGCACGGCACGGCGACGCCGCTCGGCGATCCGATCGAGATCGAGGGCCTCACGCGCGCCTTCTCGCGGCACACGCAGGAGCGCGGCTTCTGCGCGATCGGCTCGCTCAAGAGCAACGTCGGACACATGGTGATCGCCGCCGGCGCCGCGAGCCTCATCAAGACCGCGCTCGCGCTGCACCGCAAGACGCTGCCGCCGTCGATCAACTTCACCGCGCCGACGCCGAAGATCGACTTCTCGCGCACGCCGTTCCGCGTGCAGACGACGCTCACCGCGTGGCCGGAGAGCGCCGGGCCGCGCCGCGCGGGCGTCAGCTCGTTCGGGTTCGGCGGGACCAACGCGCACGCCGTGCTCGAGGAAGCGCCGGCGCCGATCCGGTCGACGCCCTCGCCTCGCGGCGCCGAGCTCCTCCTCGTGTCCGCGCGTACCGCCCCCGCGCTCGCCGAGGCCAGCGGGAACCTCGCCCGCTTCCTCGACACCGCGCCGCCCGACGACGCCGCCCTGCTCGCCGATATCGCGCACACGCTGCAGACCGGGCGCCGCGCCTTCACGCACCGCCGCTACGTCGTGGCCACCGGCGCCCCCGAGGCCGCGCGCCTCCTCGCCAAGCCGGAGCCCGCGCGCGCCGGGGCTCGCGAGGTCGGCGCCGAGCTCCCGAGCCTGGCGTTCCTGTGCCCGGGACAGGGCTCGCAGTACCCGCAGATGGGCCTCGGGCTCTATCGCTCCGAGCTCGCGTTCCGCGCCGCGTACGACGAGTGCTGCGCGATCGTGCAGGCGCACGGCGGCACCGACCCGCGCGACGTCTTCTTCTCCGACGATCCGCACGCGCTCGTCCCGACGAGCGTGACCCAGCCGGCGATCTTCGCGCTCGAGTACTCGCTCGCCCGCCTGTGGCAGAGCTGGGGCGTCACGCCGACGGCGCTCATCGGCCACAGCGTCGGGGAGTGGGTGTGCGCGGCGCTCGCCGAGGTGATGACGCTGCCCGATGCCCTCGGGCTCGTGATCGAGCGCGGCCGCCGCATGCAAGCGCTCCCCGCCGGCAGCATGCTGTCGGTCCGGCTCGCCGCGGCCGAGCTCGCGCCGCGCTTGCCCCCGGGCGTGGTGATCGCGGCGGAGAACGCGCCCGGGATGTGCGTCGCGTCGGGCCCCACGCCGCTGATCCAGCAGCTCGAGGCCGAGCTCATCGCCGCGGACATCACGGCGCGGCGGCTCGTCACGTCGCACGCGTTTCACTCCGCGATGATGGACCCGGTCATCGAGCCGATGGCCGAGCGCGTCGCGCAGATCCGCCTCGCGCCGCCGAAGATCCCGATCCTGTCGACGGTGACCACGCGGTGGCTCACCGACGCCGAGGCCACGAGCACGCGCTACTGGGCCGAGCACCTGCGCCTGCCGGTGAAGTTCGCGCCGGCCGTGGCGCTGCTGCTCGCGGATCCGAAGCGCGTGCTGATCGAGATCGGTCCCCGCGCCACGCTCTCCGCGCTCGCGCGCCAAGCGGTCAGCGGCAAGCGCGCCCTGCCGGTCGCGATCCCGAGCGTCGCGGACACCGCCGAGCGCGAGCCCGCCGCGATCGCGGCCGCGCTCGGTCAGCTGTGGACGCTCGGCGCGAGCATCGACTGGGCCGCCTATCGCGCGTCGGAGCGCCGCCGCCGCGTCGCGTTGCCGGCCTACCCGTTCCAGCGCGTCCGCCACTGGGTCGACGCGCCGCCCGCCGCGCTCGTGCCGGTGGGTCCCGCGCTCGCTTCCAGCACCGTCGCCCCCGCCTCGGCACCCGCGCCGGTTTCCGCCCAGGAGATGAGCTTCGCCATGACCACGCCGCTTGCTGCTCCGAACGCTGCCGCCCGCCGCGATCGCCTGATCGCCTCCATCCGCGAGCTGGTCGAGGAGGTCTCCGGCATGGAGGTCGGCGACGTCGACCCGTCGACGCCCTGGCTCGAGCTCGGGCTCGATTCGCTGACGCTCACGCAGCTCGCGCTCCAGGTGCAGCGCACGCACCAGATCAAGGTGACGTTCCGCCAGGTGATGGAGAGCTACCCGACCATCGGGAGCCTCGCCGGCCTACTCGACGAGAAGCTGCCACCCGACGAGCCCGCGGGGGCCGCGCCGGTGACCACCGTGCACGCACCCGGCGCGCCGGTGACGTCGGCGCCGGCGGCCGGCGGCGCCGATTACGTGCGTCAGGTGATCGACCAGCAGCTCGCCGTGATGGCGCAGCAGCTCGCGCTGCTCGGTGGCGGCGGCGGCTTCGCGCCGGCCCCGCGCGTGGCCCCCGCTCCGGCACCGCCCGCGGCCCCCGCGAAGCCGCTCGTCCCCGTCGCCAGGCCCGACGAGGACGTGCCCGCCGGCCCCGTCAACTACGACGTCAAGAAGGCGTTCGGCGCCATCGCGCGCATCCACACCGCGACGGACGAGCTCTCGCCCCAGCAGCGCACGCGCCTCGATGCCCTCGTGGCCCGCTACACCGCGCGCACCGCGAAGTCGAAGGCCTATACCGTGACGCACCGGCCCCGGATGGCCGACCCGCGCGTCGTCAACGGCTTCCGGCCGCTGACGAAGGAGCTGACGTACCAGATCGTCATCGAGCGCTCGCGCGGCAGCCGGATGTGGGACCTCGACGGGAACGAGTACGTCGACGTGCTCTCCGGCTTCGGCATGAGCCTGTTCGGCTGGCAGGCCGACTTCATCCGCGAGGCGATCCACGACCAGGTCGAGAAGGGCTTCGAGATCGGCCCGCAGCACGTGCTCGCGGGCGAGGTCGCCGAGCTGTTCTGCGACCTGACGGGCGCCGATCGCGCGGCGTTCTGCAACACCGGCTCCGAGGCCGTGATGGGCACGATGCGGATCGCGCGCACCGTCACGGGCCGGAACCTGATCGCCATCTTCACGGGCGCGTATCACGGCATCTTCGACGAGGTCATCGTCCGCGGCACGCGCAAGCTCAAGAGCATCCCGGCCGCGCCCGGGATCATGGCATCGGCCTCGGCGAACGTGCTCGTGCTCGACTACGCGACGCCGGAGGCGCTGCAGATCCTCAAGGATCGCGCGCACGAGCTCGCCGCGATCGTCGTCGAGTCGGTGCAGAGCCGCCGCCCGGACTTCCAGCCCGTGGAGTTCCTGCGCGAGCTCCGCACGCTCACCGAGGAGACGGGCTCGCTCCTCATCTTCGACGAGGTCGTCACCGGCTTCCGCGCGGGACCCAGGGGCGCGCAGGGCCTCTTCGACATCCAGGCGGACCTCGCGGCGTACGGCAAGGTGGTCGGCGGCGGCTTCTCGATCGGCGTCATCGCCGGCAAGCGCGCGTACATGGACGCGCTCGACGGCGGGCACTGGGACTACGGCGACGCGTCGATCCCGACGGTCGGCGTGACGTACTTCGCCGGCACGTTCGTGCGGCACCCGCTCGCGCTCGCCGCGGCGAAGGCCGTCCTGCAGCACCTCAAGGATGCAGGCCCCGAGCTCCAGCAGAAGCTCACGGCGAAGACGGCGGCGATGGTCGCCGAGATCAACCGGTTCGCGGCCGAGGTGGGCGCGCCGTTCAAGCTCAACACGTTCGCGTCGCTCTGGCGCAACGTCTTCACCGAGGACCTGCCGTACGCGGATCTCATCTACGCGATGCTGCGCGACCGCGGCATCCACATCCTCGACAACTTCCCGTGCTTCCTGACGACGGCCCACACCAACCAGGATGTCGCGACGGTCATCGCCGCCTACAAGGCCGCGATCCTCGAGATGCAGGCGAGCGGGTTCTTCCCCGCGCCGCGCCTGGCGACCGTAGCGGTCGATGCCGCGGGCGGGCGCGAGGCCCCGTCGACCGAGCCGCAGCGCGAGGTCTGGCTCGCCGACAAGCTCGGCCGCGAGGCATCGCTCGCGTACAACGAGTCCGTCTCGCTGCACTTTCGCGGCGAGCTCGACGTCGCGGCGCTGCGCCACGCCGTGCGCCAGCTCCCCATCCGCCACGACGCGCTCCGCTCGACGTTCGCCGCGGACGGCATGACGCTCCGCGCGGCCGCCACGTCGCCCGAGCTCGAGGTCCCGCTCCACGATCTCGAGCCGCTCGCCCCGGCCGCGCGCACCGCCGCGCTCGCCGCGATCGCCACCCGCCACGTGTCGACGCCGTTCGATCTCGAGCACGGGCCGCTCGTGCGCGCCGAGCTCGTCCGGCTCGCCTCGGATCACCACGTCCTCGTGTTCACGGGCCATCACATCGTCCTCGACGGGTGGTCGTACTGGGTCATCGTGAAGGACCTCGCCGCGCTCTACCGCCTCGCCAGCGGCGCGAGCAGCACGGCGCTCCCGCCCGCGCCCTCGTTCATCGACCACGCGACCGCCGTGGCCGCGCGCGCCGAGTCGGCGGAGATGCGCGACAACGAGCGCTGGTGGATCGAGCAGTTCTCGGCGTCGTCGGGCGGCATCCCGGCGCTCGATCTGCCGACCGATCGCGCTCGCCCGGCCTCGCGCACCACGCGCGCCGGCCGCGAGGACCACGTCCTGCCCGCCGACCTCGTCGCGGGAGTGAAGAAGCTCGGCACCACGCTCGGCGCGAGCCTGTTCGCCACGCTCGTCGCGGGCTTCGACGCGCTCCTGTATCGCCTCACGGGTCAGACGGATCTCGTCGTCGGGATCCCGGCCGCCGGCCAGGCCGCCTCGGGCAACGAAGGGCTCGTCGGTCACGCCGTCAACATGCTGCCGATCCGCGCTCGCCTCTCGCGCGCCGCGCGCTTCCGCGACGTCGTCGCCGCCACGCGCACGACGATGCTCGACGCGTTCGATCACCAGGACGTGACGTTCGGCCGCGTGCTGCAGGTGCTGCCGATCGCGCGTGACGCGAGCCGGCTGCCGCTGATCTCGGTCATCTTCAACATCGACCAGGCGCTCGCGGCCGAGGGCCACGGCATGCCGGGCGTGCGGCTCGAGCTGACGTCGAACCCGCGCATCCACGAGACGTTCGAGCTGTTCATCAACGCCGTCGATGGCGGCGCGGCCGGCATGCGCCTCGAGTGCCAGTACAACGCCGACCTGTTCGACGCCACGACGATCCAGCGCTGGCTCGCCGCGTTCGAGGTCCTGCTGCGCGGCGCGCTCACCGATCCCGATCAGCCGATCGGCCGCTTGCCGGTCCTCGGCGCCGCGGACCGCCGTCTCCTCGCGACGTGGAACCAGACCGAGGCGGAGTTCCCGCGCGACACGCGCATCGAGGAGCTCGTCGCGGCCACGGCGCGGCGCGTGCCGGACCGGATCGCCGTGCGCGGCACGGGCGGGACCTTGACGTACGGGCAGCTGGCGAGGCGCGCCGCGGCGATCGCGGCCGAGCTGCGAGCACCCGGCGTCGGCGTCGGGGATCGCGTGGGCCTGCTCGTCGACCGCGACCTCGATTTGCTCCCCGCGATCCTCGGCACGCTGGCCACCGGCGCGACCTACGTCCCGCTCGATCCGGCGTTCCCGACCGAGCGCCTGCGGTTCATGCTCGAGGACGCCGGCGTGGTCGCGGTCCTGACCACTAGCGCGATCGCGCGCACGGCCCACGGCGTGATCGGGACCGTGCCGACCGTCGTCCTCGACGACATTCATCACGACCACGCCGACGTCCCGCACGTGCACCTCGGCACGGCAGAGGACGCGGCCTATGTCATCTACACGTCCGGCTCGACGGGCCGACCGAAGGGCGTCCGCGTCCCGCACCGCGCGGTCGCGAACTTCCTCGCGAGCATGGCGCGCGAGCCGGGCCTCACCGAGCGAGATGTCCTCGTCGCCGTGACCACGCTGTCGTTCGACATCGCCGTCCTCGAGCTGCTGCTCCCGCTCGCGATCGGCGCCGAGGTCGTGCTCGCCACGCGCGAGCAAGCGACCGACGCGACCGCGCTCCTCGGGCTGATCGAGCAGCACCGCGCGACCGTGATGCAGGCGACGCCGGCCACGTGGCGGATGCTCGTCGAGTCGGGCTGGCGCGGCCACGAGCAGCTCAAGGCGCTCTGCGGCGGCGAGCCATTGCCGGGCGAGCTGGCGGACGCGCTCCTGTCGCGCACCGGCGAGCTGTGGAACATGTACGGCCCCACGGAGACCACCGTGTGGTCGAGCCTCGCGCGCGTCGGGCGCGGGCCGATCGTCATCGGCCACCCGATCGCGAACACGCAGATCCACGTGCTCGACGACGATCTGCAGCCGGTCCCCGTCGGCGTCGTCGGTGAGCTGTTCATCGGCGGCGACGGCGTGACGCTCGGCTACCTCGAGCGCCCCGAGCTCACGGCCGAGAAGTTCGTGGCCGATCCGACGCGGCTCGCCCCCGGCGCGAGGCTCTATCGGACCGGCGATCTCGGGCGCTGGCGCACGCAAGCCGACGGCACGGGGGCGCTCCAGTGCCTCGGGCGCACCGACTTCCAGGTGAAGCTCCGCGGCTACCGCATCGAGCTCGGCGAGATCGAGGTCGCGCTCGCGCGTCATCCCGCGGTGGCCCAGGCGACCGTCGTCACGCGCGAGGATCGCCCGGGCGACGTGCGGCTCGTCGCCTACCTCGTGCCGCGCGCCGGCGTCGCGATGCCGGCGGACGACACGCTGCGCGCCTACCTCGGCCAGACCCTGCCGGACTACATGGTGCCCTCGCGCTTCATGGCGCTCGCCGCGCTTCCATTGACCGGCAGCGGCAAGGTCGATCGCAAGGCGCTGCCCGCGCCGTCGGGGCCCGCGCTCGCCGGTCAGGGCGCCCCGGTCGCGCCCCGCACGCCGACGGAGGAGCTCGTCGCCCGCGCCTACATGGAGACGCTCGCGCTACCGCGGCTCGGCGTCCACGACGACTTCTTCGCGCTCGGTGGCCACTCGCTGCTCGTCGCGCAGATGACGGCGCGGCTCTCGCGGGAGCTCGGGCGCATGGTCCCGATGCGCGCCGGCTTCGAGCACGCGACCGTGGCCGGGCTCGCTACCTGGCTCGACGATGCGGCCCCCCGCGAGGAGCAGCCGCTGCCCGCGGTCCCGCGGCGGACCGAGACCACGCCGGCGCCGCTGTCGCTCATGCAGCAGCGCGTCTGGTACCTCGAGCAGCTCCAGCTCGGGCGCACCGTGTTCAACGTGCCGTCGGCGCACCGCCTGCGCGGGCCGCTCGATGTGGACGCCCTCGGCCGCGCGTTCACCGCGCTCGTGCAGCGGCAAGACGCGCTCCGGACCGCGGTCGGCACCGTCGGCAGCGAGCCGGCGCAGATCATCCACGACACGGTCGACACGAAGCTTCCGCTCGAGGATCTGTCGAGCCTTCCCGCCGAGCGCCGCGAGTCCACGCTCGCGCACCGGCTCGAGGTCGAGGCCGGCCAGGCGCTCGACATCACGCGCGCTCCGCTGTTCCACGTGCGCCTGTTCCGGCTCGCGCCGGACGATCACGTCCTGTTCTTCATGCCGCACCACATCATCTGGGACGGCTGGTCGTTCGACCTCCTGTACGAGGAGATGTCGGCGCTGTACGCCGCCGAGTTCGCCGGCACGCCCGTGGCGCTCGCGCCGCCGACGGTCAGCTACGCCGACTTCGCCGTCTGGCATCGCGGCTGGCTGCAGGGCCCGGCGCTGACACGGCAGATCGAGCACTGGCGCACCAAGCTCGTCGGCGCTCCCGACGCGCTCGACCTCCCGACCGACCACCCGCGCCCGCCGATCCAGTCGGGCGATGGCGACACGGCGTGGCTCGCGATCGCCAAGCCGCTCGCCGGCGACCTGCGCGCAGTCGGCCTGCGCGAGGGCGCGACCCTGTTCATGACGCTGCTCGCCGCGTGGGCCGCCCTCCTGCATCAGCTCACGCGGCAACCGGAGATCGTCGTCGGCACGCCGGTACGCGGGCGCAACCTGCCCGAGCTCGAGCGCGTGATCGGCTTCTTCGTCAACGCGCTGCCGCTGCGGTTGCGCGTCGATCCGGAGGTCAGCTTCCTCGAGCTGCTGCGCCAGGTGCGCGCGGAGACGGTGGAGGCGTTCGGCGCGCAAGACGTTCCGTTCGAGCACCTGGTGCGCGTGCTCGAGACCAAGCGCGACGAGAGCCGCTTCCCGATCTATCAGTCATTCTTCTCGTACCAGGACGCGCGGGCGCGCCCGCCGCGCTGGGGCAACCTCGACCACAAGAACGTCCCGGTGTTCCAGCCGTCGTCGGCCCAGGACGTCGCGCTGTGGTTCCTCGACGGTCCCGACGGGCTCGTCGGCGGCCTCAACTACAACACCGACATCATCGAGCGGAGGACGGCGGCGCGCTGGCGGGAGCGCTTCCTCGGCCTCGCGGCGGCGATCGCGGCCGATCCGACGAAGCCGCTGCGCGAGCTGCTGGAGGTGTCCGGCGAGGAGCGCGCCCAGCTGGTCGCCTGGAATGACACGGCGGTCCCGCTCGCGGCCGATGCGACCCTGACCGCGCTCCTCGCGCCGCTCGCCGAGCACGGCGCGCGCGTCGCCCTCCGGCACGCGGGCGCGTTCGTGACCTATGCCGAGCTGGCCATGCGCCGCGACCGCGTGGCGACGGCGCTGACGACCCGGGGCGTGGGCCGGGGGGACGTCGTGATCCTCCTGCTCGAGCGATCGCCGATGATGGTCGCGGCGCTGCTCGGCGTCCTCGCCGTGGGCGCGACCTACGTGCCGCTCGATCCCGACTTTCCGTCGGCGCGCCTCGCGTTCATGCTCGCGGACGCCGGCGCGAAGGTCGTCGTCAGCGACGGGACCTCGGACCTCGCGGTGGAGGCGTCGCGCGTGCTCGGCGTCGCGGAGATCGAGGCGACCGTGCCGCGCCCGCCGCCCGCGGTGACGGTCGGCCCCGACGACGCGGCGTACCTCATCTACACCTCGGGCTCCACGGGCAAGCCGAAGGGCGTCCGCGTCCCGCAGCGCGCGGTCGCGAACTTCCTCGCGAGCATGCGCGCCACGCCAGGGCTGGCCGCCGCCGACCGCCTCGTCGCAGTGACCACGCTGTCGTTCGACATCGCCGTCCTCGAGCTGATGCTGCCGCTCACCGTCGGCGCGGAGATCGTCCTCGCCACGCGCGACCAGGCGACGGACGGCGTGGCGCTGCGCTCGCTCCTCGAGCAGACGCACGCGACCGTGATGCAGGCGACCCCCGCGACGTGGCGCATTCTCCTCGAGGCGGGCTGGCGGGGTGGGCGCACGTTCAAGGCGCTGTGCGGCGGTGAGGCGATGCCACCGGAGCTGGCGGAGGCCCTCCTGGGTCGGGTGGGCGAGCTGTGGAACATGTACGGCCCCACGGAGACGACCGTGTGGTCGACCTGCGAGCGCATCGAGCTCGGCTCCGGCGGCGTCACGATCGGCCGCCCCATCGCGAACACCCAGGTGTGGATCCTCGACGACGCCGGCGCGCTCGTACCGATCGGCGTCGCGGGGGAGCTCTACATCGGCGGCGAGGGTGTCGCGCTCGACTACCACGCGCGCCCCGAGCTCACGGGGGAGCGCTTCGTGCCCGACCCGTTCTCCGGGCGGCCCGGCGCTCGCCTCTACCGCACCGGTGATCTCGCGCGCTGGCGCGCGGACGGCAAGCTCCAGCACCTCGGCCGCACAGACTTCCAGGTCAAGGTCCGCGGCTATCGCATCGAGCTCGGCGAGATCGAGCTCGCGCTCGCGCGGCATCCGCACCTCGCGGAGGCTGTGGTCGTGGCCCAGCCCGGGCCCGGCGGCGAGCAGCGGCTCGTCGGCTACGTGGTGACGCGCGGCCGGGAGGTGCCCGGGTCGGCGATGCTGCGCGAACACCTGCGCGAGACGCTCCCCGAGTACATGGTCCCCGCCGTGTTCGTGCCGCTCGCCCGGCTGCCGCTCACGCCGAACGGCAAGGTCGACCGTCGCGCGCTGCCCGCCGCCGACCCGGGTGCGGCCGTCAGCCTCGGCGGCGCGGCGTACACGAGCCCGCGCACGCGCGCAGAGCAGCTCGTCGCGGCGGTGTGGACCGAGCTCCTCGGCGTGCCACGGATCAGCGTCGCCGATAACTTCCTCGATCTCGGCGGCCACTCGCTCCTGATCATGCAGGCGATCGCGAAGCTCGAGGCGCGCACCGGCAAGCGCGTCAGCCCGCGCGCGTTCGTCTTTCAGACGCTCGAGCAGATCGCACGCGAGTACGACGTGGCCGAGCCCACCGCGCCGGCGCCGCGGCTGCCTGGTCCGCCGGCCCCTCCGCCATCGGGCCGGCTGTCGCGCTGGATCTCGTCGCTGATCCCCGGCGGCTCCAAGGCGTGACGACCACGCCCTCGGGCGTGGCCGATGGGCGCCTGACCGCCACGGCGCCGTCGGGGCGGTCTATCCTCGTACAGTCATGGCATCGCCTCGTATACACGTCGATCCTGCGACCTTCGAGCCCTGGACCGTCCAGGGCTTGACTCATGCGTTGTCCGCTCATCCGCTTCTCGAGATCGACGCGCTCGTCGAGCTCGGGAAGCGCCAACAGGCGCGGAAGCTCGTGCGCACGCACAGCGCGGACGCGACCGCAGGCACGAGCTTCGCCGAGGCGCCCAACCTTCATCCGAACCAGCAGAGCGCGGCGCAGACGCTGGGTGATATCGCGAAGGCGCGCGCCTGGATGTCGCTGCTGAACGTCCAGGCGGACCCCACGTACCGCAAGCTCGTCGAGGAGGTCCTCGCCGAGGTCTATCCTACGACCGAGCTTCGTGACCCCGGCATGTGCTACCGGGCCGGCTGGATCTTCGTGTCGTCCCCGAACGCGGTGACGCCGTTCCACATCGACCACGAGCACAACTTCATCCTGCAAATCCGGGGGAAGAAGAAGCTGTACACGTGGGATCCGTTCGACCGGCAGACCGTGTCCGCGCGGGCGCAAGAGGTGTTCCACGACAAGCACTAGCGCGAGCTGATCAAGTGGGACGACGGGCTGCGGTCCCGCGCGCGCGTGTTCGATCTCGTGCCCGGGCTCGGCGGCTACATGCCCTCGACGACGCCGCACATGGTGGAGAATGGCGACGAGCCGTCCGTCACGATCAGCTTCACGTACTACACGGACGCCACGCGGCGGCGGGAGCTGCTCTATCGCGGTAACGCGCGCCTGCGCGCCCTCGGCATCGAGCCGCATCCGATCGACGAGTCCCCCACGCGCGATCGGGTGAAGCACGCGGTGCTGGCCAGCGCTTCCTCTGCGCGCAACGTTGTCCGGCGCGCGCTCGGCCGTGGCGTCCGTGAGAACGGCCAGCCATATGCTCCGGCTTAGGTGCTACGGTGGCGCGATGAACGGTCGCCGCATGGTCGTCGGTGCGCTCGCCCTGGCGATCGGCGGGGCCTGCGGCGGTTCGCAGAACGTGACCAAGCACGACGGCGGCGGCAGCGCCGCGAGCGACGGCCCCGTGACGTTCGACGGCCCCGTGACGTTCGATGGCAACGTGGACATCGACGCGCTGCACCACATGCCGGGCGCCCCGGACCTCGGTGCGCACGCAATTTCGTTTCATAATCTCCAGGGCAGCGGGCCGAGCACGATCAGCAACACGATGACGACGTCCGCTTCGGGCAGCACACTCGTTGTCAGCGTTGGCCGTGGACAGATCGCCGCATTCACGGATGTCCCGACAGACAACAAGGGCAACGCGCCGTACCAGCAATTCGACACGACGCACCCGTACACCAACTATCCGCAGTCCGGTACGGCGGTCTACGCGTTTACGGCCGCTGCGGGTGGGGCCAGCCACGAGATCATCGAAACGACGCCCGTGTCGGACGAGATCACGCTCGCGACGGTCGAGATCATCGAGAGTTCCAAGATCCAGGCGACGGCCTGGACCGAGGTCCTTGCCGGAAATACGCTGACGTCGCACTCGGTGACGACGACCGGGCCGGCCACGCTGGTCGCGTTCTGGTGGGGTGACGCCGATGTCTCCGCGCCCATCACCGTCGACGCGAACAACGGGTTCGTGGTGATCGATCTCCAGGCGAAGTCCGACGGACAAGTCGAGTGCGCCGTCGCGGTCAAGAATGTCAGCGCGGCCGGGACGTACGACGTCACCTGGACGGCGACCCCGACGCAGGGCGCGCAGCTGTGGCTGATCGCGGTGCAGTAGCGCTCGCGCGGCTGCTGGAGGGAATCGTACCGGCCGGCGTCGTGATCGCGGCGAGCGCGATGGCGACGGTTGACGCCGAGCCCGCGCTCGTGGCGGGCGAGGACGCCGCGGTCGCGCGCGCGGTGGCGAAGCGGCGGCGCGAGTATGCGTTCGGGCGTGCGTGCGCCCGGCGGGCGCTCGCCGAGCTCGGCGTCGTGTACGCCGGACCTATCCTCGGCGGCGCGGGCGGCGCGCCGGCGTGGCCGGCCGGCGTCGTCGGCAGCATCACGCACTGCGAGCTCGGCGCGGCCGCCGGGGTCGCGCACGCGGCGGACCTCCGGGGCCTCGGCCTCGACCTCGAGTCGAGGCCGCGCGCCGATGCCATCGATCTGCTGGCGCTCGCCGCCACCGCGACCGAGCGCGCGCGGCACGCGGCGCTCGCCGTCACGTTGCCGGTCGGCGCGCTGCTGTTCTCGGCGAAGGAGAGCGTCTACAAGTGCCTCTATCCGCGCGGCGGACAGTTCCTCGACTTCGCCGATGTCGAGCTCGCGCTCACCGCGGATGGCGCGTTCACCGTGCTCACCGCCACCGGCTACGACGTCACCACGGTACGCGGCCGCTTCGCGCTGACGCCCGAGCTCGTCGCGACGGTCGCCTCCTACTGAGCCCGCGGCCGCGCGCGCACGACCACCGCGAGGAGATCCTCGGCGGGCGCGCCCGCGCTCGCCGCTCGCTCCACGGCCAGCGACGCGAGCCGCGGCCCGAGGGGCGCGAGCTGCCGTAACGTCGCGACCCACCGCGCATCGTCGCCATCGCCCCGGAGCGCGCTGGACGCCACGATCAGCATCGCGTCCGGGCGCAGCTCCAGTTGCCCGCGCGTCGCGATGGCCTGCGACGCCCCGAGGGCACCGCCGCCTCCGCCGAGCGCGACCGGCACCGGGCGCGGCGCCGACAGCGAGCCCGTGTCCGGCATCTGCGCCATGACGTGCCCGCCGTGATGGCCCGCGCAGCCGTACTCGACCGTGCCGGCCACGCCGTCGAGGATCGCCACGAACGCGGCGACAGGCTCGCCGCCGCGCACCACGCCATCCGCGCTCGCGCGCAAGCTCCCAAGCAGATCGTCGAGGGTGATGCCGCGGCCGATCACGGCCGCCGCGAACGCGCCCGTCAGCGCGGCGGTCGCCAGCGCGGCCGGAACGCCGTGTGCCTGCGCCTCGGTCACCATCACGGCGAGGCGACCATCGTCGAGCAGGGACGCCGACCAGGCCGCGCCCGTCGTGCGCGCGGCGCTACGATACGCGGCCACGACCGACCAGCGCCCGAGCTCGTCGTCACGGCTCGCGGCGGTCTGCAGACGCATGGCCTCGGCGACCTCGACCTCGCGCGCTGTCTCGCCCTCGCGCGCTGCCTCGCGGGCGAGCGAGACGAACGTCAGCTGCCGCGCCACGGCTCGCGCCGACTCCGCGATGAAGCCCCGCTCGTCCTCGCGGAGCGCGCGGTCATAGCGGGACTCGATCAGCCCGACGAGCGTGTCCCGATCCACGAGCGGCACCACGAGGGTCGCCCCGTAGGCGCCGAGCGCCGCGAGGTGCGGGCGGAGCGGGCCGAGCCGCATCGTCGCGAGGTCCGCCATCGCGAGCGGCTCCTCGTGGCGCACGAGCCAGCTCGCGACCTCGGGCTCGACGGGCCAGCGCTCGGCGTCGCCCGGGCCGCCCGGGCCGCCGAGGCGTACGAACGCGTCATCGGCCATCGTCCACACGGCGCGCACGTCGAGGCCGATGCCCATCTTCCACAGCGCCGAGACCTTCGCGATGACCGCCGCCTCGTCCGCGAGATCGGCCACGCGCGCGACGAACTCGCCGAGCCGACGGGCACCGATCACGCCGGTCGGGCGCCGCCGCACGAGCCCCCACGCCGACGCGGTGACGATCGCCCACACGAGCGCGCCGAGGAGCGCCAGCTCGAGCGGCGAGCCCCCCGGCGCGGCGAGCGTGATGTACGCGATGATGCCGGTCGCGACGCCGAAGCCCGCCAGCTCGATGAGCACGCCGCGATCGAAGCCGCGCGAGCGCAGGAAGTCCGTCCGCGCCATCAGGTAGACCGCGAGCACGCACGCGAGGAGCGCGGGCAGCCACGCGATCGGGAACGAGCCCACGATGTCGTAGATGAGGAGGATGTCCGCGCTCGCGATGGTGCCGAGCCCGAGCACGGCGACCAGCGTGTACACGACGCGCCGGTGATCGCCACGCGGCGCCGTCTGGCGCGCGATGACGAGCCCGACGAGCAGCCAGATCCCGAGCTGCAGCACGTGCAGCCCCGTCAGCGGGCCGGGGCTCGGATAGAACAGCCCCGACGACAGCTCGCGCACGCCGGGCACGGTCCACTCGGTCAGCCAGCACGCGGCGACGAACCCGCCGCCGATGACGGCGGCCGCGCGGGCGAGCCAGCGATAGCGCTCGAGCTGACCGCTCGCGCCGAGGAGGACGAGCAGCAGATCCGGCCCGACGAGCGCGACCGGGCCGTTGCCGAGGCGCAGGAGGCGCGTCGCGAGCAGCGGATCGTACGTGCACGCCACGAGCGTCGAGCAGATCGCCCAGGGCAGCGCCGCCGCCGACGCGCCGATCATCCCGAGCCGCAGCACGCGGTCGCCGCGGATGAGCGCGGCCGCCACGCCCACGGCGGAGAACGCGAGCACGCAGAGCGCGTACGGCAGGCCCTGCCAGCTCCAGGCAAGGTCCTGCATCGGTCGCCTAGTGCGTACCGAGCTGCACGGTGAGCGAGTAGCGGTTGAACGCGCAGGCGCCGCCGCAGGCGCCCGATCCCGTCGGCTCGACGCGCAGGACGTAGCTCGTGCTCGCGGCGACCGGGGCGCTGATGCACCGCGTGACGCGCGCGTCGTTCGGCGAGGGCGAAGCGCACTCCGTGTCCGCCGCGATCACCGTGGTGCCGTCGGCGGCGGTCAGCGTGACCTTCAGCTCCTCGTACGCGATCGACGAAGCGAGCACGGCTGTCACGGCGCTCGACGCGCAGCCGTCCGGCACGGCGAACTTGTACAGATCGAGCCCGTCGCCGTTCTCGAGGCAGGACTTCAACTGCCGCGCGGTCGAGACGCACGTCAGCGTCCCCACCGGCTGCGCGGTGGTGATGTCGTTGTCCGGCTCGAGATCGCCATCGGGGCAGGTGAAGCCCTTGGCGTTGGGCGGCGCGACGCAGAGATCCGACGTCTCGTCGCACTGCTGGCCCTCGGGGCACGCGACCTCGGGGCCGCACTCGTACGTGCCGTACGCGACGTCGGGTCGGCACGCGGCGGCCCCGAGACCGAAGACGACGATGAGGCCAAGCGTGGGGGTGCGCATCAGAAGCTCCACGCCGCCGAGACCGCGGCCCCGCCCCGCGTCGGCGCGGCCCCGACGTGCGGATGGATGATCGTGGTCTCCTCGGACGGCGCCGTCACGATGAGCGCGACTGCCGCCCCGACGAGCAACGCGCCGCCGATGCTGTACGCGACCGTGGCGTACGTCGCTTCGTGGTTCGCCTTGTCGTACGCGGCCTGCAGCGTCGGCGTCCACGGGCGGTTCGTGAAGTCCGCCGTCGAGACCTTGCCGGAGAGGTCCCGCGCGTCGAGGTGGTAATAGAGGCCGAGCCCGCCGACGAGCGCGCCCGCGCCCGCGACGCCGGCGAGGATCGCGATGTTCTTCGGCGTGCGATCCGGCGTGCTCTTGATGACGATCTGGGTGCTGTTGACCTGGACCGTGGCGGTGCCGTCGTCGGACTTCGCGTTGCCGAGCTCGTCGGTCGGCGTCGCGTTGCCCGCCATTCCACCCGACCCTGCCGCGGCGCTCGCGGGCGCGATCACCAACGCGATCATCGCCGCGACCGCCGCCGTGCCTACATGTCCTGACATGCGCGGATGCTACCATCGAGAGCGGTGTCCCGGCGCACGCCTCGCTTTCGCACGGACCTCGCGGTCACGCTGACGCCGATGCTCGGCGGCGACCGCGTGGTGTGCCGCACGCGAGACGTGTCCGTCCACGGCCTCTCCCTCGACACGGCGGCGTGGTTCCCCGTCGGCACGCGGCTCGAGGTCACCCTGATCGACCCCGGCAGCGGCAGCGCGCTGGAGCTCGTCGCCGACGTCGTGCGCGAGGCGAGTAACAAGCGCTGGGCGCTCGGCCTCGTGCTCGTGGAACCGCCACCGGAGTGGGCCGGCGTCGTGGCGGCGGCGTCGCGCAAGTCGGGCCCGATCGACCACGGCGTGCGGCGCATGCGCGTGCTCGTCATCGGGGACGATCACCGGCAGCGGTCGGCGATGGCGCTCTACGTGACGAGCGGCTGGGACGTTCTGTTCGCGAGCGACGAGGCGGGCGTCGAGGAGGCGCTGGCGAACGTCACCCTCGATGCGGTCGTCGCCGAGCTCGACGCGCGCGATCCGAAGCTGCCGGAGGTCATGCGCATCGCGAAGCGGATGCAGCCGGCGGCGCGGCGCATCGTGCGCGGCCCGGGCACCAGCGAGGGCGACCTCGTGCACCGGTTCATCGATCGGGAAGCGGGCCTGGCGCCGCTGCTCGACGCGGTGACGGCCGTGATCAAATAGCTACTCCTGGTCGGTCCGCGTCTCGTACTCGAGCCGCATCAGGCTCGCGCGCTGCTTGCCGATCACGTCCTTGAGCTGCCGCTGCGCCATCTCCTCGCGCAGCCGGGCCGCTCGGTCGCGCGCCGCGCGCTGGACGGCCGCGAGCGAGACCACCCGCGCCACCGTGACCGCGACCTGCGTCGCCGCCTCGACGATCACCATGCGATCGGCGGGCTCGCGAAACGCGCGCTCGGTCGCCGTCATGATCCGGTCGAACACCATCTCGGCGTCGGCGAGCAAGACCTCCTCGCTGTCGCCCCACGCGAGGCGGCGCGTGACGGCGTCGTGCAGGCCGAGGTCGAGCCCGCTCGCGAGCGAGTCGCCGCCGATCTGCAGCGCGCGCAGGAGCGCCTCGAACACCTCTGCGCCCGGCGGATCGCGGTCGCCGTGCTCCGCCGTCGCGAGCACCTCGTCGCGCAGCACGCGGACGCGGTCGATGAACTCTGCCGAGTCTTCGGTCATATCGCCCATCGCGCTACCACTCCGTCTCGCCGCGCTTCTCCCACGGCAGGCTCTGGTCGATCGTCTCGGCGAACTTCTTCTCGAGGTCGGCGCGCTTCCGCTCGGTGCCGCTGACCTGATCGCGCAGCTGGACGGTCAGCGCCTGCGCGTCGCGCAGCCGGTCAGCGAACGGCGAGACGGCCTCGAGGACGAGCCCGGTGACGGCGCTGACGAGCCGCTGGTGCGCGAAGCTGATCGCGCGCAGGGCCTTCGCCTTGACCACATCCGTCGCGCTGATCTGGTGGACGCTCGACGCCGTCATGATCCGCGCCTGATCGAGCGCGTCGAACAGCGGCATGATCCCGCTGTCGTCGACGGTGCGGACGCCATAGATCTCGCGCGCGGCGAGCACGGCGCTCGAGAAGTGACCGCCGTCGTCGCTCGAGATCGCCTGCAGCGCCGTGAGGATCTGCTTGACCGCCTCGGCGCGGGGCGGCGTGCGCGCGCGCGCGATGGTGAGCACCTTCTCGATCGCGCTGATCGTCTCGGGGCTCACGCCGCCGGGGTTCGTCATCACCCGGTCGGGGCGCATGAACGGGATCGTCTGCTGCTCGACGAACTCGCCGCTGTTCGTCGTCTCCTCGAGCGGCGGCAGCACGTCGATCGTCTCTTGCATCGCGCCGTGGAGCGCGATCAGCTCGCCGTCGATGTGGCGCAGGCGCTCCGCGAGCAGGCCGCCGAGCGCGAGCTCCGCCACGACGAGCGCGCGGCTGACGGCCACGTCGATGAGGAAGCCGAGCGGTGGATCGGCGGCGCGGATCTCGTCGACGACGCTGCGCGCGCTCATGCCGAGGATGTCGATCATCCCGCGGAGCGGCGCCCACTCGCCGCCGCGCTCGAACCAGCCGCCCGCGAGGTTCTGCGCGAACGTCCACACGTTGACCCCGGTCGACTTCTCGAGGTCGTGAAAGATCGCCTGGCACAGCGACAGGGCCACCAGGTCGAGCGCCTCCTCGGCGTCGAGGCCGCGGACGATCGGGTTGCGCGTCAGGCCGCGCTCGCGCGCGATCTGCAGGAAGCGCTGGCGGCGCTGCCACCACGCGAGGGCGCCGCTCGTGCGCACGACCTGCGTCGAGGTCGGCGGGGCCGGCGGGGCCTCGATGACGATCGCGCTGACGTTGTCGCCGCCGCCGCCGCGCAGCGCGAGCTCGATCAGATCGCGCGCGACGTGCTCCGGGGCATCGCCGGAGCCGAGCAGGTACTGGATCGCCTCGGCGGAGGCGTACCCGTAGAGACCGTCGGAGCACAGGAGCATCCGGTCGCCGGGTCGCAGCTCGATCTCGACCACATCCACGCGCGTCTCGGGGCGCGCGCCGAGGTTCCGCGAGAGCACGTTCTTGTACGGGTGGCGCTCGGCCTCGTCGAGCGAGAGCAGGCCCTTGTCGACGAGCTCCTCGACGATCGTGTGGTCGCGCGTGAGCGCCTGGAGGCGGCCGTTGCGCAGCAAGTACGCGCGGGAATCGCCGACGTGCGCGACGATCGCGCGCGTGTTGTCGACGATCATGCACGCGACGGCGGTGGTGCCCATGCCCGCGTGGTCGCGGTTGGCCTGTGACGCCGAGAACACCGCGTGGCAGCCGTGCTGCAGCGCCTGCTCCAGGAGCGACTTCGGATCCATGCCGCGGCGATGGGCGACGTAGCTACTGATGGCATCGCGCGCCGTCTGCGACGCGACGTCGCCCGCGTTCGCGCCGCCCATGCCGTCGAACACGGCGTACAGGTTGCGCTCGGGCTCGACGACCATCGCGTCCTCGTTCGTCGTGCGGACCTTGCCGACGTGCGAGTCGCCGGCCACGCGCAGCCCACCCGTCGAGACGGTGCGTCCATCGAGCGGGGGCTGCGTGGTCACGAGCGCCCGACCTCGCGCTCGCGGTCAGCGAGGACCTTCCACTGCTCGATGCGCGCGGTGAGCTCGTCGGCGATGAGGTCGTTGACCGCGCGGGCGGTGCTCGCGGTGACGCGGGTGAGCAGGAGCGTCAGCTCGGCCCCCTCGGCGGTGCCCGCGCCCTCGTCCTGGGCGACCTGGGCGGCGGTGTCGCCGATCGCGACGAGCATGCCGAGGACGGCGCCCGGCCCCTGGGCCTCGGCGGCGCGCATAGCGAGGAACGTGTGCAGGAACGCGCGATGGAGGCCGAGGTCGCCCGTGGCGATGTAGTTGCCGAGGTGATCGAGGACCGCGCCGATCTGCGCGCGGGCGGTCTCGTCGTCGAGCCGGGCGAGGGACGGATCGAGGGTCACCCGCAGCTCGAGCAACCGCTCCAAGATCTTCGGACGCAGACCGTCGTAGGCCCGGGCCAGCGGCGGCACCGTCGACATCCCGCAGATGGTACCTTGGTTTTCGCTCGCCATGCAGCCCGCCGCACGCGTCCGCGAAGGTCGGGTCCTCGTCGTCGATGACGAGCCGATGGTCCGCGAGACGCTCGGCCAGGTCCTCGCCGAGGAGGGTTACGTCGTGGATCTCGCCGTGGACGGGGCCAGCGCCCTCGCCTGCGTCCATAACGCGCGGCCGGACGCGATCCTGCTCGATCTGATGATGCCCGGCATGAACGGGCGCCAGTTCCTGTCCGAGCTGCGCGCGGACGCCGACTACGCCCAGGTCCCCGTACTCCTCATGACGGCGGTGCACGGGATGAGCGTGAACCTGGCGGCCGTCGGCGCGAGCGAGCTCGTCGAGAAGCCGTTCGACGTCGACGATCTGCTCAACAAGGTGGCGCTCGCGGTCTATCGGTCGCGGGACGCGCTCGTTCCGGAGCGGCCGCCGACGCAGCCGGTGCCGTTCGTCTCGGTGCCGCCGCCGGGGAGCGAGGGCGATCGCGGGGCCGTCGTGGTGGTCGAGCGCGATCGCGCGCGGCTCGCGGAGCTCGACCTGGCGCTGTCGGCGCGGGGCTACACGGTGGTGTCGATGACACGGGCGTTGGTGCAGGTCTCGCGGCTCGCCCGGGCGCTGCGGCCGCGCGCGATCCTCGTCGATGCGACCAGCGATGGCGCGACCGACGTGGTGCGCGAGCTGCGCGCGGACGTGGACGCGCGCGACATCCCGCTGCGCGTGTTCTCGCGGGCCGACGCGAGCAACGCGGACCTGGTCGCGTTCGTCGACTCGCAGGCCGTGCGGCCGTGATCGGCGACAACCCCGTGGTGGTCGTGGTGGTGGTGCTCGCGGTGGCGGCGTTCCTGTACATGCGGCTCTCCCGCGGGCGGGACCCTCGGCGTTGCCCGCAGTGCAACCGCCTCGTCGTGGACCTGCGCTCGACGGGCACGGACATCACATGCGACCACTGCGGCACCGAGCTGCACCGCGCCGCCGACGGCACGCTGTCGCGCCGCGCGTCCGTTACTTCGCCGTGATCCGTTTCGGATAGAGCACGATCTCGATCCGGCGGTTCAGCGCCTTGACCGTGCGCGACAGCGGCCGGTACTGGCCGAACGCGAGCGCGGCGAGGCGCGCGGGATCGATCTTCGCCACGTCCTGCAGGTAGTGCACGACCTGCAGCGCACGCGCGGCGGACAGCTCCCAGGTAGTCTGGAACCGCACGCCGGGCGGCGCGGGCGGCGGACCTCTGGTTGGTTTCTTGGCCGGCGGTGGCAGCGCGACGATGCTCACCTGGTTGTCGGTGTGGCCCTGGACCCAGACCTGTCTGTCGGGGAGGTCGCGGAGCGCGGTGGCTACCTTGTCGAGCACGGCCTTGCCGACCGGCGTCAGCTGATCGTCCCCGACGTTGAACAGCACCTTGTCCACGAGCTGCAGGTGGATCTCGTCGCCCTCGGTCGACACCGAGCCCTGGCTCTTCTCGACGGTCGCGCGCAGCTTCGTCTCGACGTCCGCGGCGTCCTTCGCCTTCTGCTCGGCCTTCTGCTCGGCCTCGCTCGCCTTGCTCGCCAGCTCGCTCTTCGCCGCCTCGGCGTCGCGGATCTGCGCGGCCGCGGCCTTCGCCTTGACGGCGGCGGCGTCGAGATCGGTCTGCAGCTCGGCGGCGTGCGCCTTCGCGGACGCCGTGGCCGTGACCTGCGCGGCGAGCTGATCGGCCAGCGCGCCGAGCTGCGCATCGGGTGCGATGACCGGGCGCGCGCAGAACCCGAGCACGACGCCCGCGATCCCGACCGCCGCGCCGCCGAGCAGCCACTTCGCGCGTCCTGCACCACCGCCCGTGTTTCCGGCCGATTTCCGAATCCGAACATCGCTGTCACGGCCACCGCTTTTCGGCACCGGGAGCGGCGGATAGACCGCCACGCCGCTGTCATCCGATCCCGCGCGCGACATCGCCGCGAAGGATAGCACCGTCGAGGGTGCCGCCCGTGGGCACGACTGTGTAAGGTAGGAGCTTCAACTTCGGAGAGAGTGCTGTGTCGAAGAAAATTCGCGCCGAGTACATCTGGATCGATGGTCAGAAGCCCACCTCGAAGCTGCGCTCCAAGACGAAGATCGTCGACGGCCCGGTGAAGAAGGTCGAGGAGCTGCCGGACTGGGGCTTCGATGGCTCCAGCACCAGCCAGGCCGAGGGTCACTTCAGTGACTGCCAGCTCAAGCCGGTGAAGATCCTCCGCGATCCGCTGCACGACGAGCACGACCTGCTCGTCCTCTGCGAGGTCTTGAACGCCGACGGCACCGTGCACGCGAGCAACCAGCGCGCGCGTCTGCGGGCCCTCGAGGCGAAGTACGCCGACCAGGACGTCTGGTTCGGCATCGAGCAGGAATACACGTTCTTCGACGGCAACCAGCCCCTCGGCTGGCCGGAGCGCGGCTTCCCCGCGCCGCAGGGCGGCTACTACTGCGGCGTCGGCAGCGACGAGGTCTTCGGCCGCGATGTCGTCGAGGCGCATGCCACGGCGTGCATCGAGGCGGGGCTGTCGATCGTCGGCACGAACGCGGAAGTGATGCCGGCACAGTGGGAGTTCCAGATCGGGACGCTCGGCCCCGTCGCCATGGGTGACGAGCTGTGGCTCGCGCGCTGGCTGCTCTACAGGATCGGCGAGGAGTACGGCGTCAGCGCGACGCTGCACCCCAAGCCGATCAAGGGCGACTGGAACGGCGCCGGCGCGCACACGAACGTGAGCACGAAGGCGACCCGCGCCGATGGTGGCATCAAGGTCATCGAGGCGATGTGCGAGAAGCTGCGTGGCCGTCACGAGTCGCATATCAAGGTCTATGGCGCGTTCAACGAGGAGCGCCTCACGGGCAAGCACGAGACGTGCTCGATCCATCAGTTCCGCTACGGCGTCTCGGATCGTGGGGCATCCATCCGCATCCCGATGGCGACGGCGAACGCCGGCAAGGGCTACTTCGAGGACCGCCGACCGGCCGCGAACGCCGACCCGTATGAAGTTTGCGCGATGATCGTCGAAACGATCTGCGGCTAGCGAGCGGCGCTGCTAGGGTCGCCGCATGCGCGGAGTGCCCTGGCTAGCTCTCGTCGTGACCGCGAGCGCGTGCGGCGACAACCTGAAGGAGTCGCTGGACTACGTCTACGACGCCGACCCGGTGGTCTGCGGCGAGCCGTTCGACGACTACCTGGTCGAGCCGAACTTCGAGCGTATCCAGGCGCGGATGCAGATCGCGGCCGACCACGGCTGGGTGCTGAACCTGTATGCGCACAGCCCGACGGAGACGGTCAGCCTCGACGCGCTCGAGCGCGTACTGACGATGATCGACGACGCGCATCTGTCGTATGTGACGTACGAGACGCTCGCGAACCTACCGACCCGTGGCAGCGCCGGCGTGGCGCTCAGCTTCGACGACCACAGCGTGGGGACGTGGTACGCGCACCAGGATGTCCTGCTCGCGCACCACGCGACGGTGTCCTACTTCGTCTCGGAGTACCCGAACATGACGGCCGAGGAGCACGCGCAGCTCCAGGAGATCGCGGCGATGGGGCACGTGATCGAGAGCCACACCGTCAATCACTACAATGCGGTCGAGTACGAAGCGGGCAGCGGCGTCCAGGCGTACGTCGACAACGAGGTCGTGCCCGAGATCGAGGCGCTGCGCGCCGACGGCTACAACCCGACGGCGTTCGCCTACCCGTTCGGCTCGCGCGACGACGCGCTCGACGAGGCGATCTTGCAGCACACGGCGATGGTGCGCACGACGCCCGGCCCCTGCCCGCGCTGAGCGCGGGGGACGGTGTAGTACCTGTCAACCGGACCGCCGAAACTTACTCAATGAATTCAATGACTTAACTGGGGACGGTGTAACACCTGGCACCTGGTCCCCGAGGACCGCCGGTCGCCGCCTCGAGCGACGTGTCCGAGCGCCGGACAACGAGCGACGGAGAGCAAGTGGACAGGTGTGACACCGTCCCCAGTCAAGTATCGGAGATCGCAGTTAAAATTTTTACAGGGGGGGTGACAGGTACTACACCGTCCCCCCGTCGGTTAGTTGGAGGCGGTGGCGCCGGGGGCGGCGCTGCCGGCCTCGACGGGAGCGCCGGCCGGGAACGTCCAGGACTCGTCGCCGACGGTCAGCGACTTGGTCGCGGCGGTGACCGTGGCGTTGTTCGGCGCGCAGCCCTTGTAGTCGACGGCCCAGATGGCGGTCTGGGCGTTGTAGCCGCGGTTGAAACAGCTTCCGACCTTCGCCGCGTGCCCCTTGGTCGCGTTGATGTAGCCCCCCTCGCCCGCGTCGTTCGCGATGCGGAAGCCCTCGCTGCGATTGCTCGTCGGCTCGCCGACCCAGCCCGAGCTCGCGGTGATGTGCTTGTGCTGCTCGACGCAGATCTCGGCCGTGCTGACCGAGACGGTGAGCTTGTCCTCGAACGGCCAGATGCTGCAGTCGGCCTCCGACGCGCCGCTGACGTCGCCGCTCTTGGTGAGCTCGATCGGCTGGCCGCTCAGGAGCGGGTTGTCGACGATGCGCGGCTTGGGCGTCATCGCGTGCATCATGGCGGTGCAGGCGCTGGTGGCGAAGATGGCGGCGACGAGGACGGCAGCGAGAGGGGTACGCATGTCAGGAGCTCCGGATCGTTGGTTCCAGGTCCGGACGGACCGCGGTCGCGCGGAGTCGCACGCCCGCACCAACTATCTGCAGGCGCCGGGCAGCTCGCTCGGATTGTCGATGGCGGGGACCAGGGCGCCCGCCTCGTGGAGCGCGGCGCGGCCCTCGGCGCAGCGCCCGCCCTCGCCGAGGCAGCGCGCGATCTCGGCCAGGATCGTGGCCGCCACCACCCGTGCCTGTGGGTCCGCCGCCGCCGCGGCCAGCGCGCGCGCCGGCACCAGGTAGCCGGCGCACGCGTCGGCGTCCGGTCGCAACATCACGAGCTGCCGCGACAACCGGTGCGCGCGCGTCGCGGCCTCGTCGGGTGGGCAATACAGATCGGCGTCGGTCTGCGCGGCGGCGACCGGCGTGCCGTGGGCGGCGTAGGAAGCGGCGAGCCGAGCCGTCCCCGCTGCGCACGCGTCGCCGCCGGCGAGCATCTGGCAATGCGCGCGCGCGAGCTCGGCTTGCTCGGCCGGCGTCGCTGGGTCCAACCGCTCGAGCACGGCGGCGCACGTCGCCGGATCGCGATGCCGCATCGCCACGGCGACCTCATCGAGCGTGGCGGCCGACGCCGCCGGGCCACGCAGCCCGAGCCCGAGCGCGACCGCGCCGACGATGCCGACAACGACCGCGACCACCGCGGGCCGCCCCGGACGCCGGCGCGGCGTCGTCACGACGGGCGCGAGCGGCGCCTCCGGGGCCGAGATCGCGGCGAGCCGATCCGCGAGCGCCGTCATGTCGGCGTGGCGCGCCGCCGGCTCCAGCGCGAGCGCACGCGCGAGCACCGCCGCCAGCTCGTCGAGCCCGTCCTCGTGCGGTCGCCGCTCGCCGAGCCACGCACCCAGCGCCGCCGCCGTCGCGCCGCCGTCCGGCCGCCGCCCCGTGATGCCCTCCCCGAGCGCGATCGCGAGCGAGTACTGATCGCACCGCGCGTCGACCGCGCCGCCGCCGCGCTGCTCCGGCGCCATGTACGCAGGCGTCCCCGCCACGTGCCCCGCCGCGGTCACCGTGGGGGCGACGGCCCTACCATTCGTCACCGTCACCACCGCATCACGGGCCTCCGCGCTCGCCACCGCGAGCCCGAAGTCCGCCACGCGCACGCGCCCGTCCGCGCCGACGAGCAGGTTCGCCGGCTTCACGTCGCGATGCACGAGGCCGAGCGCGTGCGCCGCCGCGAGCCCGCGCGCCGCCTGCACGTAGAGCCGCACGACCGCGCGCCAGTCCGCGCCCGGTCCGCCGCGGCTCGCCAACGTGTCGCCCGCGACGAGCTCCGTCGCCAGATAGACCTCGCCCGCCTCCTCGCCGACGTCGTACACCGCGAGCACGTTCGGGTGCGCGAGCCGCGCCAGCGCCCGGGCCTCCCGCAACAACCGCGCGCGCTGCCACGGATCCTCGGCGTGCTCCGGCCGCACGCGCTTGATCGCGACCTCGCGCCGCAGCGCCGTGTCCCACGCCGCCCACACCTCGCCCATGCCGCCCGCCGCGATCCGCCGATCGAGCTCGTACCCGGCGAACGTCGCACGCGCGGCCGGCGCCGCCGCGCCGAGGCCGCCGACCACCGCCGCGCACTTGTCACACCCGTCCACGTGCGCCTCGAGCGCCGCGAGCGACTCGGCGCCGAGCGCGCCTTCGACCATGCGCACCAGCTCGTCGTCGGCAGGGCACGCCGTCACCGCTCGCTCTCCTCGTCGCTTCCGTCCGCGAGCGCCGGCGCTGCCAGCACGCGCGACAGGCTCAGATCGATCCGGCTGTCCGCTGCGCGGACAACGCTGTCGAGCTCGTCGTCCGGCATCCCGAGCGCGGCGGCGAGCGCCCGGCGCGTCTCCACGCCGAGCTGGGCGCGCGCCTCGGCCAGCGTCCGCGCCACCGTCGCGCGGTGCACGCCGTACAGCGCCGCGATCTGATCGAGCGTCAGGTGATCCACCTGGGCGTGGCGCAAGAAGTTCCGCTGCCGCGGCGCCAGCGCCGCCACCGCGCTCGCGAACGCGCGCTTCACCGCCCGCCCGAGCTCGGCGCGCGTGTACCGCCCGCCTGCGTCGGCGCCCGGCGCCGAGATGTCGAACCACTCCTCGTCGGCCAGCAGCTCCTCGAGCTTCCGCGCCTTCTCCCCGCGCGCCACGTCGACCAGCGCCCGCAGCGCCGTCACGCGCAGCCAGTTCTGCAAGAAGCCGAACCCGGAGTAGTCCGCGATCCGCGGCGCTCGCCCTGCCGCGCCGACGAACAGCTTGATCCGGACGATCTGGTGCAGCTCGTCCGCCGTCGCCGCGAGCCGCCGGAAGCGCGCGATCACCGCCTCCAGATCTCCGCGATACACGCTCTCGAACGCCGCCAGCGCGCGCGCATCGCCCGTCGCGCACCACCTCGCGAGCACGAGATCCTCGACGCGCAGCCGCGCCAGCGCCGCCTCCGGATCCCGCTGCGCCGCGAGCCCCGCCGCGATCTCGCGCACGATCGCGGCGTCCTCCATTCCGGAGACGCGCGACTCGGGCCACTTCTCGCGTGCCGCAGCCAGCGCGGCTGCGATCCGGGCCGCGCTCAGAACGGGATCGCGGCCTCGGGCGCGACGAGCGCCAGGAACGCCTCGAGCGGCTGGATGCCGAGGTCGGCTTCCTTGCCGATGCCGTGCTTGCGCGGCGTCACGCTCTTGCTCTCGACCTCCTTGTCCCCGATGACGAGCGCGTAGGGGATCTTGGCGAGCTGCGCGTCGCGGATCTGCGCGCCGAGCTTGCCGCGCGAGTGATCCACCTCGACGCGTAGCCCCGCCGCCAGCAGCGCCGTACGGACCTCCTCCGCCCACGGCAGGTGACGATCGTGCACCGGCAGGATGCGCACCTGCTCGGGCGCGAGCCACACCGGGAAGTTGCCGGCGTAGTGCTCGATCAGGATGCCGATGAAGCGCTCGAACGAGCCGTAGATCGCGCGGTGGATGACGACGGGGCGGTGCTCGGCGTTGTCGGATCCGATGTAGCCGAGCGCGAACCGCTCCGGCGCCACGTAGTCGAGCTGGATCGTGCCGAGCTGCCACTTGCGGCCGATGCTGTCCGCGACGTCGAAGTCGATCTTCGGGCCGTAGAACGCGCCGTCGCCCGGCTTGAGCTCGTACGCGAGCCCCGTCTCCTCGAGCGCGGCCTTGAGGCCCGCCTCGGCGCGATCCCACAGCGCGTCGTCGCCGATCTTCTTCTCGGGGCGCGTCGCGAACTTCGCCGTGAACTCGAGGCCGAACGCGCCGTACACCTTCGCGATCATGGCGGTGAGCTTCTTCACCTCCTCGGTGATCTGCGACTCCATGAGGTAGATGTGCGCGTCGTCCTGCTGGAACTGCCGCACGCGCGTCAGGCCCGAGAGCACACCGGTCGCCTCGTTGCGGTGCAGCACGTCCTGCGTGTGGAGGCGCAGCGGCAGCTCGCGGTACGAGCGGCGCTTCATCTCGTAGAACAGGTGGTGGGACGGGCAGTTCATCGGCTTGAGCGAGAACGACGCGCGATCCTCGACGGGCAGCGCCTCGTCGGCCTCGGGATCGAGGATGAGGAACATGTTCTCGCGGTACTTGCCCCAGTGGCCGCTCTTCTCCCAGAGCGACTTGTTGAACAGGAGCGGCGTCTTGATCTCGCTGTAGCCGTTCGACAGGCACAGCTTCCGCATCGCGCCCTGGAGGATCGTGAAGATCATCGTGCCGTTCGCCGTCCAGAACACCGCGCCGGGGGCCGCCGGATGGAACGCGAACAGGTCGAGCTCCTTGCCGAGCTTGCGGTGGTCACGCTTGCGCGCCTCCTCTTGCTGGTTCATCCACGCGTCGAGGTCCTTCTGGGTGAAGAACGCCGTGCCGTAGATCCGCTGGAGCTGCGCGTTGCGGTGGTCGCCGCGCCAGTACGCGCCCGCGACCGAGAGCAGCTTGATGACGCCGACCTTGCCCGTCGAAGGGCCGTGGGGCCCGAGGCAGAAGTCGGTCCAGTCGCCGTGCGCGTAGAGCGTGAGCGTGGTCGCGCCCTTCGCGAAGATGTCCTCGATGATCTCGAGCTTGAACTTCTCGCCGAGCTTGCCGAACAGCGCGAGCGCCTCGTCCTTCGAGACCTCGGTGCGCACGAACGGGAGGTCTCGCTTGATCTCCTCGTTCGCGGCCTTCTCGATCTGCTCGAGGTCCTCGGGGGTAAACGGCTTGTCGCGTGCGAAGTCGTAATAGAAGCCGTCCTCCGTGGTCGGGCCGATCGTGACCTGCGTGCCGGGGAACAGCTTCTGTACGACGCTGGCGACGATGTGCGCGGCGTCGTGGCGGACGAGGTCGAGGCCCTCGGGGCTCTTGCTCGTGAAGATCGCGAGCTTGCTGTCGTGCTCGAGGGTGCGCGAGAGGTCGACCTCGGCGCCGTCGAGCCTCGCGAACAGCGCCGCCTTCGCGAGGCCGGGGCCGATCTGCGTCTTGACGAACTCGGCGATCGTCGTCCCGGCCGGGACCGCCTTGCTGGCTCCATCGGGCAGGGTGATCGTGACGTCGGGCGCGGGCTCGGACATGAGGCGCGAACTCTACCTCATCGCCTACCGGCCGAAGCGGATCTCGAGAACGCCCTTGCCCCGGCCGAGCCGGCAGCTCGGGGCTCCGGTGATCGCCGTCGATGCTCGAGCGGCCGGTGGCATGTACGATGACCGACAATGGCTCGGGGGACCCAGGGCGGCCTGCTCTTCACGTTCCGGTTGGTCCCGATCATCTGCGCAGAGCTCGCCCGCGCAGGGGTCGAGAGCGCGCCCCTCATCGCCCGCGCCGGCCTGCCCGCCGAGTCCGCCGGCCAGGACGTCACCGCCCCCCTTCATCGCATCGAGCGATTCGTCGACCTCGCCGCCGCACGCCTCGGGCGCGACCTGTTCGGGCTCGAGCTCGCGACGCAGGTGCCCGTCGGGGCCTACGGACTATCGACGTTCGTCGCGCGGACGGCGCCCACGCTCGAGGTCGGGTTGGGCCGACTGACGGAGATCGCGGGGCTCATCAACCCGATCGGCCGCTTCCAGCTCGTCCGCGAGCCGACCGGGGCGCGGCTCCACTACGCGGTGGTCGGCCGCCGGACCACGCTCGGCGCTCACCTGAACGAGTACACGTTGTTCTATATCGTCCGGCAGCTCGCGGACATGGTCGGCCGGCCCGTCCCGGTCACCCGGACCTGGTTCTCGCACTGGCGCCGCACGGGCGAGCGCGCGGTCGCCGAGCAGTTCGGATGTCGCGGCGAGTTCGGCGCCGCCGATTGCGGGTTCGCCCTCGACGACGCGGTCCTCGCGTACCCACCGCAGACGGCCGACCCCGCGCTCCACGCATTCTTGCTCGCCCAGGCGCAGCTCCAGCTCGAGCGCCAGGGCTCGAGTGACGTGGTGGCGCAGCTCATCCGGGTGATCGAGATGCGCCTCGGCCGTGGCGAGGTCGGGATCCGTGCTGTCGCGGCGGCTCTCGCGAGCACCGCGCGCAGCGTCCAGCGCCAGCTCGCCGCGGCCGGAACGACATATCGTGACGTGTTGCATCACGTGCGGTCCCGCCGCCACGGGGAGCTCGAGCGGAGCGGGCTCGCCCCCAGCGAGGTGGCCCGCCAGCTCGGTTACCGTGACGTCAAGGCGATGCACCGCGCGCTGTAGACGACAGCGCCGGAACAAAACGCGCCAGCCTGTGGCCTGGCGACTGGCCATGGCCGCCCGTGCCGCCCGGTCGCGCGACGCGAACACGTGGAACCGCGGAGACTTGAGATGCGAGGCGGCTGGGCATCCCGTATGCATGGGCGGACCGTCATGGTTTTCACCGATCGTGCCCCCGATGCCCCCGCTGTCCTCCCCGACCCCGCACCCGATCGCCGTCCCGCCCGCTGGGCGGTCCTCCTGGTCCTCGTGGCGGCGACGTCGGGGTGCACCTCGGCCGCCGCCCCACCGCCCGCGCCGCGGCCCACGCCGGACGACTGCCCGGCCCTGACGCAGCGCACCCGGTCGTATCAGGAGCCGGCGGACTGGACCCCCGAGCTCGTCGCGGCGATCGAAGCCGAATGCCGCGCGGACCTGAAGGCCCTCCCCGGCAACCCCTACTGGGCGTGTCTCTCGACCGCGACGACGGACGCGGCTGCGCGCGAGTGTTACGCGCGCACGTACGATCCCAAGTTGAAGCGCGCGCCCGCCGACGCGCACCGCGGCTCGGCGAGCTCGCCGCTCTAGCTGTCGCTCACCACGACGCGGCGGGCGAAGATGTCACGGCCCGTCGCCGGCGGCGGCCCCGCCGCGGTGCCGGTCCGCGGTCCCCGCCCATCCGGTCGGGGTGCGGGCGAGCGCCGTGACGCCGCCGAACGCGAACGCCGGGTTCGACCAGTCGAGCGCATAGCCGAGGCCGGTGAGCGCCTCCGCGGTCGGCTGGTCGAGCGCGTCCGCCTCGACGAAGACCTTGTCGGGCAAGTGCTGGTGGTGGATACGAGGCGCGGCCACGGCGGCCTCGATCGACAGATGAAAATCGATCAGGTTCGACAGGGACTGCCAGACGGCCGTCACGATGCGCGGCCCGCCGCCGGCGCCCGCGACGGCGTACACCGCGCCCTTACCATCGAGCGCGATCGTCGGCGACATCGACGACAGCATCCGCTTGCCGGGCTCGATCTTGTTCGCGCCGCCCTGCACGAGGCCGTACACGTTCGGCGAGCCCGGCTTGACCGTGAAGTCATCCATCTCGTTGTTCATCACGAAGCCGCCGCCGGTGACGGTGACGCCATTACCGAAGCCAGTGTTGATCGTGGTGGTGAGCGCGACGGCCACGCCGCCGCCGTCCACGACCGAGAGGTTCGTCGTGTGCACGCCCTCGATCAGCTGCGCGACCTGCTTGCTCGGCGTCGCGGACGGACCGATGGTGGCGTCGAGCTCGTCGGCGTACTGCGTGGACATCAGGCGATCGATCGGCATGCCGGTCACGTAGCCCGGATCGCCGAGCAGCTCGTTGCGGGCGGCGAACGCGCGGCGCCACGTCTCGGTGAGCTGGTGGACGTGCGCCGCGCTGTGCCAGCCGAGCTTCGCGAGGTCGATCGCGCGCAGCATGTTCGCGCTCATGGCGAACACGATCCCCGACGACGACGGCGGCGGCATCGCGATCAGCTTGTAGCCGCGGTAGTCGACGGCGAGCGGCGTGCGCCACACGGCCTTGTAGCCGGCGAGATCGGCGGCGGTGATGAGGCCGCCGCCCGCCTTCATCTCGTCGACGATGAGCTTCGCCGTCGCGCCCTGGTAGAAGCCGTCGGCGCCCTTGTCGGCGATGCGCTGGAGCGTCGCCGCGAGATCGGGGATCTGGAGCGTCGCGCCGGCGGCGAGCGGCTTGCCACCGGGGAGCCAGATCGCGGCGGAGGCCGGGGACTTCGCGAGCTGGTCGGCGTCGTGGGCGATGCCCTCGGCGGTCGTGCGCTCGATCGTGAAGCCATCGCGCGCGAGGGCGATCGCGGGGGCGACGACCTCGGCCCACTTTTTCTTGCCGTACTTCGCGTGGAGGGCGAACAGGCCGGCGACGGTGCCGGGTGTGCCGGACGCGCGGTGGTCCTCGAGCGACTGCCGCGTCGGCTTCCCCGCGGCGTCGAGGTACATGTCCGGCGACGCGGCGGCGGGCGCGGTCTCGCGGAAGTCAAGGGCGGCGTCCGTGCCGGGCTTGATGTGCACGACGGCGAAGCCGCCGCCGGCGATGTTGCCCGCCGAGGGGTGCGTGACGGCGAGCGCGAACGCGGTGGCGACGACGGCGTCGATCGCGTTGCCGCCGTGAGCGAGGATGTCCTTGCCGACGGCGGTGGCCTGCTCGGACTCGGAGACGACCATGAAGGTCTTGCCGGTGGCGGTGTAGCGAGGGTCGATGTGATCGCCGCTGCTCGCCGTCCGGTACGCCGGAACGACCGTCTTCTTCGAGTCAGCGCCGGAGCCCGAGCCAGCGCCCGAGCCCGAGCCCGAGCCCGAGCCCGAGCCCGATGCGCTCGGAGCGGGGGTCGGAGCCGGCGGGGTTGCCCCATCGAGCGAGCTGCTCTTGCAAGCCGCCAACAGAGCCACCGTGACGAGTGAACCGCGAGCGAGCCTGCCGAGCATCGCGCGCACTATACGGCGTCTCGCGGCCGAGCCGCCGCCGCGGCCGGATCCGGACGGCGATGTCGTGCATCTCTCGGATCTTCGAAACCCGCGCCCCCCGACTCGATCTCGACGATGGAACCCAAGATCACGGAATGGAACCGGAATTCACGCGCACCGGGCGCTGGCACTGCGGGTGCTATGGCCCACCTTCATGCGGACCTTTGCCTCGTTCGCGTTCCTCCTCCTCGCCACGGCGGGCTCGGCCTGCGGCGTCAGCTCGAGCGCCAGCAGCGGCGACCCCGTCCAGGGCGGTGGCGCCACCGGGGACGCCGGGGTCGGCGGCGTCAGCTTCGGCGGCGCCCAGGACTTCGGCGATTTCAAGGAGATCCTGATGAACGGCGGGATCCCGGGGCCCGACACGCTCGACGCGAATGGCTTCTTCAACGAGCACTTCGCGCCGCCGCCGCAGACCGGCTGCACCAACACGCTGTGCCTCACGCCCGGCCTCTCCGTCGGTCGCGACTGGGTGACGAGCGCGCACCAGGCGACGCTGCAGGTCGCGGTCAACACGAACGTCGATCCGACGACGTACGTGCGCCGCCCGCTCGACCTCGCCGTCGTCGTCGACCGGTCGGGCTCGATGGCCTCCGACGGCCGCATCGACAAGGTGAAGCTCGGCCTCGGCCAGATGATCGACGGCCTGCAGGACGGCGACCGCATGGGCATCGTGACGTTTGCCGATGCGGCGACGGTCATCGCGCCGCTCGCCACGCTCGACCGCACCGGGCTGCACGCGGACGTGAGCGGGATCCTGCCCGGCGGCGGCACGAACATCTATGACGGCCTCGCCGCGGGCTTCAACCTCCTGCCGGCGCCGACGGTCGAGCGCGAGCAGCGGGTGATCTTTCTGTCCGACGGCCAGGCCACGGTCGGCGATACGAACCAGGACGACATCTTCGCGCTAAGCGACAGCTACATCACCGCTGGCATCGGCCTCACGACGATCGGCGTCGGCGCGGACTTCGACGTCGGGCTCATGCGCGGCCTCGCCGAGCACGGCGCCGGCAACTTCTACTTCCTGCAGGACAACGCGTCGACGACCGAGGTGTTCACCGAGGAGCTGAACTACTTCATGTCGCCGATCGCGCTCGCCGTCGACATCGAGGCGACGGCCGGCCAGGGCTACACGTTCGGCGAGGTGATCGGCTCGACGCTGTGGACCGCCTCGCCGACGCACGGCTCGATGCACGTACCGGCCGTGTTCGTGGCGAGCCGGACCACCGCGACCGACCCCACGGGCATGGGCAACCGGCGCGGCGGCGGCAGCATGTTGTTCGTCGCGCTGACGAACACGGGCGCGGTCGATGCGGACGGCTCCGTCGGCACGGTGAAGCTCACGTACAAGCTGCCCGGCGGCGCCGCGCCCGTCACGCAGACGGTGACGCTCGCGTATCCGTCGGCGGATCCGAACGCGACGCCGGTCGATCCGTACCTCAGCGCGCCCGAGATCGCGAAGCGCTACGCGATGTACAACATGTTCCTCGGGCTCCGCGCGGCGACGGAGGCGACCGACGTCAACTGCATGAGCTCCATCCTCTACAACGTGGAGACCTCGGCGAAGGCGTGGAACGCGCCGCACGAGGACACCGACATCATCGACGACGACTCGCTCGTCGATCTGTTCCTCGCGAACCTCCGCGCCGTCGGCGCCTCCGCCGACCAGACCACCGCGACCGCGCGCTGCGCGGGCGTCGGCGGGCAGCCGGTCGACAGCGACGGCGGCCTCGGCTACGGCAGCGACACCTACGGCTCCGAGTCCCCGTCGTACGGCTGCTACGACGCCGGCGCCGGCAGCGCCACCACCCTCCTCGGCATCGGCCTCGCCGTCCTCGTCACCACCCGCCGCCGCCGGGGGACGGTGTAACACTTGTCAACCCGTCCGAAACGAGAAGCCGCGTAATTTCAGCTACTTGATCGGGGACGGTGTCACACCTGTCCGGCCGGCGCACCGCTACGCCTCGGGACGTCGTGCGGCGGGTCCGGGTCGCTTGCGCAGCCATCGCGGCCCTCGTCGCATGCGCGCTCCGGCTGCGTCGCGACGAACCGGCTCGCACCAACTGCATGAGCCGTTCGCGCACATCGCCTCCGCGCGGCGGAGCACCGAGGCGATATCGACCGGGTCCCCACCCTCGGCGGTGCCGAGAGGTCGAGCGTCTCTCGTGACCGCGACGCTGGCCCGATCGCCCACGCGCGCGCGGCGCTAGGTGCGGGTCGCGCGACCCGCGATCGAGGCCGCCCTGAATTGGACCCAGAGTTTACAAACGTGACAGCGTCCCCGTTCAAGTAAATGATTTCACGAGGGATCTGTGTTTGGCCAGAGTTGACAGAATTGACAGCGTCCCCGGGGAGGAGGGGGCGGGCCCCGGGGGGCGGTATAACGGGGCCATGTCTGACCCGGCCATTTACGCGGCCCGCCGCGAAGCGCTCATGCAGGCCATCGGGGCCAACGGTGTGGCCGTGGTGGCGTCGCTCCCCGAGCGGCTGCGCAATGGCGACGCGTTTCATCCGTTCCGGCAGGCCAGCGACGTCTTCTATCTGACCGGGTTCGTCGAGCCCGAGACGACCCTCGTGCTCCGGCCCGGCGCCGAGATCGACAAGTTCGTGATGTTCGTGCGCCCCCGCGATCCCGAGATGGAGACGTGGGACGGCCGCCGCGCCGGCCTCGAGGGCGCGGTCGCCCGCTACGGCGCCAACGTCGCCTATCCGTCCGCCGAGCTGCGCACGCGCATCGGCGATCTCATCTGCAACACCGACGAGCTCCACTACGCCCTCGGCAACGACCCCGCGATGGACACCGCCATCACCGGCGCCCTCGCCCGCCTCCGCCATCTGGAGAAGAAGGGCAAGCGCCCGCCGCGCGCCGTGGTCGATCCGCGCGCTGCCCTCCACGAGCTCCGCCTCCACAAGCGCCCCGAGGAGCTCGCCGCTCTCCGCATGGCCTGCGCCATCACCGCCGACGCGCACATCCTCGCGATGCGCACCGGCAAGCCCGGCGTCTTCGAGCACGAGGTCGAGGCCCACATCGACTTCACGTTCCGCAGGCGCGGCGGTGACGGCCCCGGCTACACCTCGATCATTGGCGCCGGCGACAACGCCACGATCCTCCACTACATCGAGAACCGTTGCGCGATCGCGGACGGTGACCTCGTCCTCGTCGACGCCGGCTGCGAGTACGGGCACTACACCTCCGACATCACGCGCACGTTCCCCGCGAACGGCACCTTCACCGCCCCGCAGCGCCGCGTCTACGAGCTCGTCCTCCGCGTGCAAAAGGCCGCGATCGCGATGGCCAAGCCCGGCGCCACGCTCGATCAGATCCACCAGTACTGCGTTCGCGAGCTGACCGTCGGTATGGTCGCGCTCGGCCTCCTCACCGGCGACGTCGACGAGCTCATCCGGGCCGAGACTTACAAGAGGTTCTATCCGCACGGGACATCGCACTGGCTCGGCCTCGATGTCCACGACGCGGGCGCGTACACCGTGGACGGCAAGGCGCGCCTCCTCGCCCCCGGCATGGTGATCACCGTCGAGCCGGGGCTCTACATCCCGAGCGACGCCGAGAACGTGCCCGCGGAGCTCCGCGGGATCGGCGTCCGCATCGAGGACGATCTCGCCATCACCGCGGAGGGCTGCGAGGTCCTCACCCGCGCGTGCCCGAAGGAGATCGTGGACGTCGAGGCCGCCTGCCGCGCGTGATACACCGACGTCGACGATGTTGACCGGCAAGCAGCGACACTTTCTCCGCGGTCTCGGCCACGGCCTCAAGCCCACCGTGCTCATCGGCAAGGGCGGCATCGATGACGGCCTCCTCGCGGCCGTCGAGCGCGCGCTCCTCGACCACGAGCTCATCAAGCTCCGCCTCGGCGACGGCGCCGAGCTCGATCGGCACGAGGCCGCCGACACCATCGCGGCCAAGACCAAGGGCGAGGTCGCCCAGGTCCTGGGCCACATCGTATTGTTGTACCGCCCTCACCCGGAGAAACCGGGGATCGAGCTTCCCACGCCGGGCAAGCCCGGCAGCAAGCCCTCGAAGCCTGCCGCGCCCGCCGCCAAGGGCGCGAAACCCGGGGCGAAGGTCCACAAAGCGGGGCGTCCCGCACCCACGCGCCCGACCGCGAAAACCGGCCTCAAGAAACGGGACCGCCGGGCGGATTGACCGCGAAGTCGCCCCCGCGTCACCGTCGCGCCATGTCGGAGCGTCACGGTGCCGCGTGATGACTCGACGCATTCTCTTCGCCTCGCTGACCACCCTCCTCGTCGCGGTGCCCGCGTTCGCGCAGCCCGCGGACCCCATCCCGACGCCGGCCACGCCGCCGACCGATGCGCCGCCGACCCCGCCGTCGCCCGACGCGCCGCCCATCACGCCGCCCGTCGTCGTCGCACCGCTGCCGCCGCCCGAGCCGGTCGTCGCGCCGCCGCCGGGCCCCACGGGTACCGGTGACAAGTCGCCGACCTTCGTGAAGGGCAAGACGGAGCTGACGTTCTACGGCTTCATGCAGCTCTACGGGATCTACGACTCGACCCAGGGCCTCAACGAGCAGGCGCAGAACACCGCGATCCCGCGCCCGAGCGCGTACGCCGGCGAGCACGGCGAGTCGCAGCTGTCGGCGCGCCACTCGCGCCTCGGCCTCAAGATCTCGCAGCCGGTCACCAACGACATCAAGGCGACGGGCCAGTTCGAGATGGACTTCCTCGGCAACCAGCCGGCGAACCCGCCGGGCGTGACCGAGTCGGCATTCTACCAGAACGCGACGATGCGCTTCCGCCACGTCTTCGCGAAGCTCGAGACGCCGTACGTCGACGTCGTCGCCGGTCAGTGGTGGAGCCTCTTCGGCTGGCAGTCGTACTTCCACCCGAACAGCGTCGAGATCCAGGGGCTCCCGGGCCAGGCCTACAAGCGCGTCGCCCAGTTCCGCCTCGCGAAGACGATCAAGACCGACGCCGTCACCGTCGATGTCGCCATCGCCGCGCAGCGCCCGCCGCAGCGCGCCTCCGCCACTCCCGACGGCGTCGCGGGCATCAAGCTCACGTTCAACCAGCTCAAGGGCTGGCGCACCAAGGGCGCGAACGACAGCAGCCTCGACGGCGCGGCGATCGGCATCTCGGGCATCGTCCGCCACTTCGCGGTCGACGAGTTCTCCGCCGCGCCGAAGAGCCAGGTCACCACGAACGCCGGCGCCATCTCGATCGACGCGATGCTGCCGATCATCCCGGCGACGGCGAAGTCGCACGGCAACGCGCTCACCGCGACCGGCAGCTTCGTCCAGGGCTCCGGCATCGAGGACCAGTACGACGGCCTGACGTTCGGCGTCTCCGAGCCGGCGTTGCCGACCCCGATGGGCGCCACCGTGGCCCCGACCTACACGCCGAACATCGACAACGGCCTCGCGATGTTCCTCGCCGACGGCACCTTGCACGCCGTCAAGCTGCAGACGTACATGGCCGGCCTGCAGTACTACCTGCCCGGCTCGGGTCGGGCGTGGGTCTCGCTCAACTACACGCACACCAAGTCGGATAACGCGGCCCAGTTCGGCAACGTCCAGAAGATCTGGGACCACGCGTACTATGTCGACGCGAACCTCTTCTTCGACGCGACCCCGAGCGTCCGGTTCGGCGTCCTCTACTCGCGCATCAACCAGACGTACGCGGGCGCGGACAAGGTCACGAACGAGACGGAGGCGCACAACAACCGCGTCTCCGCGACGATGCTGTTCCTGTTCTGATCACCCGCCAGGAGGCGTATCGTGGCCGTCACCATCCTGTCACGCGAGGCGTGCTACCCAACTCCTATGCCCGGCATGCTCGGACTCGTCCTGGTCATCGAAGACGAAGTCGACCTCGCCACCACGCTCGAGTACAACCTCGCGGCGGATGGCTTCCAGGTCCGGCTCGCGCACAGCGGTCGTCAAGGCCTCGCGTCGGCGACGACCGACCCGCTACCGGATGTCATCGTGCTCGATCTCATGCTGCCGGATCTGGCCGGCACGGAGATCTGCCGCCGCCTGCGCGAGCAGGAGCGGACGCGCGACATCCCGGTGATCATGTGCACCGCGAAGGGCGAGGAGATCGACCGCGTGGTCGGCTTCGAGGTCGGCGCGGATGATTACGTCGTCAAGCCGTACAGCGTGCGCGAGCTGATCCTCCGGATCCGCGCGCTGCTGCGGCGCTCCCACCGCACCGAGGGCGAGCCGTCGCTCATCCGGTTCGGCCGCCTCAAGATCGATCGCGACGCGCACCGCGCGTGGGTCGATGACGCCGAGATCGCGCTCACCGCGCTCGAGTTCCGCCTGCTCCACGCGTTCCTCTCGCGGCGCGGCCGCGTGCAGTCGCGCGACGCGCTCCTCAGCGACGTGTGGGGCATCGACGCCGACGTCACGACGCGCACGGTGGACACGCACGTCAAGCGGCTCCGCGAGAAGCTCGGCGACGCGGGCGCGTACATCGAGACGCTGCGCGGCGTCGGCTATCGGTTCCGCGATCAGCCCGACGAGGACGCGGCATGATCGAGACCACGGTCGCGCTGCTGAGCCTCGCGCTCGCCGTGACCGTGGTCATGCTCGTCCTCGCGCGCCGCCGCCTGCACGCGCTGGCGGAGCTCACGCGCGACATCGTGCGAGATCCGCAGCGGCGGATCCGCCTGCTCGAGGAATCCCCCGACAGCGGCGAGCGCGAGCTGGCCCGCTGGATCGACGCGCTCGCCGAGCAGGTGCAGGCGGCGACCGTCGCCCACGCCCGCGAGCGGGCGCTCCTCGCCGCCGTCGCCGACGGCCTCACGCAAGGCGTGATCGCGGTCGACGGCGCGCATCGCATCGAGCTCCTCAACGACGCCGCGCGCACCATGCTCGGCGTGACCTCGCCGCTCGTCGGCGAGCCGCTCCTCGAGTTCGTCCGCGTGCCGGAGCTCCGCGAGCTCGTCGAGAGCTCGGTGGCCTCGACGGCGGAGATCCTCTTGCCGAGCGGCGTGCGCGCGCTCGTCCGCGTCGCGCGCAAGTGGGGCGGCGAGGGCCGCGTGTTGCTCGTCGAGGACGTCACGGCGATGCGCCGCCTCGAGACCGTGCGGCGCGACTTCGTGGCGAACGTCTCCCACGAGCTGCGCACGCCGGTCGCCGTCATCCGGGCGAACGCCGAGACGCTCATCGCCGGGGCGCAGAACGATCCGAAGATGGCGCCGAAGCTCATCGACGGCCTCCACCGCAACGCGGAGCGCCTCGCGCGCATCCTCGCCGACCTGCTCGACCTGTCGCGCCTCGACGCCGGCCAGTACCGGCTCGAGCTGTCACCCGTCGCCGTCAAGCTCGTGACGGAGCAGTCGCTGACGGCCGTCGAGCCGCAGGCCGCGAAGCGCAACGTGCGCGTGCATGTGGCGATCGCCGACGCCGTGACCGTGCGCGCGGACGCCAAGGCGCTCGACCAGATCCTCGTCAACCTCATCGACAACGCCGTCAAGTACACGAAGGTCGATGGCAACGTGTGGGTGGAAGCCCGCGCGGATGGCGAGAACATCCGCGTCGAGGTGCGCGACGATGGCCCCGGCATCGCCGCGAAGCACCGGGAGCGGGTCTTCGAGCGCTTCTACCGCGCCGATCCGAGCCGGTCCCGCGAGGCCGGCGGTACGGGCCTCGGCCTGTCCATCGTCAAGCACCTCGTCGAGAGCATGGGCGGTGAGGTCGGCGTCGAGGCAAATGCGCCGCAAGGCAGTATCTTCTGGCTACGGCTGGCGCGCGCGAGCGCCGTCACCGCGGCCGCGTAGGCAGGCAAGGAGCACATCATGGCGAGCCACACGAGCAAGGACTTCGAGACCGAGCTGCGCACGTTGCGCGAGCGCCTGTGCGCGATGGGCGGGCGCGCCGAGCAGCAGATCGAGCTGGCGATGAAGTCTCTCGTGGACTCGGACGCCGAGCTCGCTCGCCAGGTCATCGAGAACGACAAGGCCGTCGACCGTGACGAGAACGAGATCGACGAGCTCGCGCTCCAGATCCTCGCGACCCGCCAGCCGGTCGCGAGCGACCTGCGCTTCATCGCGATGTCGCTCAAGCTCGTGACGGACCTCGAGCGCATCGGCGATCTCGCGTCCGGCATCGCGAAGCGCGCCCTCGAGCTCGCGCCGCTGCCGCACCTGACCACGCGGAGCAGCCCCGCGTTCCTCGCGACGCTGGTGCTGAAGAACCTGCGCGCCGCGATGGACGCGTTCGTGGCCAAGGACGCGGACAGCGCGAACGCGGTCATCGCCGCCGATATCGAGATCGACCGCGTCAACGCGACCTTGTTCGCCGAGCTCCTCGGCCAGCTCATGAGCGACGCGGCGGCGGTGCAGCAGGTCCTCCCGATGACGTCGGTGTGCCGCTACCTCGAGCGCATCGGCGATCACGTGAAGAACCTCGCCGAGGGCGTCGTGTACATGGTTCACGCGCAGGACATCCGCCACCGCCCGTACGTGGCCCCCGCGAACTGACGCGAGCTACGGCGGCGGCAGCCCGGCCACCAGCTGCTTCGCCGTCTTCGTCGAGCCATCGTGGCTCCAGCCCGGCGGCGCGAACAGGTAGCCGAGCTTCGCGCGGAGCGTCGGCGCGCGCGCGACGTCGCGGCCGATCTGCCCGACCTCGTGAAACGCGACGCGCACCGGGTTGAACGTCTCGAGGTCGTGCGTGAGCCCGTACACGACCGCCTCCTCCTCGGGCGCGAACGTCCCGAACAGGCGATCCCAGATGATCAGGATGCCGCCGTGGTTCTTGTCGAGGTAGCGCACGTTCTTGCCGTGATGCACGCGGTGGTGCGACGGCGTGTTGAGCACCCACTCGAGCGGCCCGAGCGTGCGGACGCCCTCGGTGTGCAGCCAGAACTGATAGATCAGGCTGACGCCCTGCGCGGTCAGCACCATCCACGGCGAGAACCCGACGAGCGGCAAGATGCACCAGAACCACGGGCCGGTGAACGGCGTCAGCAGCGGCTGGCGCAGCGCGGTCGAGAAGTTGTAGCGGCGGCTCGAGTGGTGGTTGACGTGCGCGGCCCACAGGATGCGGATCTGGTGGTGGAGCCGATGGAACCAGTAGTAACAGGCGTCCTCGGCAAAGAAGAGCAGGCCCCAGCTCCACCACGCCCCGCCGCCGGTGACGTCGACGAGGCGGTGCGCGTAGAGCCACGCGAACAGCGGGAGCTGCGCGAGCTTCGTGACGCCATAGATCACGACGTTCGCGAGGCCGAGCGTCAGGGAGACGGCGGTGTCGCGCGTCTCGTAACCCGCGAGCTCGGGGTGCCGGCGCGACCACCACAGCTCGCCGAGCATGGCCAGCACGAAGGTCGGGATGGCGAAGAGAACGAGGTTCGACACGAGCGCTGGCGCTCAGCTTAGCAGCCGCGTGCGGTCTCCACGAGCGGGCGAATCCGCCCAGCTTTCGGGAGCTTCCCTATGCTTCGCGGTCTCCCTCCCGAGCCCGGGATCCACTGACACCGCACTGTCACACAGCATCCGCGAGCCCGCCATGACGGGTCGCTACGGTGCGGGACATGACGCAGAAGATGTCCGTCCTGCTGTGCCTCGCCCTCGCCGCTTGCGGCAGCAAGAAGGATGCGGCCGGCACGGATCCCGGCTCCTCGGCCACCCCGGCCACCCCCGGCTCTGCCACCCCCCGCGCCGGCGGCGGTGGCGGCGGCAACGTCGACCTCGACGCGAGCGGCTCCACCTTCCAGAAGACGTATCAGGAGTCGGCCATCGAGGCCTTCACCAAGGCCCACAACGGCATCAAGATCAACTACGGCGGCGGCGGCTCGGGTAAGGGCCGCCAGGACCTGTCCGACCTCGTCGTCGACTTCGCGGGTACGGACTCGCTGTTCAAGGACGCGGACCTCGCCAAGGCGAAGGGCGGCGCGGTGCTCTACTTCCCGGTGCTCCTCGGCCCGATCACGCTGGCGTACAACCTCGACGGCGTCGACAAGCTGCAGCTCTCGCCCGCCACGGCGGCGAAGATCTTCGATCGCGAGATCAAGAGGTGGAACGACCCCGCGATCGCCGCCGACAACCCGGGCGCGAAGCTGCCGGACGCCGACATCGTGGTCGCGCACCGCGCGGACGGCTCGGGGACGACCGACAACTTCACCAAGTACCTCGACAAGGCGTCGGGCGGCGCGTGGAAGCTCAAGAGCGGCTCGACGGTCGAGTGGCCGGCGGACACGCAGGCCGGCCAGGGCAACGCGGGCGTCGCGCAGATCGTGAAGAGCACGAAGGGCGCGATCGGCTACGTGGACCTCAGCGACGCGAAGGCGTCCGCGCTCCACTACGCGAACGTGAAGAACCAGGCCGGTAAGTTCATCGAGCCGACGGCCGCCTCGGCGTCCGCCGCCGGCGATGGCATCGACGTCAAGGATGACCTGACGTTCAGCGCGCTCGACGCCAAGGGCGACGCGGCGTACCCGATCACCTACCAGTCGTGGGTCGTCGTCTACGCGAAGACGAACAAGGCCGAGCACGCCGCGGCGCTCAAGCAGTACCTCCAGTACCTCCTGACCGACGGCCAGAAGATGCTGCCCGAGCTCGACTTCGCGCCCCTGCCGAAGTCGCTCCAGGACAAGGCCATCGCGCAGCTGGGCAAGCTGGCCGGCTGATGGCGCGCGCTCTCGACCTGCGCGGGCGTGGTGATGGTGCGGACCGCGCGTTCCGCGGCCTCGCCGTTGGCGCCGCCACGGTCGTGCTCGTCGTCCTCGGCCTGATCGCGGCGACGATGACGCGCCGGGCGCTCCCGGTGCTCGAGCACATGGGGCCGGGCTTCTTCACGTCGACGCGCTGGTCGCCGGCCGACGAGGAGTTCGGCGCGCTGCCGTTCGTGTGGGGCACCCTCTACACGGCGGCGATCGCGATCGTGATCGCGGTGCCCGTGAGCCTGGGCGTCGCGCTCTTCATCACGCAGCTCGCGCCACAGCGGCTCAAGAGGCCGCTCGTGTACCTCGTCGATCTCCTCGCCGTCGTGCCGTCGGTGGTGTTCGGCCTGTGGGGCATCCTCGTCCTCTCTCCGCACCTCGGGCGGTCATTCCTGACCGCGGGGATCATCCTCGCGATCATGATCATCCCGATCATCACGTCGCTCTCGCGGGAGGTCATCGAGACCACGCCGCAGCCGGAGAAGGAAGCGGCGTACGGCCTCGGCGCCACGCGCTGGGAGATGATCCTCGCGTCGGTGTGGCCCCACAGCAAGGGCGGGCTCGTCGGCGCGGTCATGCTCGGCCTCGGCCGCGCGATGGGCGAGACGATCGCGGCCGCGCTCGTCATCGGCTCGGCGCTCGGCCAGATCACGGTGGACCCGCTCGCGCCGGGCAACTCGATGCCGGCGGTGATCGCGAACGAGTGGGGCGAGGCGGACGAGCTGCACAAGTCGGCGCTGATCGCCCTCGCGGTGCTGCTGTTCATCATCACCATCATCGTGAACCTGGTGGCGAGCTCGATCGTCCGCCGCTCGATGGCCCGCACGGCCGGGAGGCGCACGTGAGCCTCGCCCCGGTGACGAGCGCGATCGATCTCGCGGCCAAGCCGAGCTGGCGGTCGGTCAAGAACTCGATCGCGAGCGGCCTGATGGCGGCGGCGGTGCTCGCCGTGGCCACGCCGCTGGTGCTCGTGCTGGCGTCCGTGATCGCGAAGGGCGCCGGCGTGGCGTTCCATGACTTCCCGGACTTCTTCACCGAGACGGTGCCGATCGTCTCGCGGCGGGCCGGCCCTGGCATGGGCCCGGCGATCCTCGGGACGCTGCTCGTGACGGGCGTCGCGACGCTGATCGCCGTCCCGCTCGGGATCCTCGGCGCGATCTACCTGCACGAGTACGGCGCGCGGCAGCGGTTCGCGCGGATCGTGCGCTTCATGGCGATGGTCATGACGGGCGTGCCGTCGGTCGTCATGGGGTTGTTCGTGTACGTGACCTGGACGCTCACGTTCGGGTACTCGGCGTTTGGCGGCGCGCTGGCGCTCGCGTGCTTGATGCTGCCGGTCGTGATCGGGACGACGGAGCAGATGCTCAAGCTCGTGCCGGATCATCTGCGGGAGGCGTCGTTCGCGCTCGGCGCGGGCAAGGCGCGCACGATCCTCTCGATCGTGGTGCCGGCCGCCCTGCCGGGCATCGTGTCCGGCGCGCTGCTCGCGGTGGCGCGCGCGGCGGGCGAGACGGCGCCGCTGATGTTCGCGGTCGGCGCCGCGACGGCCTACAACGGGCACGTCTTCGGCGGCGCGAACACGGCGCTATCGGTGCAGATCTTCGGCAACGCGACGTCCTCGTTCGCGGCGGCGCAGGACCGCGCGTGGGGCGCCGCGCTGACGTTGTTGATGCTGACGTTCCTGGTGACGCTCGTCGCGCGCATCGTGACCGCGCGCGTGCAGAGCAAGAGGTAAGAGCCGTGTCCACCGAGGAGAATCCCATGGTTGCAACGCCCGCATCGCCCGCCTCGCCCGCCTCGCCCGCCTCGTCGAAGGCTCCGGTCACCGCGCGCCCGCTGCACGCCGCGCCGGTGCCGGTAGCGCGCCCGAGCGCGGCGGACATGCTGTCCGTGGCCGAGCCGGTCTTCGAGATCGCGGATCTCGAGGTCTATTACGGGAAGTTCCGCGCGGTGCGCAACGTCAACATGACGATCCGCAAGCACCAGATCACGGCGTTCATCGGGCCCTCGGGCTGCGGCAAGACGACGGTACTTCGGTGCATGAACCGCATGAACGATCTCGTGGCCGGCGCGCGGGTCGGCGGGACGCTGCGCTATCACGGCGTGGATCTGTACGATCCGCAGGTGTCGGCGACGGAGGTGCGCCGCCGGATCGGCATGGTGTTCCAGAAGCCGAACCCGTTCCCGAAGAGCATCTACGACAACGTCGCGTACGGCCCGCGGCTGTCGGGTATCCGCGACCGGGCGAAGCTCGACGAGATCGTCGAGACGTCGCTGCGCGCGGCGGCGCTGTGGGACGAAGTGAAGGACCGGTTGCGCGACTCGGCGCTCGGCATGTCGGGCGGGCAGCAGCAGCGGTTGTGCATCGCGCGCACGGTGGCGGTGGAGCCAGAGGTCGTGCTGATGGACGAGCCGTGCAGCGCGCTCGACCCGATCGCGACGGCGCGGATCGAGGAGCTGATGCGCGAGCTCGTGAGCCGGTTCACGATCGTGATCGTGACCCACAACATGCAGCAGGCCGCGCGCGTGAGCGATACGACGGCGTTCTTCACGGCGGAGCTCGACCCCAGCGCGGACCGGCGCTGTGGGTTGCTCGTCGAGTTCGGGGCCACGAGCAAGCTGTTCTCGAATCCGCAGGACGAGCGGACGGAGAACTACATCACCGGTCGGTTCGGCTGAGACGCATCGCCGCGGCCGGTCAGCTCGCGCGGAGCGCGGCCACGCCGAGCCAGCCCAGCCCGACGAGCGAAGCCCCCCACGCCAGCGAGCGGGCGTACACGACGCCGCCCAGGTAGAGGATCCAGTAGGCCGACCGGGCGAAGAAGAAGATCGCGGCCCCGGTCGTGGCGTCTGCGCCGGCCGCGCGCGCCGCGACGAACAACGCGACGAACAGCACGAGGTTATCGACCATGTTCTTCGCCGCCCGATCGGCGCGCCCGCACAGCGGGCTCCGTTCGGGGAGCGCATCGCGGTTGCCAAAGGCGAGCCTGGCCCCGCGTCGGGTCCACGTCGGCGTGTGGAGCTCGGCCGCCGTCATGATCATGACCCACGCGAGGGCAGCGCTGAGGACGAGGTAGTGGATGTCGGTCACCCCGCGACGGTAACCTCGCGCTACGGACCGCCTGCAGCGTCACGTTGCCGCTGCTCTGCGCCGGGACCGCGACGACCGTCGGGCCTCGGGAACGACATTGTCGCGAGCGCGCGACAACGTTTCACCACGATGTACAGGCCGAAACCCCGGGCTGACGCGTCGGCAGGAGTCTCACCCTTCAGGAGGCTTTGAACCATGATGCGCAAGACCCTCGCCACGGTGCTGCTCGGCTGCTCGCTTCTCTCGGCCTGCAAGATGTCCGGCTCCGCGCAAGACAAGGCCGCCGCCGGCACCGCCGCGACCGCTGGCGAGCGGGGGGCGGTCACGGCGCACGCCGTCACGACGCCCGCGGGG
>JANXOM010000254.1 GCA_025353585.1 Deltaproteobacteria bacterium
GGCGAAGGGGATCCGGACGCTCGGGTCCGCAAGATGCTGGGCGCGCGTGGCAAAAACTTGGCAAAACCGACGGTGACCGAAAACGAAAAAGCTGCCTTTACGGCAGCTTAGTTCGTGCGAACGGGGGGACTCGAACCCCCACAGAGTTACCTACTGGCACCTGAGACCAGCGCGTCTACCAATTCCGCCACGTTCGCGACGCGGGAAGACTTGGTGCCATAACCGGCCCCGCCTTACAAGGGGGTAGCGGCCACGCGCGACGGGTCCTGGGCCCGGAAGGTGTCGAGGCGGCTCGCGTGGTGGGCGTAGGCCACGGGGCAGGTGGCGGCGCAGGCCTTGGGAGCGTGAAATGCGCGCCGGATCTCGGCGATCCCGTAAGCGGCCAGGGGCGTCCCCGGCATGCCCATCCGGGGCGCGCACAGGTGCACCAGGCCGTTCTCGCAGACGTGTAACGTCCGGGCGCCCGCGCGGCACTTCCAGTCCGACCGGCCCGTCTCCACCAGCGGGAGCGTGAAGTCGTCGCGCACGAACCGCGGGGCCCGCGGGCCCATCTCGCGGATCTGGCCGTACGCGCGCCGGGTCAGCGCGTCTAGCGGCACCAGCGAGCCGTCCCCGTGACGCACCAGCGAGGTCGAGACGTCGAACCCGAAGCGGAGCGCGGCGCGCGTGACCTCGACGGCCTCCGCCGGCGGTGAGCTGCCGAGCACGCAGTTGATCCGCACGCGGAAGCGCGCGTGCTCGGCCAGCAGCTCGAGCTTCGGCCGCAGCACCGCGAGCGACTTCATCGACACCGCGTTCGGCGTGACGTTATCGAGGCTGATCTGCAGGCCGTAGAGCCCCGCGCGGTTCAGGCGCGAGACCAAGTCCGTCGTCAACCGATAGCCGTTCGTGTTGAGGAGCGCCGTCATGCCGCGCTCGCGCACGTACGCGACCAGCGCGTCGGCCTCCGGGTGCAGCAGCGACTCGCCGCCCGTCAGCGTGACGAACACGGTCTCGAGGCGCGCGAGGTGATCGATGCGCTCGCGCAGGACGGCCAGCGGCACGGGCGCGGAGACCTTGTCGTACTCGTGGCAATAACCGCAGCTGAGGTTGCAGCGGCGCGTGATGACCAGGTTCGCGACGAGCGGGCGGTCGGTGTCGAGCGCGGCGGCGGCAACGGCGAGGGCCACGCGCGCGTCGGCGCGGCGCGAGGTGCGACGGAGCCGCGGAGCCGACGGCGCGGTCGATGCCGACCGGAGGAACGAGGTGAGCGCGGCAAGCATGACCGGGGCCATCGCAACGCCCGTGCCGCGCGGTAACTCCGCGGATCCCCGTGCGCGAGCGGTGGATCCTCGGCGCTTGCGTCAGCTCGGATGGTCGTTCGATGTCATCGCGATGGAGAAGCGCGACGAAATAAGGGGACGCGCGCTCACGTTGCCTACACACCAACATGGAGCGCCAATGAGAGCGTGCTTAGTCCTCGGAGCGGCGGTCGGACTCGGGATCCTCGCGCCCCCGCGCGCGTACGCGGACGCCTTCGTGTTCAAGGATCACGACGGCTTCGAGAAGTGCATGAGGCTCGACCACCTGGTCGAGACCGTGAAGACGGACAAGGGCGAGCAGTCGCGCATCCTGCAGCCGGACGAGATCCAGCCGCGCTGCGTGGAGGCCGGCGTGAAGCTCGTCGCCGGCGCGAAGAACAAGGATCTCGGGATGCAGCTCGTCGCCACGACGAAGCGGCTCGCGGGCCTGCGCCTTGCCCTCGATCTCGCGGGCGCCATTATCGACATCGCCATCGCGCAGTGCAACGAGCTCGCGATCTACGAGGTGCTGATGGCCCCGCTCGGCGACTTCGAGGACGGCTCCGCCGATCTGAAGAAGGCCCGTCCGATCATCAAGCGCTGCCTCAAGGACAAGACATTCGCGAAGGACTTCATGGACGAGAAGGACAGCCAGGACGCGTACCGCGCCGCGCACGCCTGCCAGATCCTCGTGGACGAGAAGCTCGTGAAGACCTGCAAGGGAGCGAAGTGACGATGAAGACGCATGCGCTCGTCGTCGCCATCGCCATGACCATCGTGGCCGCCGCCCCGCTCGCCCACGCCGACAAGATCGTCGCCTCGGGCGCGGTGAAGGCCTTCAAGGGCCCCGAGGGCGCGGTCGTGCTGATGGTCGAGATCAACGACAGCAAGGAGATGCTCGTCCTGTTCAAGAACACGGGCGGCACGATCGAGGGCAAGACCCAGCGCTACCGGTTCGAGGATCTCGGCAAGGGAACCAAGAACGTCTACATCGACGTGAAGCGCGGCTCGAAGACGAACCGCAATAACCTCTGCTCCGCGCGCGATGGAGAGTGGGAGTGCTACGTGCCAGGAAAACCGTCCGACACGCTGCCACTCCAGTACTCCGAAGACCTCTCCAGTAAGACAAAGCTCGACGACGTCCTCGCGGCGTACAAGCCGTGATCCGCGCTCTGCTGTCACGGCCCACGATTCGAACCACACAGGAGCTCTCGATATGAAGCGTGTCCTCGTTGCCTCTGGCCTCTTGATGCTGCTCACCGTCTCCGCGTTCGCCGGCAAGGAAGAGCGCGACTACGCAGCCGGGACGATGAACCCGGCGGTCGCGAAGGCGGAGGCCGCCTACAAGTCCTCGTGCGGCTGCCCGCTGAAGATCACGATCGACGACAAGACGATCAAGTCGAAGGACGACATGTCCTCCGCGCGGTACATCGCCGAGTCCGTCACCGAGGGCGCCCCGGGCTACTGCACCGACGCGGCATCGAAGAAGGCGGTCTGCCAGATGAAGACCCTCGTCATCGGCAAGGCGAAGGAGGCGACCTTCTCGTTCAAGGGTGGCACCGGCACGGCGACAACCGATGGCCAGTCGAACACCACGTGGGACATGATGACCCGCGAGCTGGACAAGTAGGTCAAGTCCGCCGAGCGCCGCGGTACGCTGGGGCAATGGCGAGCCCGGGCGACGGCGAGACGGACGGGACCGACACGCGCGACGAGCACTCTGTCGCGACGACCAACGACCGCGCCGACCCGAGCGGATCGGGCTCGATGCGCGTGCGGATGCCGCGCCTCTCCGGGCCGCGCTACTCGCTCGCCGGGGAGCTCGGCCACGGCGGCATGGGCGAGGTCATCGCCGCCCGCGACGAGCAGATCGGCCGCGAGGTGGCCGTGAAGCGCATGCGCTCGCAGGATCCGACGCCGCGGCAGGTCGTGCGCTTCATGCGCGAGGCCTGCATCTAGGGGCGGCTCGAGCACCCGGCGATCGTGCCGGTGCACGAGCTGGGACGCGACGCCGACGGTCGACCGTTCTTCGCGATGAAGAAGCTGACGGGGACGACGCTCGCGCAGATCCTCGCCGCGCCGGACCCCGAGAAGTTCCCGCGCTCGCGGCTCCTGCGCGCGTTCGCCGAGGTGTGCCTCGCCATCGAGCTCGCGCACACGCGCGGCGTCGTGCACCGCGACCTCAAGCCCGACAACGTCATGCTCGGCGATTTCGGCGAGGTCTACGTACTCGACTGGGGCGTAGCGAAGCTGCTCGGGGACGCGGCCGAGGGCGTCGGCGAGGAGCCGCCGGGCCTCGACTCGAGCGACCTCGTGACGGCGGCGGGCGCCGCGGTCGGGACGCCGGGTTACATGGCGCCCGAGCAGGTGCGCGGGGAGCTCACGGTTGATGGGCGCAGCGACGTGTACGCCCTCGGCTGCCTGCTCTTCGAGATCCTCGCCGGCGCGGCGCTGCATCCGCGCGGCTCGGCGGCGCTGACGACGACCGTGCACGGCATCGACACGAGCCCGCGGACCCGCGCGCGCGACCGCGAGGTGCCGCCGGAGCTCGATGCGCTGTGCGTGGCCGCGCTGCAGCTCCGCGTCGACCAGCGGCTCGGCTCGGCGCGCGAGCTCGGTGACCGCGTGCAGCGGTTCCTCGACGGCGACCGCGATCTCGAGCAGCGACGCGAGCTGGCCCGGGCGGCGCTGGCCGCCGCCACCACCGCGTTCGCGAGCGGCGCGGTCGGCGATCGCGTGGTCGCGATGCGTGAGGCCGGACGCGCGCTCGCCCTCGATCCAATGCTGGCCGGCGCGGCCGAGCTCGTCACGCGGCTCATGCTCGAGCCGCCCCGCGACACGCCGCCCGAGGTCGAGGAGGAGGTCTTGGCGGACGCGCTCGCGACGCGGGTCGCCAATGCCCGGCTCGCGCGCTGGTCGTACCTCGCGTACACCATCCTCCTGCCGGCCCTCGCGTGGACGGGCGCGTGGGTGGAGCTGGCCCTGCTCGCGGGCGCGATCGCGGTGGCGGGAACGTTGAGCGCGCGGGTCTCGCCGACGCGTCCGCCGCCCCCTCTCATCTTGTTCACCGTCGTCAACGCGAGCTTGATCGCGATGATCGCGCACTTCTACACGCCGGTCTTGCTCGCGCCGGGCCTGGCCGCGGTGACCGGGCTCATCCTCGCGCTGAACCCGCCCGACAGCCGCCTCGTCCGGCCGATGGTGATCGTCGCCATCATGGCGTGCTCGTGCATGTTGCCGTGGCTCGTCGAGGCCGTCGGCATCATCCCGCGGACGCTCGGCATCGACGGTACGGGCCTGCGGTTGTTCGGCGCGGGCGTGACGGGTGGCCGCGCGGTGACGACCGTCGTGACGGCGGTGACGTTCTTCGCCACGATCTCCGTGGCCATCGGCATCGGCGCGGGCATTCGGTCCGGTGAGCGGGCGGCGCGCCTGCGGCTCCGGTTGCAAGCGTGGCAGCTGCGGCAGCTCGTCGCCTCGTGAGCTACGCCGCGGTGCAGGCGACGCGCTCGCGCGGCGCGCCGGCGGGGAGCACGGGCGCCGACTGCGCCGGGTGGATCGCGCCGCGGCCGTCGCGCAAGCTGCGACCGGTCGAGCCCGCGAGCGCGGCTTGCGCCTCGGCGACGATCGCCAGCGCGATCTCCTGCGGCGTCTCGGCGCCGAGCGCGAGGCCGACGGGCGCGTGGAGCCGCGCGTCGGCCGCGCGGTCGAGCTGCGCGAGCATCTGGTTCGTGCGCGACCGCGGGCCGAGGACACCGATGTAGGCGGCGCGCGAGCCGAGCAGCGCGCCGAGCTGCTCGCGATCGATGTCGAGATCGTGCGCCATCACGAGCGCGAGCCCGCGATCCGCGGCGTCCACATGGGCCGCGAGCTCGGCGGGCGTGCCGGAGAGCAGCGCGTCGGCCGCGGCGAAGCGCTCGTGGTGCTGCGGCCGCGCGCTCGGCGCACACACGCAGACCTCCCACCCGAGCGACCGCGCGAGGAGCACGACCGGCACGGCGTCCGGCCCGGTGCCGAACACGAACAGCCGCGGCGGCGGCACGACCGCCTCGACGAAGACGTCGACGTCCGCGGCGGCGTCGCTCTCGGCCGCCGCGATCCGGATCACCGATGACACGCCCGTCGAGACCGCGGCGTCGACGGCGTGGGTGACGGCCGCCGCGAGGCCGGGCAGAGCGGCGAGCTCGGGATCCAGCGCGAGGCCGCCGTCAGCCGTCCGCGCGCCCCGCGAGCCCGGGAGCCCGCGGAACACCACCGCGACCGCGCCGCGCCGCTGGCTGCGCAGGCACTCCGCGGCGACGGCGAGCGGGTCGATCGCGCCCTCGCGCGCGCGCTCGATCAAGATCTCGATGACGCCATTGCAGCCGACGGCGAACGCCGCTCGCAGGTCGTCATCCTCGGCGTCGTCGGCGACGCGCGAGTCGTACGTCACGAGGGCAGGGGCGCCCGTCTCTGTTCTCCACCACCCCCTGCGCTGCACGTCGCCCTCGAGGCAGCCGCCGCTGACGGAGCCGGCGATGAAGCGGTCGCGCGTCATCAGCATCCGCGCGCCTGGCTGCCGGTAGGCCGACCCGCGTACGCTCACGACGGTCGCGATCAGGTACGGCTCGCGGTTCGCGCGCAGGCGCGCCGCCGCCTCGACGATGCAGCGCTCGAGCATACCTACGCCATGACCTTGTCGGGCGTGATCGGCAGCTCCCGGATGCGCTTGCCCGTGGCGTGAAAGATCGCGTTCGCGATGGCGGCCGTGATGCCGGTGATCCCGATCTCGCCGATGCCCTTCGCGCCGATGTCGTTGACGACCGTGTCCTCCTCGTCGACGGTTATGATGTCGATGTCGGGGATGTCGGCGTGCACCGGCACGTGATAGTCGGTGAGGTCTCGCGTGACGGCGCGTGCGGTGCGCGGATCGCGGACCGTGTGCTCCTCGAGCGCCATGCCGACGCCCATCACGAGGCCGCCGATGAGCTGGCTGCGACCGGTCTTCGCGTTCAGGATCTTGCCGGCCGCGAACGCCGCCACGATCCGCGTCACGCGCACCTCGCCGAGATCCTCGTCGACCTCGACCTCCACGAAGTCGGCCCCGAACGAGTGCGTCGCGTAGCCCTTGCGCTGCGGCTTCTCCTCGTTCTTGTGCTCGATGATCACGCGGTCCTTGCCGGCCGCGACCGCGGCGGGGAGGGAGGCCTTCGCGCGCTCGCACGCGACCTTGACCGCCGAACCCACGCTGGACGCCGTGGTCGAGCCGCCGGAGACGCGCGTCTCGGGGAAGCTCGTGTCGCCGAGGTCGAACGTGACCTTGTCCAGCGGCAGGCCCAGCGTCTCGGCCGCGATCTGCGTCATGATCGTATAGGTGCCGGTGCCGAGGTCCTGCGTGCCGGCGAGGACGAGCGCGGTGCCGTCGGCGCGCAGCTCCACTTTGCAGGAGGCGGGCCACATGTTCGCCGGGTACGTCGCGGTGGCCATGCCCCAGCCGACGAGCTTCCCGTCGCGCGTCATCGAGCGCGGCTTGGGGGTGCGCTTGGCCCAGCCGAACTTCGCCGCGGCTTGCTCGTAACAGGCGCGCAGGGACTTGCTCGAGAACGGCTTGCCGCTGTTTGGATCGAGCGCCGCGTAGTTCTTCAACCGCAGCGCGAGCGGATCCATCTCCAGGGCGACCGCGAGCTCGTCCATCGCGGATTCGATAGCGAACGTGCCGCTCGACTCACCGGGGGCGCGCATGAAGGTCGGCGTGGGGATGTCGAGGCGAACGAGCTTGTGCGACGTGGTCGCGTTGGCGCAGTCGTAGAGCATCCTCGACACGAGCGCCGACGATTCGACGAACTCGTCGAACTGCGACGTCTCCGCGTGGACATCGTGGACGAGGGCCGTCAGCGTGCCGTCCTTCTTGGCGCCGAGCTGCACCGTCTGGCTCGTCTCCGGCCGGTGCCCGACGAACGCGAACATCTGCTGCCGCGTGACCACCAGCTTGACGGGACGGTCGACGGCCTTGGCCGCGAGCACCGCCAGCGCGACGTGCGACCACGCCGAGCCCTTGCACCCGAAGGCACCGCCGACAAACGCGTTGATGACGCGGACGTTCTGCACTTCGAGGCCGAAGATCTTTGCCATTCGCGAGCGCACGCCGAACACACCCTGCGTCGCGTCGTAGATCGTCAGATCGGTCTTCCCGTGCCACACCGCGATCGTCGCGTGTGGCTCCATCGGGTTGTGGTGCTCGACCGGCGTGACGTACGTGGCGGAGACCTTCTTCTCGGCGAGCGTCCAGCCGATGTCCAGATCGCCGCGTCTGGACTCCGTCGGCTCGGAGCCGACCTTTTTCGGGGAGTAGCCCGTGGCGAGCTGCCCTTTCATCTGCCCGATCGGGGCCTCGGCGCGGTAGGTCGTACGCACGAGCGCGGCGGCGGCCTGCGCGTGCTCGAGGGTGTCCGCCACGACGACCGCGATCGGTTGATCCGAGTAGTAGACCTGGCTGTCCTGGAGGACCTGGAGCACGCGCTCCTGGTTGCCGTCCCTGGTCTCGGCCTTCGGCAGCTCGGGCGCGTTCCCGTGATGGAGCACGGCCACCACGCCGGGCGCCTTCTTCGCCGCCGCATCGTCGAGCGCGGTGATCGCGCCCTTCGCGATCGTGCTGGTGACGATGACCGCGTGGAGGACGTTCGCGACCTCCACGTCGGCGGCGTACGTGGCCGAGCCCGTGACCTTCTTCTTGCCGTCGATGCGGTCGAGCGGCTGGCCGATGATCTTGGTCACGCGAGGCCTCCTGCCTTCTGCAACGCACGCACGATCGTCCGGCGCGCGAGCTCGATCTTGAACGCGTTATCACCGCGCGGGATGGCACCCGAGAGCGCCGCGGTGGCCGCGCGCTGAAAGTTTTCGAGCGTGAGCGTGCGGCCGGCGAGCGCCGCTTCGGCCTCCTGGGCGCGCCACGGCTTGGTCGCCACACCGCCGAGCGCGATGCGGGCCTCGCGGATGGTCTTGCCCGCCATGTCGAGCCCGACCGCCGCCGACGCGAGGGCAAACGCGAACGACGCGCGGTCCCGCACCTTGATGTACGTGGATCGCGCCGCGAGCGTGCTCGGCGGCAGGGAGACGGCCGTGATGAGCTCGCCAGCCGCGAGCGTGTGCTCGACCTCCGGCCGGGCGCCCGGGAGCGTGTGCAGGTCTGTCATCGCGATCGTGCGCTCGCCGGTGGGCCCCGCGATGTGGATCCGCGCGTCGAGAGCCACGAGGGCGACGTTCATGTCCGAGGGGTTCGAGGCGATGCACTGCTCGCTCGTGCCGAGCACGGCGTGCGAGCGGGTGAAGCCGCCGATCGCGGCGCAGCCGCTGCCGGGCGCGCGCTTGTTGCATGCAGCCACGCCCGCGTCCCGGAAGTACGGGCAGCGCGTGCGTTGCAAGAGGTTGCCGCCAACGGTCGCCATGTTGCGAAGCTGAGGCGACGCGCCGGACAGTAGCGCTTCGGAGAGGACCGGGTAGGCCTTGCGGATCAGCGGGTGCTCGGCGAGGTCGCTGTTGCGCACGAGGGCTCCGATGCGGACGCCACCGGCACCCTCGGCTGCCACCTGGGCGAGCGGGAGGCCCGTGATGTCCACCACCTGCGCCGGTCGCATCACCTCGAGGCGCATCAGATCCACGAGCGTCGTCCCGCCTGCGACGAACGTCGCGTCGGGATGTGCGGCCGCGTCGATGGCGCCTGGCTGGTCCGAAGCCCGGACATAGCGAAATGGCTGCATGTCAGGCTCCACGCGCCGCGCGGATGGCCGCGACGATGTTCGGGTACGCGCCGCA
>JANXOM010000375.1 GCA_025353585.1 Deltaproteobacteria bacterium
GCGATCCAGCGAGCCAGGACGCGTACCTGCGCGCCCTCGCGTGGTGGTCGCCGCTGTGGCTCGGCGAGGTCGCGCCGCCGCCGGTGGGCGAGCTCTCGGGGCCCGAGGCCTGTCGGTTCCCGGGCGCCGCGTGCCGCGCGAGCGACGTCCTGCACCGCGACGTGTTCGCCGCCGCGACGCTCCGGCGTTCGCCGATCGCGACCGGCGCGCGCGTGACGAGCCCCGAGGAGGTGGTGGCGTGGCTCGATCTCGGGCTCCGCGCGCAGCTCGAGGGCGACGGGAGCTGGGGCGCGACCGTCCGCGCGCGCGTCGACATCCCCGCCGCCCTCGGCGATGACGGCCTCCCGCCGATCGCCCGCGGCCTGCTCGCCCAGCTCGGCGGCGAGCCAGCGCCGGTGCCGCATCCGAGCGCGGCGACGACGGGCGTGGTGCTGCCCGCGCTCCTCGGCGCGGCCGCGCGCGCGCTCGCCGGTGGCAACAGCGCGGAGGTGCGCAACGCGGCGCTCGGCGAGCAGGGAGCCGCGCTCGACGCCCTCGATGCGATCGCCCAGCCACCGGCGCTGCCGGACGGCGCGCTCGCGGCGGGCGTGGAGCTGCGCGCGGCGGGCGTCGCGCGGTACGTGCGCGCCCGCGTGCCCGACGCGCCGCCGGAGACGACGCTCGTCGCGATCGCGCGCGCGTACCGGCGCGATCCGCAGGTCGCCGAGCACGTCGCCCGCGACGCGATCGCGGCCGCGGTCGACGCGGCGGCCGCGAACGCGGCGCTCGGAGCCGCGTACGAGGCGCTCGGTGATCCGGCGCGCGCGCGGGTCGCGTGGCAGGCCGCGGTCGACGCGAGCGCCGAGCCGGCGTACCTCGCCGGGCTCGCCGTGGCGGCGGCGAAGGGCAACGATCCCGACGCCGCGCTGATCTTTGGAACGAGCGCGGCGGCCGCGTCCGGCGATCCGGCCGTGACGTGGGTCGGGCTGGCGCGCGCGCTGATCGGCTCGGGGGAATTGCAGCAGGGCCTGACGGCGACGCGCAGCGCGATCGATCTCGCGGGACCGGACGCGCTCCCGGCCGCGCTCGACCTCGCGATCGTCGCGAGCCGCGGCCTCGCCCGCGACGAGCAGGCGGCGGACCTCGCGGCGAAGCGCGCGCGCCTGGCGCCGGCCGTCGCCGGCGAGCCCGTCGACACCGATCCGACCGACGTGGACGCTGCCCGCGCCGAGCTCGCCCGCGCGCCCTCCGCGTCCGCCCTCGCTCGCCTCTGGGTCGCCACCCGCTGGAGCCCCCGCGACACCGACGGCCGCATCGCGTTGCTCCGCGCGCTGCCCGCCGGCGACCCGCGCCTCCGCCCCCTCCTGCTCGAGCTCGTCACCCTCGCGGGCGACGCCGACCCGGTGCGCGCCCTGGCCGCCGTGCAGGCGCTGCCCTGACGGATGGGTCGTGCGGGCGACGCCCGAATCTACTTCCCGCCGCCGGCGGCCAGCGGGCCTTCGATCCACTGGGCCAGCTTCTGCTCCAGGTCCTTGGCCGCCGGATCGGAGTCCGCGATGTTCTTTTTCTCCTCGGGATCCGCGACGAGATCGTAGATCTCCCACTTGGAGTCGCTGGTCCGGTAGTAGACGTGGCGCTTGCCGTCGGCGGTCACCATGGCCTTGGCCTCGTGATCCCACTCCGGCGCCGGGAGGAGCTCGCTGAACGCGGGCTGCGGCGGCAGCGCACCCGGCGTGCACGCGAACGCCGGCACCAGGCTCCGGCCGGTCCAGCTCGCCGGCGCCTTCGCCCCGAACAGGGCCGCGATCGTCGGCGCCATGTCGAGCAGCTGCACCACGTCGTCGGCCCTGCACGGCTTGACGCCCGGGACGCGGAACATCAGCGGGACATGCGTCAGCTCCGCGTACAGCGAGTCGCCGTGGAAGAAGTCCGCCTGGCCGTAGACCGAGTGCACGCCGAACGCCTCGCCGTGATCCGCCATCACGACGACCGTGGTGGTCGCCGCGAGCCCGCTCTTGTCGAGCTGGTCGAGGACCTGGCCGATGAGGTTGTCCTCGAACGCGATCTCGTAGTCGTACTTCTCCACGAGCGACGCCGTCCCGTGCTCGACGTACTTGTAGCCGGGGTGCTCCATGTACGTGGAGTGCGGCTCGAACAGGTGCACGAGGAGCGCGAACTTCTTCTTGCTCGCCGCGAGCTCGTCGAGCTTCGCGAGCGTCTTCTTCACGATCCGCGGGCCGGCGCTGTCGTGGTTGCTCGGCGGGATGTCTGTCGCCTCGCCGTTGTCCCACTCGTCGGCGCCCTGCAGCGCGTTGCTGTGCATGCGCTTGGGGAAGTCCGCGCACACGTCCGGGTAGCGCACGCGATCGCAGAAGTAGAAGTGCGAGCTCTCCCCGACCGTGTGCAGGCCGGCGTCGTGCAGCGCCTCGAACAGCAGATCGTTCGCGTCGAGGATCGACGGGTAGTTCTGGAAGACCTTGTCGAACTTGACCTGCGAGGGGTAGCGCGAGCTGAGGAACGAAGGCACCGAGCGCGGCGTGTTCGGCGCCTGCGCGAACGCCCGCTCGAACACCACGGCTTGCTTCGCGAACGCGTCCAGGCGCGGCGTCAGCGACGCGCCCGCGCGCTGGTAGCCCGTGACGCCGAGGTGGTCGAAGCGCAGCGTGTCGACGAAGATCACGAGGACATTGTCACCGCCGCGGACGCTCGGGGGGGCGGGCGCGGCCAGGGCGCTGCTGCCGCTCCCCACGCCCGGATCGGGGCGCTCGACCGGCGTCGGCTTGTCGTTCGGATCGATCGGCGCGTCGCCGCCGACGCAGTTATTGTCGATGCCGTCGCCCGGGATCTCCCGCGCGCCGGGGTGGACGTCGACGTTCTCGTCGTCGCAGTCCGGGCCGCCGAAGAACGCCGAGTAGCCATCGCCGTCGTGATCGCTGTGGCTGCGCAGCGCCGCGATCATCCGCGGGCCGACGAACGAGCGCTCCGTGACGGCGACGACCGTCGCCTCGGACGGGCGGCCGCGCAGCCCGATGAACGGCAGCGCCATCGCCACCACCGCCGCGCCGGCCGCCACCCCGCCGCGCCGCGGGATCCGCTCGCGGAGCCCCGAGAGCGGCCCGTACGCGAGCACGGCGACCCCGATCGCGACGACCGGCAGCAGCGCCGGCAGGATCAAGCCGAGAAGATCCAGCGACTGGTAGTCGAGGCGCTTGAACACGACGAACGCGCCTGCCGCGGCCACGAGCCCGGCCACGCCGACGACGAGCACCAGCGACCGCGCGAGGGGGCCAACGCGCGGGACGACGAGCGCCACGTAGCGCGCGCCGCGGAAGATCGGCAGCGCCAGCAGCGCGAGGATCGGCACCAGCCCCACCGTCACCACGCCGAGGAGCTGCGCGCCGACCGGCTTGCGCTCGACGTTCGCGACGAAGCCCATCGCGAGCTTGCTCACGCCGAACGCGAGCACCGCGCCGACGACGCCCGCCGCGATCAGCGCCGCCGCGCAGCTGCGGTCGAAGTCGCGGTCGTCGCGGAGCCGGCGGAAGAAGCGACCGAGGAAGCCCTCGCCCCACGTCGCGGTCCCGGCGCCGAGCACCACGCCGGTCGCGATGGCCAGCGGCACCGCGAGCAGCGCCCACAGCCCCCCGAGCGCCAGGATCGCGCCGGCGCCGCCTCCCGCGTGAACGACATCGACGAGCGCGAGGATCGCGCCCGCGCCGAGCACGGTGCCGAGCGCTGCGACGAGGCCCGTGCGGTACGACGAGAACATGCCCGTGTCATTACCACGCCGGGCCGGGCGCCAACGCGCCCGCGCTACGACCGGTTGATCTCGACGAGCACGCCTTCGACGAACCGCGGGTCGATCTCCTCGTCGGTCACGCCGCCGAGGATCCGCTCGAGATCCTCGAGCCACCCGCCGACCAACCGGTCGAGCACGGGGCCGGACGCGCTGAGCTGCGCCGCGCCGAGCCGCGCGCGGATCGCGGCGTGGCCCTGGAGCCGCGCCTCGTCCGTCAGCTTCGCGCCGGCAAACCCGCGCTCGCGCAGGTCCGTCAGCTCGGCCTGCGAGAGCGCATCACCACGCAGCTCGCCGCCCAGCACGGCGCGCGCGAGCCCGGTGCGGATGTGGTCGTCGAGGCTCGCCCGCGGCTCGGGCGCCTGGCTCATCGCGACGAGATCCACGCCGAGGCTCTCGACGAGCGCGATGCGGACGGTGAGCCCCGCGAGCAGCTCGCCCGCGCGCCGCAGATCGGCCTGCGACTCGAACGGGCGCACGCCGGGCGCCGGCGGCTCGTCGGCCGCGCGCGCGAGGAGCGGGCGCGGCGAGCACAGGCCCGCCACGAGCTCGCGCGCCGGGCTGCCGGCCGTGATCGAGCGCGGCGCGAGCGCCTGGGCCAGCTTCGCGAGCCGGTGCGTGGTCGTGTAGCCGACGCGGAACAGCCGACCCAGACCGATCGTGCGCAGCGCCGTCGTCGCGCGGCCGATGTCCCCGCGCGCGATGATCTCGAGGCCGAGGGACAGGGTCGCCGTCGCGAACAGCGCGCCGCGCCGGATCACGGTGGGCATCCCGGGCTTCGCGCGCGCCGCGGCGAGCACCTTGTTGACGAGCACCATCAGCGCGCCCTCGAGGCGCAGGGCCTCGTCGCGATCCTCGACCGCCGCCAGCGCGCGCGCGAGGAAGCTCCGCCCCATGACCTCCTCCGCCACGGTCATGCCGAGGTGCTGCGGCTCCTCGGGGCTCGCGTGCTCCTGCGTGTTCTCGCCGATGTGGACCTGGTCGGGCGTCAGCGGCCGGAACAGATCGAGCGCGTCGTAGAAGTCGACGTAGCCCATGTCCGCGAGGCGGGCGGAGCGCCAACGATACGCCGTCTCCTCGAGCTCGGCGGGCGGCTCGCTGCGCGCGGCCTGGATCGTGTGGCGGGCGAGGGCGCCGTCGCCGCGATACAGATCCTCGACGAGCTGGATCACGAGGCGCTGCGTGTCGTCGTCCTCTGGCAGCTCGAGGTGGAAGAAGCGGTCCGACGTCGTCATGATCGCGGCGTCGCTGTCGTCGCGCGGGCCTTCCTCGAACGTCGCGTCGTGGATCGTGACCTGGCGCTGCAGGATCAGCGCGCGCAGCTCGGCGTCGAGCGCGCCCCAGACCTCGGTGACCTTCTCGAAGCCGGCCTCGAACAGGGCCCACATCCACGGGCGCAGCGCGACGACGTCGAGCGTGTCCTTGTCCCAGCCGTCGAGATCGAA
>JANXOM010000385.1 GCA_025353585.1 Deltaproteobacteria bacterium
ATGGAGTCGGACCGGTCGGACCCCATTTGGGCGGCGGAGGCGGCGGAACGGTACGCGACGGTGCCGATGACGGGGCGCCTGGTCGATGCGGCGGGGCTCGGCGTGGCCGGCGTGCCGGTGCATATCGCGCAGGCGTGCACGTACCCGGAGCCGGACGTCGCACCGGTGGTCAGCGGGGCCGATGGTGCGTTCGCGGCGGAGCTCGCGCCTCGGTGCAGGGTGTACCTCGATGCCGAGACCGCGGACCGGCGCCTCGCGCGGCTGGCGCTCGAGATGGGCGAGGGGCCGATCGCGCCGGTGCGGCTCGAGCTCGGGCCCGACGAGGGCGCGACCGTGCGCGTGGTCGACGCGGTGGATGGCGCGCCGATCGCCGGCGCCCGCGTCGACGGTGGTGGGCAGGGCGGCGTCACGGATGCGCGCGGCGAGCTTCCCGTGGCGAGCTTCGGCGGCGTGCGCGCGCAGCTCGTCACGGCGCCGGGGCACGTGGCCATGTGGTTCGAGCTGAGCTGGACGGAGCCGCCGACCGGCCCCTTCGAGCTGAAGCTCGCGCGCGCGCCCATCGCGGTGGCCGGGACGCTGCGCGACGCCGACGGCGCACCGCTTGCCGGGACGGTGGAGGCGTGTCTCGACACCGACGAGGCCGGCCGCCACTGCGCGCCGCTCGGCAGGTCCGACGCGTCCGGCGCCTTTCACGGCGCGCTCGCGGGGGCCGGGCACTGGGAGCTGACCGCGTCTCCGAGCGCCGACGACGGCCGCCGCGGTCCGCACGTGACGTGGCTCGCCGAGGGCGAGATCGATGTCCGCGCGGGCGTCGACGTCGCGCCGATCGCGCTCGTCGCGGAGCCGGCGCGTCACGTCGATGTCGACGTGCGGGTCGTCGATGCGAGCGGCCGTGCCGTCGCCGGCGCGACGGTCGCGTTCCCGAACCGCAACCACGATGGCTTTCGCCCGGGCTTCACGGATGCGTCCGGTCACTTCGTCATTCGCGACCTCGGGCTCTTTCATCTGCACGCGGACATGGCCAGCGTCGCGCTGGTCGCCACGTACGGCGCGGAGGCCTCACCGGTGATGCTCCTCGGCGACGACGTGCCGCCGGCCGTGACGCTGCGGCTCGGGATCACCACGCTCGCGGGCGTCGTGGTGGACGCGGCGGGGCGCCCGGCGCCCGACGCGGTCGTGATGCTCGCCGGCGACACCGAGACCGCGGGTATGGCCGTCACCGTCGATCCGCAGGGCCGGTTCCTGCTCGTCGGGCTGACGGGCGGCGTGCACCGACTCTCCGCGCGCGCGCACATCGATGACGACGAAGCGTCCGAGCCCGTCACCGTGACGACGGGCGACACGGCGATCCGGCTCGTCGCGCCGTAGGGCCGCCTACGAGACGAGCGCGGCGGCGGGCGCGACCGGGAGATCGAGCACGAAGATGCAGCCGCGCGTCGGCAGGTTCTGCACGCGCAGCGTCCCGCCATGCGCGTCGACCGCCTGGCGCGCGATGGCGAGCCCGAGCCCGAAGCCGCTGCTCGCCTGCGGGCCGAGCTGCACGAACGGCGAGAACACCTTGTCGGTCTCGCCGTCGGGCAGCCCGCCGCACGCATCCTCGATCTCGATCGTCGCGCGGCCGGCCGCGACCTTCGCGCGCACGCTGACCGTCCCCGCGCGATGCGAGAACTTCACCGCGTTGCGGACGAGGTTCGAGAGCGCGGAGCGCAGGAGCCGCACGTCGACGACCACCTCGTGCTCGCCGTCGAGGACGAGCTCGAGCTTGATGTCCTTGGCGTCCGCGTCGAGGGCGACGGCCGCCTCGGCCTCCTGCAGCAGCGCGCGCAGCTGGATCGGCGCCGGCATGAGGTCCACCCCCGAGCCGACGCGGGCCACGCGCAGCGAATGGTCGATCAGGTCGCGCATGTTGTGGAGGCCGCGCTCGAGCACCTTCACCGGCCGCATCGTCGCGTCGAGGTGACCGCTGTCGTGCAGCGCGTCCAGCGCGAGGACCACGGATGACAGCGGGTTGCGCAGCTCGTGGGCGACGAACGCGAAGTGCTCGGACGCCTGACGCGCCATCTCGGCGTCGCGCTGCCGGCTGTACTCGGAGACCGCGCCCGCGATGCCGTTGACCACGCAGTCGAAGATCACCTGATAGTCGGTCGTGGTGACGGCCACGCCGGCCTCGACGGCCACCGCGAGCATCGCGGTGCGCATCGCGCCGTACTCGCGGACGACGGCATCGAGGCTGAAGCCGAGCGCGAGCCGCTGCAGGCCATGCTCCTCGGCGATCTCGACGCCGTCCGCCGGGTATTCCAATCGCAGCGCGCCGATCACCTGCGCGAGGAAGCTCGGCAAGTGATCGACCAGCTCGACGCGCGGCATGGACTCCGGGTGCAGCGTGCCGCGCACCTCGTCGAGCCACCGCTGCATGACGACCGCGCGCCGCGCGTCGAGGACATCTGCCAGGTGCGTCATCCCCACGTGGGTAGCACGCCAACTCACCGCGAGCGGAGCCAGATCTGGCCCCATGGATCGAACGATTGCGGGGTCGCGGCATCCAGGATTAATTGGTCTTCACCGATGAGCGGCTCGTACCCGCTCGCGACAACCATCACGGTGTAGCGGCCGGGCACCGGCACGGGCTGCTTGAGCAGCACCTCGCCCGCCGTGTTGGACTGGCCCCACGAGAGGACCTGATCGTCGAGGCGATTGATGTCGACCGACGACGCCTTCACGCCCGGCCGCAACACCATGACGAGCGCGTCGCGGATCGGCGCCTCCGTGCTGGCGTCCTGCACCTTCGTCGAGATGTGGACGCCCTCGGCGGTGGCCTCGACCGCCGTCGGCGCGAGCGAGACGTCCGTGTGGCCCTCGCGTGGCGTCCAGCCCGCGAGCGCGATCGCGAGGAGATCCGACGCCGCGCCGAGCGGGCGCACGGTGCCATGTTTCGTGACCTCGACCACACCGCCGGTGGCCGTCGCCGTCGTGCGCATCGCGACCGCGATCCCCACGAGCCGGCCCTGGTCATCCACGACGGGGCCGCCAGAGTTGCCGTTGGACGTCGCGATGTTCGTCTTGATGTAGTCGTGGCCGGGCGTGCCGTCCGCGCCGGTCCAGCCCTCGACCTCGCCGGACGTGAGCGTGAGCCCGCCGCCGCCGACGTCGGGATAGCCGAGCACCCAGAGGCGCTCGCCCTGGTGCACGGTGGCCGCGGTCGCCTCGGGGAGCGTGGGCCAGATGCCGCCGGCGGCGGCGGGCGACCACGCGCGCCCGTCGAGATCCATGTCGCACTTGAGGAGCGCGAGATCGAGATCGCGCTGGAGCTTGCTGCGGCTCGGACGGCCCGCGCACCAGAGCTGCGGGGCCTGATCGAGCGACGAGTAGCGGCCGACGACGAACACGTCGTGGAGGCGGCCGGTCTTGTCGTGCATGATGTGATAGCTCGTGAGGATCGAGCCGTCCGCGCCGACGATGACGCCGCTGCCGCCGGCGCGCGGCTTCAAGCGGCCTTCGATCACATCGGCCGCGACGATCATCACGGTCGAGTCGAACGCGCGCGCGACGGCGGTGGTGTAGTCGGGCTGCAGGAGGCGGGACGTCTGCGGGACGAGCGGCGCGCCGGTGTGGGTGGCCACCCGGAGCGAGGGCGCGACGACGTCCTCGATGCGGGAGAGCTGCGCCGGCGTCCCGAACAGCGTGACGACGTAGCTCTGGTCGTGATCGACGGTCGCCCACTCGATGGCGCGATCGATGCGAGGGACATCGCCCTTGGCGCCGTGCGCGTAGCGGTACTCGGTGCGCAGCCACTCGTGCGCGTCGACGGACTCGACGGAGCTATTCTCGAGCGCGTACAGCTCGCCCCAGCGGGTGCGACGGTCGAGGTCGAGCGAGGTGACGATGTTCTTCCAGGCGAGCTGCCGGTCGACGAGGACCTCGACATGCGCGGTCGACTCGAGCGGCGAGGTGAGCGTGACGTGATAGACGGTGTCGTCCTTCGCGGGCCCGCCGAGGCCGGTGAGGTCGTGGACGAGGCGCGGCGCGGGGAGCGGCGACGGCTCGGGCAGCCAGCCGGCGGCGTGCTCGAACGTGAGGCCGTGCGAGGAGAAGGTGACGTTCGGCGGCGTGACGAGCCTCGCGTAGATGCGGCCGGAGACGAAGATGATGACGAGCGCGAGGACGACCACGAGGATGTCATGCCGGTGGTAGTGGACGGTGAGCTCGGCGATGTCGGTGCGGGCGCGGCGGCGGAGGCGCTGGATCGCGGCGGCCGCGACCTGGACGGGATCGAACTCGTCGTCCTCGCCGGCGGCGAGGTCGGAGGGAGAGGTTTGCGGACGGAGGTTCTCGGGGGCGACCGCGAGGAGGTCACCGGCGGAGGTCGCGGCGCGGAGCGGCTCCTGGGTGGAGGCGCGCTCGGAGCGGGCGCGGGGGCGGGGCTCGCTGGTGGCGGCGGTCTCGTCGGCGAGAGCCTGGAGGATCCGCTCGCGGGACAGCCGGACGGTGGTGACGGGGTCGGAGCTGGCGGAGAGCGGGTCGCCGGTCGGTGGGCGAGCGGCGTCGTGGGCGGCGGCG
>JANXOM010000433.1 GCA_025353585.1 Deltaproteobacteria bacterium
CGAGCCGCACTTGCCGCCCGAGCACTTGCCGTTGCCCTTGCAGTCGGAGTCCGACCCGCACCCGCCGCACTTGCCGCCGCTGCACGTGCCGCTCGCGCAGTCGGAGTCCGAGCCGCACGCGCCGCACTTGCCGCCCGAGCACTTGCCGTGCTTGTTGCAATCCGAGTCGCTGCCGCAGTTGCCGCACACGCCACCCGAGCACTTGCCCACGCCCGCGCAGTCCGAATCGGATCCACACGCATATGCGCTGCGGACACCGCTGAACGCGAACAGGCCGAGGACAAACGCGACCGCCATCACGAGTTTTTGCATGGGCGACAGCCTAACCGAAGCGGGAGTCATCACGCGAGCACGCCGCGCAGCGCGACGGTGAGCATCTCGGAGACGACGACCTCGATGCTCGGCGGCGACGGGTCGTGGATGACGAGCTCGATGACGCCGCGGATCATGCCGAGCATCGCCGCCGCGACGAGCTCGGGGTGGCACTTGCGGAGGAGCCCGATCTCCGCGCCGGACTCGACCGCGCGGCGCAAGAGGTCGCGGATCTCGCCGAAGAACTGGTCCAGCCGCTCGGCGGCCTCGACGTCCGGTGTGTGGCCCGCGGAGAGCAGCAGCATCGCGAGCGGCCGGTCGCCGACGATGTACTCGAACACGGCCACGACCTGCGCGCGGAGCTGCACCTGCGGCGGCGCGGCCGTTTGCTCGACGACCTCGATGCGCCGGATCCGCGCGCGCAGGTCCTTCATCGCCTGGTCGAGGATCGAGTCGAAGACCGCCGTCTTGCTCTCGAAGTAGAGATAGAACGTGCCGCGGGCGATCTGCGCTCGTTCGATGATCGCGCCGATCGACGCGCCATGATAACCGCTGTCGGCAAACACGGTCTTCGCGGCGGCGAGGATCTGCCGGCGACGCTCTTGCTTCGCCGGATCGAGCGCGACGACCGAGCTAGCCACCGCGCCTCGACTGGTACGCGATGATCGCGCGCTCGACGCCGGAGTACATCTTGCTGTGCTTGAGGCGCGTCGCCGCGACCTGGCCGTTCTCGCAGTGCCGGGCGATCTCCGCCTCGAGCTCGCACGCGAACCGGACGTTGTCGGCGTACAGGTTGATCTCGTCGTAGACGCCGTGCGAGAGCGACGTGAAGTTCGCCGAGCCGACATCCACGAACCGGTGGTCGATGATCACGGCCTTGCTGTGCACCATGCGCGGCAGGAGGATCACGGTGAGGTTCGCGGGCGCGCCGGTCACGCGCATGAGCGCGTCGCACGTGGCGCGGTTGATGTTCGCGAGCACGTCCGCGTGGTCCGCGGTGACGAGCGTGACGTCGACGCCGCGCTGCACCGCGCGCGCGAGGGCGGCCGTGAAGCGACGGTCGCCGAGGTACGCCATCTCGACGGTGAGCGAGACCGAGGCGGCGTCGATCAGCGCGAGCCGGTGGCTGATCATCGGGCAGCTGTTCTTCCGGTGCGCCTCGCGGCTGTGCACGAGGAAGTCGACGCCGCGCGACGGATCGAACTCGTCCTGCCCCGTCATGCGCTCGCGCAGCCGGGCGACGTGCTCCTCGCCCTCGGCCTCGATCATGATGTCGATCCACTCGTGGCGATGGTTGTCGCCGACGCCCATCGAGCCGAGCGCGAGGTAGCGGTCGTCGACGATGTAGACCTTGCTGTGATCGAAGCGCTTCCGCTGGTGCTCGACGATGATGTTCGGGTGCGCGACGATGCGCTCCGCGAGCGCGTTCGGCCGCTGCTTGAACGAGCCGGGCGCGCGATACACAGCGCCGAGAAACCACGCCTGCAGGCCGCGGATCGCGTCGACGCGCTTGTGGAAGAAGCTCTGCTTGTTGCCGCCGGTGTACTCGTAGACGGCGGCGATTCGATCCTTGTGGATCGTGACCATTGCCCCGCGCTGCGCCGCCGCGAGCACGGCCTCGCCGAGGAGGTTGCCGGCCTCGTCGTCGCGCCACAAAAATGCCCGGATCTCCACCGACTTCTCCGCGGCGCGGACGCGCTCGAGGATGTGCTGGAACGCGGCGTCGCCCGAGCCGAGCACGCGCAGCTCACCGTCAGGCACCGGCTGCGAGACCGCGAGCAAGGGCTGCTCGAGCCCGACCGCTTGCAGCTGCCGCGCATGCCGTGCGCGCTTGCGACCGCCCCAGCGTGGTGACAGCCGGCGGACCGGCGCGCGTACCATGGAAGCCATACGGGTAACCCGCGAAGGCAGACCGGTCAATGATCAGGTTCGGCGCGGGGTGCGGCACCTGCGACCTGGCTTCTCCGCTGGCTATCCGGCAACTCCAGTCGCCCACACGGGATCTCACCGAGTCGTTTCGCCACGCGGGGTTGCGCATGGCGTGCAGACCCCCAGGTGCGGCCTACCGTGTGCACTGCGCCGCGTCATCCACATGCGCACTCGCCTCGTTTACGCTCTCGTCACCGCGTCGTTCGTCTCCCTCGCCGCCTGCGGCACCACCCCGGCGGACGACGAGTCCGACCAGCTCGACGCCCCGCTCGGCAAGGCCGATGCCTCCAGCGTGCCGCGCGGCGCGTACACGAACGGCAGCCCGGCGATGGGCGAGCTGTCGACCCTGTCGCTCAACTCGGACCACACGTTCACCGTGCACCGCCCGGTCGAGTGCATCGCGGCGCCGTGCAACGACATCGTCCAGACCGGCCGCTTCCTGCTGACGCACTCCTCCAGCAGCTCGAAGCGCTACGTCCGCTTCTACGGCGACGACAACTCCGACCTCGGCCGCTTCCAGTGGAAGCTCAAGGCGAACGGCTCGATCCAGCTCCGCAGCACCGAGGAGGCCGGCGCGACCTGGTTCACGCTCCACAAGGGCGCGACCTGCGAGGACGTGGGCGGCTCGTGCGAGGCGCTGACGCCCGGGAGCTGCGAGGGCGGCACGGTCGGGGACGCGACGGAGTACTCGTGCGGTGGCGGCCTCGGCGTCGAGTGCTGCCTCGCCCCGCCGGTCGACTCGAGCTGCAGCGCGGCGACGGACTGCGCCGGCCTCGTGCCGCAGTTCTGCCGCGCCTGCGCCGACGGCACCCAGGCGTGCGCGCACTGGTCCTGCGTCGACAACAGCTGCGCGATTGTCTCCTGCCCGGCGAGCTGAGCACCCGGCGCGAGCGGAGCGTTGCGACAAGCAACGTGGCGGACGGCAACGCGGACGCGCGAACCGACGCCCTGACGCGGAGTTAGCCTTGGCGTGAGGCTTGCTCGTCGCGGCCGGGTGAGCGAAGTCCAGCTGACCGGCATCCGCAAGGTGTACGACGGCGTGTCGCGGCCGGTGATCCCGGACCTCGACCTGACGGTGCCCGCCGGCCAGATGGCGGTGCTCGTCGGGCCCTCGGGTTGCGGCAAGTCCACGACGCTCCGCATGGTGGCGGGGCTCGAGGAGCCGACCGCGGGCACGATCTCGATCGGCGGCCGCGACGTCACGCAGCTGCCGCCGGCAGAGCGGGACATCGCGATGGTGTTCCAGAGCTACGCGCTCTACCCGCACATGACCGTGTTCGAGAACATGGCGTTCGGGCTGCGCATCCAGCACCGCCCCGAGGCCGAGATCCGGCGCCGGGTGATGGCGGCCGCGGAGAGCCTGGGCCTCGAGGCGTACCTCGAGCGGCGGCCCAAGGCGCTCTCGGGCGGGCAGCGGCAGCGCGTGGCGATCGGGCGCGCCGTGGTGCGGGAGCCCAAGGTGTTCCTGTTCGACGAGCCGCTCTCGAACCTCGACGCGAAGCTGCGCGGCGACATGCGTCGCGAGATCGCGCGCATCCACCGCCAGAGCAAGACGACGTCGATGTACGTCACGCACGATCAGATCGAGGCGATGACGCTGGCGGATCTGATCGTCGTCTTGAAGGACGGCGTCATCCAGCAGCTCGGCACGCCCGTCGACATCTACGAGCGGCCGGCGAACCGGTTCGTCGCGGGCTTCTTCGGCACGCCGAGCATGAACTTCCTCGCCGCGGACCTCATGCACGCCGGTGAGCGGACGAGCGCGCGCGGCAAGGGGTTCGAGATCCCGCTCGTCACGCGCGCCGCGCTGCGGCCCGCGTCCGCCGCGACCGCGAAGCTGATGATCGGCATCCGTCCCGAGCGGCTCTCGCTCACGCCGCTCGGCGACGACGTGGCCGTCTCGGGCGAGGTGGCGATGCGCGAGGTCCTGGGCGCCGAGATCGTGCTGCACGTCGACTCGCCGGCCGGCTCGCTGACGGTGCGCACCGACGCCGCGTCGCCGGCGCGCCTCGGCGACACGGTGAAGGTCTGGCTCGATCCGATGGCGGTGCACCTGTTCGACGGCACGACGGAGCTGCGGCTATCATGACGCGGCCCGGCCTGCTCGCGCTGCTGGCGGTCGTCGCGTGCACCGGCGCGTGCACCGACGCGCCGAAGCCCGGCATCACGCTCTGGCACTCGTACAGCGGCGCCGAGCGCACCGCGCTCGAGACCACCGCCGCGCACTGGAACACCGACCACCCCGATGCCCCGCTGATGCTCGTCGCGATGCCGCACGACGGCTTCGCCGACAAGGTCACCTCCGCGATCCCCGGCGGCAACGGCCCCGACCTCTTCATCTACGCGCACGATCGCGTCGGCGCGTGGGCCGAGGCCGGCGTGCTCGAGCCGATCGAGTTCTACGTCGATGACGCGCGCGCCGATCGCTTCTCCTCCGACGCGATCGATCGCCTCGCCTACCACGGCTCGCTGTGGGGCCTACCGCTGACGCAGAAGGCGCTCGTCCTCTACTACCGCACCGACCTCGTGGCCACCGCGCCCGCGACGACCGACGACCTCGTCAAGCTCGCGCCGAAGATGAAGGAGCGCGACGGCTTCGCGTTCGCGTACTCGAACGTCGACCTCTACGGCCACGCGCCGTGGCTCCACGCGTTCGGTGGCACCGTGATGGACGACACCGGCACGCTCGCGATCGCAAGCCCGGAGGCGGCCAACGCGATGGCGTTCGCGCGCGACCTCGTGGCGACGGGCGTCGTGCCGGCGAACGCGGACAACCCGCTCGAGGCGAGCCTCTTCAACGCCGGGCGCGTCGCGGCGGTGATGTCGGGCCCGTGGTTCGCGACCGACATCCGCAAGGATGTCCCGTGGGCCGTGGCGACGCTGCCGATCGTCTCGCCGACCGGGCGCCCGGCCGCGCCGTACTTCAGCACCGAGGGCGTGCTGATGTCGGCCCGCGCGCGCGACAAGGACGCCGCGTTCGCCGTGATGGACACACTGACGAGCGACGCCGCCGCCGTCACGCGGGCCCAGATCGCGCGCCAGGTCGTGCCGAACGTGCACGCGTGGGACGACGCGAAGGTCGCGGCCGATCCGTTCCTGCGCGTCTTCCGCACGCAGATCGCGCACAGCGTCCCGATGCCGAAGACGCCGGTCATGCGCATGGTCTGGACGCCGTACGCCGACGCGCTGGGCGAGGTCATCTCGGGGCGCGCCGAGCCGGGCGCGAAGCTCAACAACCTCCAAGACGCGATCCAGAAGCTGAAATGAGCACCGCGGACCTGCTCCGGCGCCAGCTCCGAGACTTCGCGGCCGCGGCCGTCATCGCGGTGCTGTTCGCGAGCTGCGCGTTCGTGGCCGGGCGTAACAGCGACCTCGCCGAACACCAGCTCGGCCTCGCGTCACGCTCGGTAGATCAGCTGATCGCCGGCGGCGAGGCGCTGCCGACGGTGACGGGCGCCCTCGTGGCGCCGGCCACGCCGTCCGTCGCGCACCCGTACCTGCGCCATCGCCAGCTCCGCACGCCGAGCGGCTGGCGCGACCTGCAGCCGAGCGAGAAGTGGATGTACGACGCCGTGACGCGCTTCGACCGCGAGGGCGCGTTCACCGAGCTCGTGCCCGATGGCACGGGCCGCGCGATCGCCGTGCGCGCGGCGGAGGAGACCACGGCCATCGCCATCACGAGCCCGACGACGCCGGCCCCCTACCCGTTCCTCGTCATGATCGGCGTGCTCGGCCTCGGTCTCGCGCTGACGGCGGCGGGCTCCCTCGTCGGGGGCCGCGCCGCGAACCTCGGCGCGCTCGCCGGCATCGCCGCGCTCGCCGTGCCGACCGCGCTCTGGCACGCGTGGATCGCCACGACGGCGATCGCGCTCGTCGCCGCCGGCGTCACGCTCGCGCAGCACGCGCGGTTGACCGACCGCCTGAGCGACGGCCTCGTGCGCCACCGCACCGCGCTCGGCTTCCTGATGCCAGCGATGATCGCGATGTTCGTCCTCGTCGCCGCGCCGTTCCTCATCGGCATCGTGCTCGGCTTCTACGACCACTCACACAACACGTGGACGTTCGTCGGGCTCGCGAACTTCGGCGAGATCCTCTCGGGCGGAGGCAAACAGCTCGACGACCCGCTCAACTTCTGGTTCATCCTCGGCGTCACCGTCCTGTGGACGCTGGCGAACGTGATCCTGCACGTGACGATCGGCGTCGCGCTCGCGCTCGTGCTCTCGCGCACGTGGCTCCGCGGCAAGGGCATCTTCCGCATGCTGCTCATCCTGCCGTGGGCGATCCCGAACTACATCACCGCGCTCATGTGGCACGGGATGTTCCAGGGCGAGTACGGCGCCATGAACTCGATCCTCCACCACGCCGGCCTGTCCGGCGTGTCGTGGTTCTCGTCGTGGGCGACCGCGTTCTCGGCGAACGTCATCACGAACACCTGGCTCGGCTTCCCGTTCATGATGGTCGTCGCGCTCGGGGCGCTCGAGTCGATCCCGAAGGAGCTCTACGAGGCGGCGTCCGTCGACGGCGCGAGCGCGTGGCAGCGGTTCCGTCACATCACGCTGCCGCACCTGCGCCCCGCGCTCGGCCCGGCGGTCGCGCTCGGCTCGATCTGGACGTTCAACATGTTCAACGTGATCTATCTCGTGTCCGGTGGCGCGCCGGGCGGCTCGACGAACATCCTCGTCACCGACGCGTTTCACTGGGCCTTCGAGCGCGGCGAGCGCTACGGCATGGCCGCCGCCGAGGCGACGATCATCTTCCTCATCCTCTTGTTGTGGACGGTGTTCGGCAACCGCGTCGTGAAGAGCAAGGACGCGGACGCGTGACGCCATGGCGATGAACCGCAAGCCCCGCCTCGCGTTCCTGATCGCCGCGCACGTGCTGTTGATCGTCGTGGTCGCGGTGGTGCTCTACCCGGTGATGCTCGTCTGCAAGAAGGCGTTCGAGCCGGGGCGCGACTTCGCGCTGTCCGCGTCGCCCATCCCGACCGACGTCACGCTCGACCACTTCCACGATCTGTTCGACAAGCGCGGCGGGCACGGCGAGCTCCTGTTCCTGCGGCACGCGTTCAACTCGATCATCGTGGCGCTCGCGACGACGGTGTTCGGCGTGGCCATCTCCTGCACCGCGGCGTACGCGCTCTCGCGCTTCCGCTTCCCGGGGCGCAAGGCCGGTCTGACGACGTTCCTCGTCGTGCAGATGTTCCCCGCGACGCTGCTGCTCCTGCCGCTCTACGTCATCCTCAACAAGATCGGGCTCCTCAACTCCATCACCGGCCTCGTGCTCGTCTACTCGACGACCGCGATCCCGTTCTGCGTGTGGACGTTGAAGGGCTACTTCGACTCGCTGCCGCGCGAGCTCGAGGAGGCCGCGCGCATCGACGGCGCGTCGACGTGGATGATCTTCCGCCGCATCATGCTGCCGCTCGCGCGGCCGGGGCTCGCGGTGACGGCGCTGTTCTCGTTCATGACCGCGTGGAACGAGTTCATCATGGCGGACACGTTCATGACGGACGAGTCCAAGTACACGCTGCCGGTGCTCATCAACTCGAGCGTCGGCGCGTTCTCGGCGGACTACGGCCTCTTCGCGGCCGGCGCGGTCATCACGAGCGTGCCGGTGATGATCGCCTTCTACGTGCTCCAGAAGTACCTGGTCGGCGGCCTGACCGCCGGCGCCGTCAAAGGCTAGCTGTCCGGCGGCCGGCCACAACAAAGGGGCCAGGCCCCATTGTTACAATTGTGACAGGGTCAGATGTCGATGAGGCCGCCCTTGGCGGGCCCCGTCGGCTGCTTCGGCTGCTTGGGCTGCTTCGGAGTCGGCGGGGTCTTCGGCGCGACCGGCACGGTCTGCGTGCCGGTCCAGGTCGGACGCGCCGTGGGGCCCGGGTTCTTGGCCACGGCCGGCGTGCCGGTCGACGGCGTGCTGCCGCCGCGCTTCACGAGCTCGACCTTGACGATGTTATCGCCAGCCGCGAGCTCGACCTTCGTCTTCTGCTCGTGGAAGCCGGACTGCGTGATGGTGACCTCGACCGTCTTCTTACCCGATGCGTCGAGCGTGAACGCCAGGTCCGGCGTCAGCTCCTTGCCGTCGACGGTGATCTTCGCGCCGGCCTGCGCCGTCGTCGGCGTGATCTCGACCTTGACCTTGCCGGTCTTCTCCGCCGGGGCCGCGGCGACCACGGCGCTGCCCGCGCCGCTACCGGTGGCCGCCGGCGCGGC
>JANXOM010000434.1 GCA_025353585.1 Deltaproteobacteria bacterium
ATGCGGTCGCCGCGCTGCTGGCCGACCGCTCGCTCCGCGGGCGGCTCGCGTGCGCGCTCGCCCTGTACGACATGCACGACGCGCGCGGCGAGCCGGCGCTGGCGGCGCTGGCCGATGCGCCGGCGACCGCGCACCTGCTCGTGCCGCACCTCGAGCTCGGCCGCGCCGCGGCGGCCCGCGAGGATTGGGGAGCGGCGCGGCGGGAGCTGACGACGGTCGTGCAGCTCGCGCCGTACTTCACCGATGCCATCGTCGAGCTGGCGGGCGTCGACGCCGAGCTGGGAGATCTGACGGACGCACGGCGGCGCGTGGCGAGCGTCCTCGCCGTCGAGCCGAAGAACCGCGGCGGGCTGGCGCTCGCGGCCAAGCTCGTCCGCCGTCCCGCGCCGCCGAACTGACCAGGGCCGCCCGTTCTTTAAGACGGTTTAAGCCCCGCTTCAGGATCCGCTCGCCATCCTGCCTGCATGACCACGATCTCCCGCTCCTCGCGTCTCCTCATCGCCGCGCTCGCGCTCGCGCTCGGCGCCGCTGCGTGCACCGGCCACACGGGCCCGGCTCACGACGAACCAGACGCCGGCTCCGCTCCGCTCCCGGATGGGTCCGCTCCGCCCTCGGCGAGCGCTTGCGCCGCGGATGGCACGGGGGCGGACATCGTCGCCTGCGGGTTCGGGCCGGCCCTCGGGCTCGTGGGCGCGAGCGGCCGCGCGGTCTATGCGCTCTCGGATGCGGGCACGTACTTTCGCGTGGACGTCGACACCGGCACTTCGCGCCTCTTCCACGCGGGCGCGCCCTCGTCCGCGCTCACCACCGGTCTCCTCGGCACGGTCCTCGCCGACGACCGCATCTACTTCTCCACGCTGGTCGACCAGGGTCGGTTCGCGTCCTACGGGGTCGTCTCGATCCCGACCACCGCGCCGACGACCGGCGATCCGCGGATCGTCACCCTCGGCGACCAGACCGAGCCGACGGGCACCGTGATCGCCGACGCGACGCGCATTTACATGGAGTCCACTGTCTTCGAGCCGGAGGGCGGCGCCTACGTCGGACCGGTGGTGGCGACCGGCCTGGGCGGCAGCGCGCTGACGCCGATCACGCCGGACTCTGGCCGCCCCGTCGCCGTGGTCGATGACCTGCTGTATTACCGGCATGACTCGGAGCTCGCGCGCGTTGGCCTCGACGGCGGCGGGCGGACGGTGCTCGCCGCGGCCGTGGCGGAGAACGCCGCCCGCGACCGCGCCATCGACGCGAGCGGGGTGTACACGACCCTCGCCAGCGGCCCGTACGCCATCACGCGGATCTCCCCCACCGGGGGGACCACGCTGGTCGTCGAGGCCGCGCGGGGAGACGCGGAGGTCCCCATCGGGCCCCCTCACGACCTGCGCCTCGCGGGCGGCGCGCTCTATTATCTGCAGGATCTCTCCACTGATTACGCGCAGCTCGTGCGGGTTCGCCTGACGAGCGCGGGGCCTGGCGTCCCGGAGACGCTGTTCGGCGGCCCCGGTCTGGCGCCGCCGGTGTTCGCGGATGGGGTCATGTACCTCGCGTACACGCGCGGCGGATACGACGCACCGATCGAGGGCGTGATCGCGCGGTTTCCGGCCGGGCCCGCATCCTAGCTGACCTGGCCCGGCCGACACGGCGGCGCGAGGAGCCTAGTCGCCGATCGCGATCGCCACGGCGGGATCGAGCAGGTACCCGTGCGCGCCGCTGATCAACACGGCGCGCAGCCCGAGCTTGCGCAGGGTCGTCAGCGCGACGTGGACGCGATTGACGCCCGCGGTCTGGCGGATCCGCTCGCCGGGCCAGCCCGCCGCGAGCAGCTCGTCGAGGCCGAGCGAATCACCCGGCGCATCGACGCGGTGCTTCGCGAGCGCGGCCAGGATCCGTCGCAAGGGCAGCCGCCGCGCGAGGTCGACGTCCGCCGCGCCGGCCGGCGGTCGGAACGCTCGGCCGTCGGCGCGCACCCGCAAGCTCGCCTCCTCGGCGGGACCGCGCGACGGGGCGGCCAGCACGCGGAGGGCAAACCGCGGGTCATCCCCGAGCGCCGCCTCGACGTGGCGCCGGGCCGCCGCGACCGCTTCGGGCCGGCTCTCCGGTGCGAGGTGCAGCCGATGGATCGCGAGCGTGGCGAGCAGCGCGGGCTCGCTCCGACATGCGGCGGCCGCGGCATCGGCGCGCGCGAACGCCCTCTCGGCGAGTGACCGGTCGTCGGCGAGCGCGTGGGCGACGCCGCGTGCTCCTTCGATGAGAGCCTGGTACCGCATCGCGCCGACGGCCCAGATCTCGGCGGCGGCCTGCGCGAGGACGGCGTGCGCCTCCGCGAGCTCGCCGCGCTCGAGGTACGCCGTCGCCAGGTAGTAGAGCGCGCTGCCCGTGCGGTGGCGGTTGCCGAGGTCGCGGAAGACCTCCACGGCCGCGGCGTGCTGCGAGATCGCCTCGTCGAGCCGCCGCTGATCCTGCAGCGCGACGCCGAGCCCGCTCGTGATGGCCGCTTCGAGCGGGCGTGCGTGGAGCGCGCGGGCCAGCGCGAGCGCCTCCGCGAGCCCGGCGTGGACGGCTCGATAGTCCTGGCGGAACAGCGCCACCACGGCGGCCTCGTAGCTCGTAGCCGCGATCCCGGGGAGGTGCTGGGCGGCCCGGTAGCGCGCGAGCGCCTGCGCGATCGCCCCCTCCGCGGCCGCGAGCTGACCCTCGCGTCGCCACGCGTGGCCGAGCGCGGCGTGTGCGTCGGCGGCGCGGAGCTCGACCTGCGGCGATGGCGGCGCCCCGGCGAGCCGCCGCAGCGCGCGCTCGTAGCCCACCCGCGCCTCGCCGGTGGCGCCGTCCACCTCGAGGAGGTCGCCGAGGCGGATCTCCGCGAGCGCCGCGAGCTCGGGGTCCGGCGCGGCGGCAGCGAGGGCGAGGCCGCGCTGGAGGTCCTCGCGCGCGCCCACGAGCGTCCCGAGCTCGCGCCGGGCCCATCCCCGCGCGACCCACGCGCGCGCATCGGTGCCGTCACCGGCCGCGATCGCTTCGTCGAGGAGCCGCAGGCGCAGCCGAAACATGCCCCTCGTCGCGAGCAGCGGGTCGAGGGCGAGCGCGAGCTCGAGGGCGAGCCCGGCAGTGCGCGGCGCGCCGAGCGCCCAGCGGTGCGCCTCGACGAGGTTCTCGAGGTCCGCCGCCAGCGCCATCAACGCCGTCCGGTCGGCGCGCTCGCGCGCCCGGGTCCCGAGGACCTGGCCCTCCGCCGCGAAGTACGTCGCGTGCCGCTCGGCCACCCGGGCCCGCTCGCCCGCGAGGGTCTCGAGCTCGCTCGCCGCCACCTCGCGGATCGTCTCGACGACCACGAACCTCGGCTCGTCCTCGCTCGTCGCGCGCACGAGCGAGTGCCGGCACAGCGTCTCGATCGCGGCGTGGACCGCGTCCCCGAGCACGTGCTCGGCCGCGCGCATCGTGAACCCGCCGCGGAAGACGGCGCAGCGCGCGAACGCGGCGCGGGCCTCGGCCGGCAGCGCGTGCACCGACGAGACGATGACCTCGCGCATCGAGCCGTGGCGGCCCGTGTCCCCGGGCCGCTGGAGGAGGTCGAGCGCCAGCCGGTCGCGGATCTGCGCGGGCGAGAGCGCGACGACGCGCGACGCGGCCAGCTCGATCGCGAGCGGCATGCCGTCGAGCCGCCGCACGATCTCGGCGATCGCGGCGACCTGCTCGGCGCCGATCTGGAGGGTCGGGCGCACCGCCTGCGCGCGCCGCACGAACAGCTCGACCGCGGCCGCCGCCGCCGCCGCCGGACCCTCGACGCCCGTCTGGGGGACAGGGAGCCCCGCGAGCGGCCACAGCTGCTCGCCCGGTAGCCCGAGCGGCACCCGCGAGGTCGCGACGACAACGAGGTGGGCCGCCACGGCGAGCCACGCCGCGACCGTCGCCGCGACCTCGTCGGCGAGGTGCTCGCAATTGTCGATGACCAGGAGCAGGCGTCGCCGCCGGGCCAGCGCGCGCCCGAGCGCGGCGACCACCCGCGGCTCGCTGGTCTCGCGGTCGAGCGGCACGTCCACCGCCGCCGCCACCGCCGCACACATCGCCATCGCGCTCCGCGACTCGGTCAGGTCACAGACCCACGCGCCGCCGCCGCCGTGGGCGGCGTACGCCGCGGCGTGATCGAGCGCGAACCGCGCCGCCAGCGCCGTCTTGCCGACGCCGCCGGGCCCGACGATGGTCACGAGGCGCAGCCCCGCCTCGAAGAACCCGGCGATCGCGCCGCGATCGTGCTCGCGCCCGATCACGGCCGCGGCGGCGGCGCGCACGTTGGTCCTGGCCGCCGGCGTCGGCATCGAGGCCCGCGGAGCGTACTACGTCGAAAGTCTTGCGCAGCTGGCCCGGCTGGCGGGTTACGCAGGTGGCCGCCCATGTCCGACCCCCAGGATCGCTGTCGGCGCTCTTTCGCATGCACGCCCCCGTCATCTATGCTCGCTGCCGGAAGCTCCTCGGCGACGACGCGGCCGCCGAGGACGCGACGCAGGAGACGTTCGTCCGGGTGCACCGGCACCTCGCGACGGCGCCGGATGGCCGTGAGGCGCTCGCGTGGATCTATCGGATCGTCACGAACTTCCGCGCCGACTCGCTCGGGCAGCACCGCGGGCAGCGCCGGTCGGTGCTTGCGGTCACGAAGCTCGCTGGCTGTCACCCGCACACTGACCCTGCCGGCGACGCCAACGGCGCTCCACGTCGATGGCGATGCGAACGGGGACGGCATCCCCGGTCCCGTGATCACGAAGACCACCGGCGTGACGATCTTGATGTCGGCCCCGTAGCGCGCGGCTCAGACCGCGTCTTTGCGGGCGAGCTCCGCATTGAGGCGCCGGCGACGGAGCCGACGAGAGAGGCCGAAATCGATTCGGGGGAGCGTGCGACTAGCGGTGCCGGCGGCGCGGCGTGACTTCTTGCACCGGGACGTCGGGCTGGTTCGCGAGCTGCTCGGGGAGCTCGCCGAGCGTCGCCCGCAGCTTCGAGCCGCGGCCGTCGCGGTGCACCACGTCGAGGTCGACGAGGGAGCCCGGGCGGATGAGCGCGATCGTGTTGCGCAGCGCCTCGCCCGTGCGGACCTCGGCGCCGTTGATCGCGACGACGACGTCACCCTCGACGAGGCCCGCGCGCTGCGCCGGGCTCCCCGCCTGGACCTCGCCGATGGCCGCGCCGTGCGAGGCGCCGAGCTTCTTCGCCTCGGCGATCGTCGGCGTCGCGGTGCCGATCGTCACGCCGAGGTAGCCGCGCGAGACCTTCCCGTCCTTGACGAGCATGTCCATGATCGGGCGGACCATCGTCATCGGGATCGCGAACCCGATGCCGCTGTACTCGCCGGTGCGCGACGCGATCGCGGTGTTGATGCCGATGAGCTCGCCCTTGAGGTTCACGAGCGCGCCGCCGGAGTTGCCGTGGTTGATGACGGCGTCGGTCTGGATGAAGTCCTCGTATTCCTCGATGTGGCCGCCCATGCCGCGGCTCTTGGCCGAGACGATGCCGACGGACACCGAGTTGCCGAGCCCGAGGCCGTTGCCGATCGTCAGCACGACGTCGCCGAGCCGCAGGTTCGCCGAGTCGCCAAACGCGATCGGCTTGAGCGTCGGGAAGTGGCCCTGCAGCTGGATCACCGCGAGGTCCGCCTTGGGATCCTTGCCGACAACCTTGGCCGCGTACTCGCCGCCGTCGGCGAGGAGGACCTTGATCTCGGTCGCCTTGTCGACGACGTGGGAGTTCGTGAGGATGCGGCCGCTCGCGGTGACGATGACGCCCGAGCCCTGCGCCTCGACCTGGGGGCCCTGCATCGCGTCCCCGAACATGTCGACGGTGCGATCGCCGGTGAGCTTCACGGAGATGCCGACGACGCTGTCGACCGCACGCTCGGCGGCGTCGGCGATCGAGCCATCGGTGGGGATGCCGGAGGGCGTGGCGTACGCACTGGGCGTCCCGGTACGGAGCGCCGCGCCGGTCCCCACGAGGCCGACGGCCGCGACACCAGCGAGCAAATTGCGGAGCAAGTTCGTCATTGGTTGGTTCTCCTCGCGCAGCCTTTCCAGGGCCGCTTCGTTACGACCATGGACCGCCGCCGCGGTTGCCTCTATTCCGAGCGTGACGCCGGTCGATCGGCTAGGCAAGCCCTGGAAATAGACGCCCTCCCGGACGAACCGCCAAGCTGGCGGTTAGCCTCAGTGCGCCGGCGCCGGCGCGGG
>JANXOM010000018.1 GCA_025353585.1 Deltaproteobacteria bacterium
GAGCGAGGCGTCGGCGGGGGCGCGGCGTGCGGCACCGTTGGCGGCACGGCGGTGGGCGTCGCGCGCGGCAGCGGCGGCGGGAACGCGACGGGCTTCGCGGCGGGCGCCACCCCGACGCCACGCGCCGGCGTCGCGGTACTGCTCGGCGTGCGTGGACGTGGCGGCGCGGGCGGCTCCGGCCTCTGGCCGGGGCCGGGCGGCGGTCGCGACGCACCTGTCGACACTGTGCGTAGGGTATCAGATCGCGACGTGTCGCCGCACCGTGCGCAGACGACTCCAATTCCGTGTACGCTCAGCGCGGGATGGGACACCGCCGGTCACAGGCCGTGCTTTGCGTCGCGTGGGCAGCACTACCGGTGCTCTCCCTCGCGGGCTGTCCGTCCGTCGACCTGGGCGACAGCCCGCCGGACATCGGCCTCTGCAACCCGGCGAAGGGCGAGGCGTTCTTCGAGTCCGACGTCTGGCCGAAGTACCTCAACGCCACGGCGGCGCCCACGAAGCAGTGCACCAAGGGCGGCTGCCACAACCAGACGGGCGTGTCCGCGCTGCGGTTCACGACGGACCCGGTCGACCTGCCGGCGAACTACAAGGCTTCGCTCGTCGACCTCAACTGCGGCGACCCCGAGGCGAGCTTGCTCCTCGTCAAGCCGCTCGCGGGCACCGAGCCCCACGGCGGCGGTGACATCTACCCCGACTTGAGCGACCCGGCGGTGGTGACTTTCTTGGACTGGTTCAATCCGTGAGGCGCGCGCTGGTCGCCGCCGGTGTGCTCGCCGCCCTCGCGAGCCACGCCGACGCGGACGCCTACCTGCGGATCATCGCGCAGAAAGCGCCCGTCCACAGCGGCCCGGGCGGCGGCTACCGCGAGGTCGCGGTCGCCGAGCGCGGCCAGGTCTACACGGTCGTCGAGCGCGCGACGCGCGACTACTGGTTCAAGATCGAGCTCGACGACGGCACCACCGGCTGGATCCTCGGCGACATGGTGTTCCCGTTCGAGGTCGGCGAGGACGATCACCCCGGCGCGTTCCGCCGCATGGGGCGCGCGATCAAGGGGGCGATCCTCGGGCCGTCACCGGTGCCGTACGCCAACGTCGGCCTCTCCGCGTCCGCGGGCACGCTCGGCGGCGAGGGCGTCTTCATCTTGCGGCCGTCGTGGATCATCGATCCCTACTGGGCGCTCGAGGGGTTCGGCGGGCTCTCGCCCCGCTCGGACAAGCAGGTCTACCTCGGCGGCGCCGCGTTCGTGCTGCGGCTCTCGCCGGGCGCCGTCATCGGGCCGTACGCGAGCATCGGGCTCGGCGCGGCGCACATCTCGCCCGCCGCGACCAACTTCGTCGATCCGCGCGAGACCCTGATGGCGCTCAACGCCGGCGGCGGGCTCGAGATCACGCTGAAGAAGCAGATCACGGTTCGCCTGGACGCGCGGAATTGGTCGCTGTTCAACCAGAACCACGCCTCGAACGCCGCGGAATTCTCCGCCGGCCTCGCGATCTTCTTCTAGGAGCTCTTTTCATGCGCGCACTTCTCCTGCTGATGGTCGCCGGCACGCTCGCGGGCACGCTCGGGGGCTGCGGCCGCACCGCGGTGCGCGCCTCCGAAAAAGAGTTCCTCGCCGACAAGGTGATGATCTTCGACAACGATCCCCAGGAGACCTCCTCCGACGACCACATTCGCAGCAACCGCGAGGGCGCGTCCGGCGGCCACGGCGCGGGCGGAGGCGGCTGCGGGTGCAACTGAGGGACTGGATCAGCGGCGCGGCGACGGTCGTTGCGGTCGGCGTCCTCGGGGCCGCCCGCCCCGCGCACGCGGAGGACTCGGCCGCGGTCTCGACCTCGGTGTTCGAGGAGAAGCGCCAGGGCGGCCTCGGCGGCCTCACCGTCATCCACCCGCAAGCGGACGTCGGGATCGATCTGGGCCGGTACGTCACGCTCGACGCCGGCTACGCGGCCGACGCGGTCACGGGCGCGACGGCGACCGTGTACCAGGCCGACGCGACCTCCGGGGCGACGAAGTTCGCCGACCTCCGCCAGGAGGGCAACGCGGCCCTCGGGTTTCAGGGCAAGCGGTCGCGCATCGTGTTCTCGGGCGAGTTCGGGACCGAGCGCGACTACCTGTCGCGCCAGATCGGCGCCGCGGCGTCCATCGATCTACCAGGCCGCAACACCACCGTCGCCCTCGCCTACTCGCACAGCTTCGATCAGGTCTGCGACAAGGACAACGGCATGCTCACGCCGCTGGACCGCATCGCCTTGACCGGGGCGGACGCGTGCGCGAAGTCGAACGGCGTCGCCGGCAAGGACACGCCGGGCACGACCGTCTGGCGGGACCTGGCGATCGACACCGCGCAGGTGACCCTGACGCAGAACCTGTCCCCGACGACGAACATGCAGCTCGTGGCCTACGGGCAGGTGCTCGACGGCTTCCAGAGCAACCCGTACCGCCGCGTGCGCATCGGGCCGGTCGCCCCGCAGGAGCACATCCCGAACGCGCGCGCGCGCTGGTCGGCGACGGCGCGCATCAACCGGTTCTTCCCGAAGCTGCACGGCGCCGTGCACCTCGGCGGCCGATTTTACGACGACACCTGGCGCGTGTTCGGCGGCGACGTCGAGCTCGCGTACTCGCAGTACATCGGCAACTCGATGTTGCTCTACTTCCACGCGCGCGCGTACCAGCAGAGCGCCGCGAGCTTCTTCAAGGACGCGTTCTTCTACGAGACCGAGTCGACGGCGGGCGAATACTTCACCGGCGACCGCGAGCTCTCGCCGGTGCGCAACGCGATGATCGGGGCGAAGCTGACGCTCATCACGGTCGGTGGGGATAAGCGGGTCTGGCGCCTCTTCGAGAAGCTGCAGCTGAACCTCAAGGGCGACGTCCTCATCCTCGACCAGCTCGCCGGCAACAACAACGAGCCGAACCCGATGGGCATCAGCAAGCAATTCATCTACGGCGGCGGCCTCGACGCGGTCATCCTCTCGCTCGGGCTCCTCGGAAACTACTGATCGTCGGCCCGGGGCGTATAGTGCCCGCATGTACCGCTACGGGGACGGGACGCCCTTTCCGCTCGATGAGAACTTCATCGAGACGCTGACCTCGGCGGTCGAGGCATGCACGGAGGCGTTCATCCCGCTGACCGAGCTCGATGCGCGGCGCGACCGGGCGCTCGAGGGACGCCGCGACGCCGACCGCGAGCTCGCGCGGCTCGGGGACCTCGACAAGGCGCTCGTGGGCGCGCTGCAGCCGTTCCTCGTACCGGACAAGAAGCTCGCGAACGTCTTCGCGGCGGCGCAGAAGACGGCGACCGGGGCCAAGGGCGCGATCGCCCAGGCCAAGCAGCAAGTGGAGACGCGGGTCGCGCAGTTCGAGAACCAGGCGTCACCGGCGACCGTCGCCGAGGGCGTCTTGAAGGCGCTGCGTCCGTTCTTCGACGCGCACCAGCTCCCCAAGGCGCAGTGGATCATGTCGTGGGACGTGCGCGGCGCCGAGCCGCACGCGCACGCCGTGGCCACGGCGGGGAAGCTCGCGGCCGCGTTCTCGCTCGCGCCGGATCCGTGGCGCGCGCCGATCCGCGTGGACGCCCTGGCCGAGGCGGTCATCGTCCACATGATGAAGAAGGGCGTGTTCGGCAAGGCGAAGCCGGCGCCCATCGAGCTCGGCAAGTACGTGGTGGTCGCGTACGACCGCGCCGTCAGCGAGCAGGTGATCACGCTGCGCGAGAGCGCGCAGAAGACGGCCCCCGGCCTCCGGTTCGCGGTGACGGACAACGGCGCGACGTGGGTCGCGATCTCGCCCGCCGGCGACAGCGAAGGCGAGCCGAACCCGCTCGACCTCGAGGACATCGACGGCGTGCGGCGTCTGACGGACGCGGCGCAGCGGACGCTCGAGGGGCTCACCAAGGTGCGCACGCTCCTGGAGCTCTCCGTCAACGGCGAGGCCGTGGTCGATCTCGAGGATCCGCGCGCGGTGCCGTTCGAGATGCTGGCGCAGCTGACGCCCTACGCGCGATCGATCCGCGAGAAGAGCAAGCAGTCCGGCGAGCTGGTGCTCAAGCTCGACATCGGCGACGGCCGCCGCGAGGAGCTCTACGTCCCCCGCGCGACCCTGGCGCAGCAGTTCGCGCGCCTGCCCGCCGAGTACCGGCGCCCGTTCGAGGACATGGGCATCACGAGCGAGGACACGCAGCCCGCCATCACGCTGCCGCGCCCGCCGGCCCGCGCCTCCGCCCCGCCGCCCGTGCCGAGCAGCGCGGCCGACATGAAGACCGTCGAGATCGACCTCGACAAGAAGTGAATGCGAGCGGGGATCGAACCCCGTGCGGGCTTACCGGCTCGCCAGCTCGACGATGCCGCCGACCACTTGCTCGAGGATGATGCGCTCGCCCAGCTCGCGGCCGAGGGCCTTCATCTGCGGGCCCGTGAACGGGCTCGAGAGCCCGTCGAGCGTGATGTCGCCCTTGAGCGCACGATCGGCGCCGGCGAGGCGAGCGATGGCGGTGGCGAGGGCGGCGGGCGTGTAGCTTCGCGCCTGCGCGGCGAGCTTGTCGACGACGAACGGCGGCACGCCGACCCGCGCGCCCCACTCGTTGCGCGGGACGCCCGCGGCGCGGAGCCCGTGCAGCGTGGCGAGGTTGCGCACGTGCCGGGCGAGCATCACGATCACGCCGACCGCGCTCTCGCGCTGGTCGCACAGGGACGCCACCGCGGTCAGCGCGCGGGCCCGATCGCCGGCGCCCAGGGCATCGTTGAGCTCGAACACCGAGCGCTCGCGCGTGTCCGCGATCAGCTCGTCCACGTCGTCCGACGTCACCGGCCGGTCGCCGGCGTACAGCGCCAGCTGCTCGATCGAGAGCGCCAGCCGCGACAGGTCATCGCCGACCGCGTCGACCAGGCGCTGCACCGCGGTGCCATCGATCTCGACCTTCTTGCTCTTCGCCTCGGCGCGGACCCACGGCACGAGCTGGCGCGGCGCCTCGAGCACGTGGAGCCAGCCCTTCTTCGAGACCGCGGCGAACAGCTTGAGCCGCTTGTCGAGCTTGCTCGTCTGCGCCACCACCACCGTCGACGGGTTCGGCTTGGCCAGGTACTGGATCAGCGGGTCCGCCTCGTCGGCCGGCATCAGCGCCAGGTCGCGCACGAAGATCATCCGCTTCGCCGCATCATCGGCAGCGTCTGCGCGAGCGCCACGATCCGGTTGCCGCTCGGCTTGCCCTCGACGACGTCGTAGTTGAAGCCGCGTGCGTTCGGCGGCACGGCGGCGTCCCGGATCGCGTGCACGACGCGCTCGAGCAGGATCGGGTGCTCCGAGTGCAGCACGTAGACCGGATCGAGCTTGCCGGCGCGCGCGGCGGTGACGAGATCGTCCATCCGCGGCCACGCTAGCACGGGCTTCTGACGGTAGGTTCGGCGCCATGAGCGACGCCGCCGACGCCGTTGTTGTCATTGCCGATCGCGCGGTCACCGGCGTCCCCGGCGCCTCCGCCGTCCGCGGCGCCACCGCGGTCCTCGCCGTCGATGGCGCGATCGTCCTCGTCGACGATCCGGCCGCCGTCCTCGCCGATCCGCGCGCCGCCGCCGCGCGCCGCATCGACTGGAGCGGCCGCGCGCTCGTCCCCGGCACCGTCAACACCCACAACCACAGCTTCCAGTCGCTCCTGCGCGGCATCGGCGATGACTTGCCGTTCCTCGCATGGCGCGACCGCGCGCTCTATCGCTACTCGCCGCGCCTCGACGCCCGCGGCATGGAGACGGCCGCGCTGTTCGCGTTCGGCGAGATGCTCCTCCACGGCGTCACCACCGTCTGCGACTTCTACTATCTGAACGCGCAGGGCAACGACAACGCGTCCGCCACCATCGAGGCCGCCCGCCGCCTTGGCATGCGCATCGTCCTCGCGCGCTGCTTCTACGACTGGGACGGCGCGCCCGCCGCCTACCGCGAGACGATCCCGCAGGCCGTCCGCCACTTCGAGGAGCTGCACCGCCACTACCACGACGCCGCGCGCCAGCTCGTCTCCGTCCAGCCCGCGCCCCACAGCCAGCACGGCGCCACGCCCGACATGATCGTCGCCGGCGCCGGCTGCGCGCGCGACGCCGGCGTCCCGTGGCACATCCACCTCGCCGAGGAGAGCTATCAGGTCGATCAGTCGCTCGCGCGGTTCGGCGCCCGCCCGCTCCACGCCGTCGCCGCCCTGCCCGTCGACATGGCCCGCATGATCGCCGTCCACGGCTGCTGGTTCGACGCCGGCGAGCGCGCCCTCCTCGCCGAGCGCGGCGGCTCTCTCGCCTATTGCCCGGGCTCCAACATGTTCCTCGGCGACGGCGTCACGGACCTGGTCGACCTCGTCGCGCGCGGCGTCAAGGTCGGCCTCGGCACCGATGGCGGCTGCTCCAACAACCGCGTCTCGGTGTTCGACGAGATGCGGATGGCGGCGCTGCTCCAGAAGGTCCACCGGACCGACGGGCAGGCCATCGACGCGGAGACCTGCTTCGCGCTCGGCACGCGCACGGCCGGGGCGGTCCTGCGGCTGCCCGTCGGCGCGATCGCCCCCGGGTACCGGTGCGACCTGGTCGCGCTCGACCTCGCCGACCCGTCGCTCTGGCCGGCCCAGGCCCTCGAAAAGAATGTGGTCTACGCGCTGTCACCTCGCGCCATCACGGACGTCGTGGTAGATGGTCATGAGGTCGTTGCGGCCCGCCAGTTGCGCCATGTCGAGCTCCCCGAGATCCAAGCCCGCGTCTCCGAGCTCACCGCCGACTGGATCCGCGACTGACGTGGCCGACGCCGCGACCGCCGCGGTTGGGGACGATGGCGAGGACGAGGCGGAGAAGCCGCGAGGCCCGCTGCGCCCCGTCGAGATCGAGCTCGAGATGTCGCGCCAGCGCGCCATCACCTGGACGATCGGCGGCCCGGCGCTCGGCATCCTGCTGATCACGCAGCTCGGCACGGTGGGCGTGTGGGTCGGGATCCTGCTCTGCGCGATCTCGGTGCTGCACGCGATCGGCCTCGTCCAGTCGCTCCTCTACGCCCCCGGCACGTTCGTCGTGACCGACACGCGCGTGACGTTGCCGCGCGGCCTCTGCAAGCCGCGCCCGCTCGAGGTCGCGCCCGCCGACGTCACCGCCGCGTACTTCCTGCGCCGCTCCGTGCCGTGGAACAAGAGCTCGCCGGTCCTCATCGTCGAGCTCGGCGCGCGCGCGCTCGTGTTCCCGCGCGACTGGTTTTCGTCCGAGGCCGATCAGCGCCAGCTGATCGCGGCGCTGGTCCGCGCGCGCGCCGCCGCCGCTGCCGCTTAGAACGTCACGGGCGTCGACCACGTGTTGTTCGTGGTGTCGGTCTCGACGATCGTCCCGTTGGGGTTCACGGCGACGGTGAGCGTGTACGTGCCCGCGGGGACGTCGGTGATGTCGAGCCACTGGCACGGCAGGTAGCGCGTGTACGAGTCGGCCCAGCCGACCGAGATGCCCTGGAAGTCGCAGGTGTACTGGTCGCTGTGCGCGTTCGTGACGATCGCGACCGAGTCCATCAGGCAGAACGCGTTCTTGCGGCCAGTCACGACGGCCCCGCTCGCGTCGGAGAGCGTGTAGGCGGCGAAGCCGTTGACGTGGTGGTGCATGTGGCACGGCGACCAGGTGAACGTCGCGTCGGAGACACCCGGCGGCGGCACGGGCCCCAGGACGAGGTCGCCCTCGCCGGTATTGCCGATCACGGCGTCGAAGCGCAGAAGGCGGCGGAGCCCGGTGCGACCGACGCACGCCTCGGCGACCTCGCAGTCGGCCGCGCCGAACGAGTCCTCGGTGACGAGGAGCGAGTGCTCCATGAACGCGCCCATGACCTGAAGATCCGGCCGCCCCGGCACGGGGCTCGTGTCGGGGTGGTGGACCGCGTCCACGGGTGCATCGCGCGGCGGGCCCGGTGCGTCGACCGCGCGCCGCGGGGCATCGGCGACGACCGGCGCGTCGACCGCCGCGTGGTTATCGCCGCACGCGGCGAGCCCGAGCAGCAGCACCCACGCGCGCATCACCGCGCCAGTCTACGCCCGCGCGAGGCGCATCACGACCTCGACGTGCGCGGTGTGCGGCATCAGATCCAGCGGCCACGCGTCGGTCGCCGTGTACCCCGCGGCCGCGAGGTGCGCCGCGTCACGCGCGAGCGTCGTCACGTCGCAAGAGACATAGACCACGACCCGCGGCGCGAGGCGCGCGATGCCCGCGAGCGCCTCGGCCGCCCCGGTCCGCGGCGGATCGAGCGCGATGGCGTCGACGGGCCCGGCCTCCGCCGCGAGCACCGCGCCCGCCGCCCCGACCACGAACCCCGGCAGCGCCTGCGCCGGCCGCGCGACGTCGCTCGGCGTGACCTGCCAGCCCGCGGCGGCATACGCGCGCGTGAGGTTGCCGCTGCCCGCGTGCAGCTCGAGCAGGCGG
>JANXOM010000046.1 GCA_025353585.1 Deltaproteobacteria bacterium
CGGACCGCGTCTCAAGATTCACTATGAAGCCGGTAAGAATCCTTGGATCGAATCGCGCTTGCAAGATTTTTTTGGAGATGCCGGCGACGACTGCAGCAGCCGCCCCGGCATCGCGCGCGTCTCACAGAGCAAGAACAGGCAGATCTGCGCGACGTGCGTGCCGGTCGTGATGTGGAGGTAATAGTCCTCGCGCTCCGGTTGCCACGGGTAGGCCTCGGCGAAGTCGCCGAGCCTCGCGTAGACCTCGGAGAAGTCCCACGGGTCCGCGAAGCCGAGCGCGTGCTCCACGACCTTCGTCTCCGGTGAGACGCTGGCGATGTCGGCGATGGCCTGGGCCGCGAGCTTTGTCGCGTAGGGCTGCACGAGCAGCTCGAGGCGGTCGACCGCGAAGTCCTCGTGCTGGCAGAGCGCGATCGTCGGTCGCCAGCGCTGCCACCGGTCCGGCTTGCCGATGCCCCGGTCGAGGGTCGTGCCGAGCATGCCGATGACGACGGTCTTCTTGCGCATTAGACGACAGGATAAAACGTGCGCCTGCAGGCTAGCACGCTCGACGCCAACCTGCTGGAAAGAGACGCTCGCGGGTCGGCCTGTCGTCTGCAATAGGTCCATTCACCATGACGGCCAACGCCCAGCTCCCGTACCAGGTCATCTCCACCGATCACGTCCCGATCAAGGCATGGACGCACGGCGTCCCGTTCGAGACCGAGGCCCAGGATCAGCTCCGCCGCGTGGCGGCGCTTCCCTTCGTCCACAAGTGGGTCGCCGTGATGCCCGACGTCCACGCCGGCAAGGGCGCGACGATCGGCTCCGTCATCGCGAGCAAGAAGGCGGTCATCCCGGCCGCGGTCGGCGTCGACATCGGCTGCGGCATGATGGCGGTCAAGACGTCGCTGCGCGCGGAGCAGCTGCCGGATGATCTCAAGCCGCTGCGCCTCGCGATCGAGGCGGCGGTCCCGCACGGCCGCACGGACCACGGCGGGAAGCACGATCGCGGCGCGTGGCACGACGTGCCCGCGGCGAACGCGGCCGCGTGGACCACGCTCGACGCCGGCTACCAGGCGATCACGGCGAAGCACCAGAGCGCGGGGCACGCGATGCGCGTGAACCAGCTCGGCACGCTCGGCACGGGAAACCACTTCATCGAGCTGTGTCTCGACGAGGCCGGCGCCGTGTGGGTGATGCTGCACTCCGGCTCGCGCGGGATGGGGAACCGCATCGGCATGTACTTCATCGAGCGCGCGAAGGCAGACATGCGCCGCTGGTTCATCAACCTGCCGGATCAGGACCTCGCGTACCTGCCCGAGGGGAGCGAGCTCTTCAAGGACTACATCGAGGCCGTGGAGTGGGCGCAGACGTACGCGCGCTCCAACCGGGAGCTCATGATGCACGCGACGATCGCCGCGCTCCGCAACCTCGGCACCTTGCCCGCGTTCGAGGCGCACCTCGAGGCGATCAACTGCCACCACAACTACATCTCGCGCGAGAAGCACTACGGCGAGAGCTGCATCGTGACCCGCAAGGGCGCGGTGCGTGCGCGCCTCGGCGAGATGGGCATCATCCCGGGTAGCATGGGGGCCAAGTCGTTCATCGTGCGCGGCAAGGGGAACCCGGAGAGCTTCGATAGCTGCAGCCACGGGGCGGGGCGCGCGATGAGCCGCACGAAGGCGAAGAAGGTGTTCAGCGTGGTCGACCACGCCGAGGCGACGGCGGGCGTGGAGTGCCGCAAGGACATCGACGTGCTCGACGAGACCCCGGGCGCGTACAAGGCGATCGACGACGTCATGGCGGCGCAGGCTGACCTCGTCGAGATCGTCTACACGCTCAAGCAGGTCGTCTGCGTGAAGGGGTGAGGTCATGCCGAACGTCATCGCGATCGACGGCACGAGCGGCGAGGGCGGCGGGCAACTGCTGCGCGGCGCCCTCGCGCTCGCGGCGGCGACCGGGCGCGGCTTCCGGATCGACGGGATTCGGCGCGCGCGGCCGCGCCCGGGCCTCCTGCGGCAGCACCTGACCGCCGTGCTCGCGGCGGCGGCGGTGTGCGACGCGCGGGTCGAGGGGGCCGAGCTCGGCGCCACGACGCTCGTCTTCGAGCCGGGCGCGGCGCGCGCGGGGGAGCACGCGTTCGCCATCGGCAGCGCGGGCAGCTGCGTGCTCGTGCTGCAGGCGATCGTGCCGGCGCTCGCGCGGCTCGGCGCGCCGTCGCGCGTGACGATCACCGGCGGCACGCACAACCCGCTCGCGCCGACGTTCGAGTACCTCCGGGACGTGCTCGCGCCGCAGCTCGCCGCGATCGGCTGGTCCATCGAATACACGCTCGTCCGCCACGGCTTCTATCCCGCGGGCGGCGGGGAGCTCGTCGCGGCGATCGCACCGGCGCGGGCGGCGACGGCGCTCGTGCTCGTCGAGCGCGGCGAGCGGGTGGGGCAGGGCGCGCGGGCGGTCGTGTCGAACCTGGCGGGCTCGATCGCGGCGCGCCAGCTCGCGACGCTGTGCGCCCGCCTCGCGTGGCCGATGGACCCGCGCGGGATCGTCCACGGGGTGCCGAGCCCCGGGCCGGGCACGTTCTCCGAGGCGACGGTGCGCTACGCGAACGTCACCGAGCTCGTCACCGCGATCGGCGACCGCGAGCGCAGCTCCGACCAGGTCGCGAACGCGTGCGCCGACGAGCTGCAGCGGTACCTGCGCTCGACCGCGCCCGTCGGGGAGCACCTGCTCGACCAGCTGCTGCTCCCGCTCGCGCTGACGGCGGGCGGCGAGCTGCGCGCCATCGCGTGGACGCCGCACGCCGAGGCGCAACGGCTGCTGCTGCGCACGTGGTTCGAGCAGGACATCGCGGTCGAGCGCGGCGAGGCAGGCGTGCACGTCCGCGTGCCGGCGATGGCGGGGGCGGCATGAGCTTCCGCGCGGTCCCCATGCACGACGCGCTGCTGCTGTTCGAGCGCGACACCGGCACGAACGTCCTCTGCGACGGCCCCGAGACGATGGGCCTGCGCCCGATCGCGCCGCGCGTGATCCAGATGGGGATCACGAACACGTGCAACCTCGCGTGCACGTTCTGCTCGCGGGACGTCGCGGCGTCGAGCGCCTGGACGGCGGACACGGCGTTCGCGCTGCTCGCGGGCCTCGCCGACGCCGGCGTGCTCGAGGTCGCGTTCGGCGGCGGCGAGCCGTGGACGTTTCGCGGGTTCGGCGACCTCGTGCGCCGGCTGCACGCGGAGACGCCGCTCGCGGTGAACATCACGACGAACAGCCTCGCGCTCACGCCGGCGCGGCTCGCCGCCATCGCGGGCCGCTACGGTCAGATCCGGATCTCGCTCTACGACGACAACGACTGGCGCACGCGCGTCGCGGTGTGTGCAGCGGCGGGCGCGCGGTTCGGCGTGAACTACCTCGTCACGCCGGCGCGCCTGCCCGACCTCGAGGCGACCGTCCTCGAGCTCGCGGCGCTCGGGTGCCCGGACATCCTGCTGTTGAGCTACAACGGCCGCCACGCGGCGCTGCACCTCGCGGCCGGCGAGGCCGCCGACCTCGCCGCGCGCGTGGCGGTGCTCGGGCGCGCGCTGCGGGCCGTGCGCCTCGCGCTCGACGTCTGCTGGGGCGAGCGTCTCGAGGCCGTGCCGCGGCTGTTCGTGAAGCCGGACTGCGGCGCGGGCGCGGAGTTCCTCGTCGTGACGAGCGACCAGCGCGTGATGCCGTGCAGCTTCCACCAGGTGGCGCTGCCCGCGCGGACCGCGGCCGAGGTGATGGCGATCTGGCGCGAGCGGCAAGCGCTGCTCGCGACGCCGGCCGAGCTGCCGGGGTGCGCGCGGGCCGCGAATTTCGGATTGACGAGCGAGCCGGTGCCACTCGTGCAGCTCGGGAGGGCGACATGAGGATCAGGGTCTGGACGGCGTTCGCGAGCAACAACAGCGGCAGCTACGTCATCGTCGGCAGCTTCCCGAGCGCGGAGCTCGCGGCCGAGGTCGCGGGCGAGCTGCGCGATGTCGTCGGCGCGCACCACGCGTGGAAGACGGCCGAAGGTCAGCCCCGCGACCCGGGCCCATCACCGCTCGCGGTGTATGCGACGGCGCTCGGTGTCACCCATACTGACGAGGCGGACAGCGACGACTGGCTGCAGTACTCGCAGCAGGGCGCGCCCGGCGTGTGGGCCATCGGGCACCAGGTGTTCGTGTACTGCGACTACACGGTCACGATGCCACGCGCGTTCGGCCACGTGTTCTATGCGCGCGGCGGGCGCGTCGACACCGAGCTCGATCACGCGCACCACCCGATCGTCGCGACGTTCGAGATCTACTTCCCGTGGCCGACGCCCGAGGTCGAGGCCATCCCCGGCGACGTGCAGCGAATCGTCGACGCGCTGTGCGCCGATGACGGCGCGCTGGTCGCGCACCGGGTGCCATGGCAGGCGCCGGTGTGGCGCGGCACGACGGCGGACAAGCCGGCCGCGTTCGGCGAGGGCGACCTCCTCGTCGCGGCGGTCTTCGACGATCTCGCGGCCGGCTTCGCGGGCGTGCAGGCGGCGGCGGCGGCGGTCGGCGCGCTCGTCCGCGTCCGCGTGGCCGAGGCGCACGGCGAGCACGGCGCCGACGCGCTGGCGCACCTGCGGCCGTGCGTGCCGCCGACCACGCGGCCGCTGGTCGACGTCGTCCTCGACGCGGTTGGCCCCGCGCGCACGGGGCTCGCGAAGCACCTGACCGCGGTCGGCGTCGTCGACGAGCAGGCGCGCATGCAGACCGTCCCGCTCGTTGTCCTCGAGGCCGTCTCTGTCGCGCAGGCCGAGGCGGCCGCGACGGCGCTCCGCGCCGAGGGCGCCACGGTCCGCATCCGGGCGAGCCGCGTCACGGTGTAACCTGACCGCAGCCGCGTGCGCCTCCTCTATCCCAAGCCCACGCCCTACGAGCCGCTCGCGTGGTCGAAGCTGCCGTTCGGCGAACGCGGCCGGCTCGCCTGCGAAGCGTGGGCGCTCGACGGCTACGGCACGCCACCGGTGATCTACGCGGTGCACCTGCTCAAGCTCGCGGGCTTCGCCGCGATGTGGGTGGTGTGGTGTCGCTGTTCACCGGGGCTCGGTGGGTTCGGCTCGATCGCGCAATGGTGGACGAGCCCGACCGCGTTCGAGAAGGCGATCGTGTGGGCGATGCTGTTCGAGGGCCTCGGCCTCGGTTGCGGCTTCGGTCCGCTCACCGGACGCTACTTCCCGCCCGTCGGCGGGGCGTTCTACTTCCTGCGCCCCGGCACGACCAAGCTCCCCGTCTTTCCGCGGCTGCCGCTGCTCGGGGGCGCCACGCGGACGTGGCTCGACGTCGCCCTGTATGCGGCCGTGCTCGCGTCGACCATCCGGATCCTCGTCGCGCCGGTGCCGGGGGTGGCGCACTTCCTCCCGCTCGCGCTGCTCGTGCCGCTCGTCGGCCTCGCGGACCGCACGATCTTCCTCGCGCTGCGCGCCGAGCACTACTGGACGGTCGTGTGCTGCTTCGTCGCGACGGAGCACTGGCTCGGCGGCGCGAAGGCCGTGCAGCTCGCGCTGTGGCTGTGGGCTGGCATCTCGAAGCTGAACCATCACTTTCCGACGACGGTCTGCGTGATGACGAGCAACAGCCCGGTGGCGCGGCTCGCGTGGCTGCGCCGGCTGCTCTACCGCGCGCACCCCGGCGATCTGCGGCCTTCGCGCTTCGCGACGCTCCTCGCGCACGCGGGGACGGCGCTCGAGCTGTCGGTGGCGATCGTGCTCGCGTTCGCGCCGGCGGGGCCGTGGATCTTCGTCGGGATCGGGCTCGCGCTGTTCCTGCACAGCTTCATCACGAGCAGCGTGCCGATGGGCGTGCCGATCGAGTGGAACCTCGTGGCCGTGTACTCGGTGTTCGCGCTGTTCTGGGCCCACCCGGAGGTGAGCGTGCTCGACGTGGGCATCACGCCGCTCGCCGCGCTCCTCGTGGTGATGCTCGTGCTCGTCCCGCTCGTCGGGAACCTCGTGCCGGCGCGCGTCTCGTTCCTGCTCTCGATGCGCTACTACGCCGGCAACTGGCCGTACAGCGTGTGGCTGTTCCGCGGCGAGAGCTACCGGAAGCTGGCGCGGCTCAAGACGTCGGCGCCGTGGATCTACGACCAGCTCGATCGGTTCTACGACCGCCCGACGAGCGTTGGCCTCGTGGGCAAGGTGCTCGCGTTCCGGCTCATGCACCTGCAGGGGCGCGCCTTGCCGCAGCTCGTGGCGAAGGCGGTCGACCGCATCGAGGAATACGAGTACCTCGACGGCGAGATCGTCGCCGGGCTGGTCCTCGGCTGGAACTTCGGCGATGGCCACCTCCACAACGAGCAGCTGCTGGGCAACATCCAGCGACAATGCGGGTTCGAGCCAGGCGAGCTGCGATGCGTGTTCGTCGAGTCCCAGCCAATGGGCGGGACGTCCATGGCGTGGCGGATCTGCGACGCGAGCACGGGCCCGATGGCGGCGGGCGAGCTCGACGTGGCGACGATGCGGCTGCACCAGCCGTGGGAGACCGGCGCCCGCGGCCCGTGACGGCTAACGAGGACCTGGCACTGGCAGCGCAGTTGTTCGAGGCGCCGCAGGCGCCGGCAGGTCCACAGGCCGTCGCCGACACGCCAACCTCGCGACCATCGAGCCCGCCTGGCCTGACCACTACCCAGCTGGGTACGCCGCGTCCGTCCGGCTCGCGAGGACCGCGCCGGCCTCGCCCGTCCATACCCAGCTGGGTACGCCACCCAGCTGGGTACGCCGCGTCCATCCGGGCTCGCGGAGGGCAAACGCCGCCCGATCGCGCGCGCTCTCTTCCACCGCTCACGCGTTTGTCCTCGGCGTCCGGGTCTTCTTCTGCGATCCGAAAAATCAAAATGGGGGTGGGGGTACCCGGGGCTGTGGGACTGTGGACAACTGCGACTACCGCGCACCCGGCACCGGCAGCGCAGTTGTTCAAGGCGCCGCAGGCGCCGGCAGGTCCACAGGCCGTCGCCGACCCTCACGTCGGACAGCACCGCAGCGCCGCGCGGATCAGGCCTCCGATCTCGACGGCGCTGCCCGTGCCCAGCTGGGTAATCGCCTGGTCAACCGCCGTGCCCGCCACCCGCGGCGGCCAGCCCATGTTCACGAGCGCGGATTTCGCGTCCTCGCGATGAATGGCAGCATTTAGCCGGTGCAGTCCAACCTCGGATTCGCCGAATACCAACGCACCTGGTCCGGTCCCGCTGATCGGCAACCGACCCTCGTGCAGCGCCACGTGGTGCGCGTCCGTCCGGGCTCGCGGAGGGCAAACGCCGCCCGACCGCGCGCGTTCGCCTCCACCGCTCACGCGTTTGTCCTCGGCGTCCGGGTCTTCTTCTGCGCTCCGAAAAATGAAATGGGGGTGGGGGTACCTGGGGCTGTGGGACTGTGAACAACTGCGACTACCGCGCACCGCTGCACCGGCAGCGCAGTTGTTCAAGGCGCCGCAGGCGCCGTCAGGTCCACAGGCCGTCGCCGACCCTCACGTCGGACAGCACCGCAGCGCCGCGCGGATCAGGCCTCCGATCTCGACGGCGCTGCCTGTACCCAGCTGGGTAATCGCCTGGTCAACCGCCGTGCCCGCCACCCGCGGCGGCCAGCCCATGTTCACGAGCGCGGATTTCGCGTCCTCGCGATGAATGGCAGCATTTAGCCGGTGCAGTCCAACCTCGGATTCGCCGAACACCAACGCACCCGGTGCGGTCCCGCTCATCGGCAACCGACCCTCGTGCAGCGCCACGTGGTGCGCGTCGCACAGGCACGTCAGATTGCTCACGGCATGTGTGCCGCCGCGGCTCTTCGCCACGATGTGGTGGATGTCGACATACACGGTCGATCGGCAGCCGGGCACCGTGCACTTGCACCGTCCCGACGCCACACGAGGCGTCGCTTCGCGGGCGGGATGCTCTGCACGGCGCGCGCGGGCCGATCTGCATCGAGCGATCCGATAAGGGTCGCATCGCACTGCACGCGCTCGACGGCGGCGGCCGAGATCGCGACCTTCATGCCCGCCGCGGTCTGCCAGCCCTGGTTGTAGCGCTCGCACACGGTGGTCGCGATCTCGTGGCGAGACCGACCCGCGTCCGCTTGCGCGCCGCCCGTGGGCGCGTCGAGCGCGAGTCCGCAGAGCGCGGCCACGAAGCGATCCTCGTCCAGTCGACCGCCATGGGCTTCGGCCAGCGCGATCTCCGCGGCTCGGAAGCGCGCGTAGGTCTCCGGCGTGACCTCGAGTCGGATGACCTTGTTCTCCAGATTTGGGGTCTCAGGATCCGACGGGCGGTCGCCGTGCTTGCGATTGGCGACTGCGGTCTGGATCTGCCCGACGGTCTTGGTGCGTGAGGCAGCACACCACTCGGCCTCGGTGTCGGGGGTGGCGATCCGCGTGAGCTCGCGGACAGCGCTGTACGGCAATGCGCCGTCCGCCAAGGCCTGCGTGATCGCCGGCAGGTCTTCGCGCGCGCGGGCGACGCGCAGGCGCTCGATCGCCATGCGCGGCGTGTAGCCCATCGCCCGCTCCAGGTACTGCAAGAGTGATGGCTCAGCGAACGCGCGCCAGATCTCGGTGCGCGCGGCCTCGCGCAGCCACCGCGCTTACTCGGCGTCGAGTCCGCACCGACGCTTTGCGATCGTGCGGATTGCGAGATCAATAGTCTCGATGTGGGCCGGGACGACATTCGCGTTCGCCATAGCTTTGAATACCATGGTGTTTTTCGGGGGCCTGGCGGGGCCCGAGCGCGTCTCCGGGGGTGATTCCTCGACAAAAAACACGTCCTCGGCGATTCGAGCGCGCAGGAGGTAACAGGCGGCCGCGTACGAGTGATCAGAGTGACAGTCTCGGATGGTTGGCTTAGTCCGGCCCGGGTGACGTCAACGAAAACAATGTAATCAATTGTATTCGATTGAAGTGTTGGCGACGGCCCGTGGACCTGACGGACGCACGCGGCGTACCCGGCTGGGTATGAGTGGCCGCGGTGGGCGCCATGGTCGCCAAGGGTTGGAGTGTCGGCGACGGCCTGTGGACCCGCCGGCGCCTGCGGCGCCTTGAACAACTGCGCTGCCGGTGCAGCGGTGCGCAGTTGTCGCAGTTGTTCACCGTCCCACAGCCCCAGGTACCCCCCACCCCCATTTTGATTTTCGGATCGCAGAGAAGACCCGGACGCCGAGGACAAACGCGTGCGCGGTGGAAGAGAGCGCGCGCGGTCGGGCGGCGGTTGCCCTCCGCGAGCCCGGAGGGCCGCGGCGTACCCGGCTGGGTAATGAGTGGCCGCGGTGGGCGCCATG
>JANXOM010000095.1 GCA_025353585.1 Deltaproteobacteria bacterium
ATCGATCCGGACCTCCGGATCCTCGCGATGCTGAGCGAACGGCGCTCGGCGTGGCAGCCACGTGGCAGCGAGCAAAAAGAAACCCACGGGAACCAAATGATTCTCGTGGGTTAGTTGGCGGAGCGGACGGGACTTGAACCCGCGGCCTCCGGCGTGACAGGCCGGCGTTATAACCAACTTAACTACCGCTCCAAATTTTCAGTAGGCGAAGCAGGGTTCGAACCTGCGACCAGCGCCGTGTAAAGGCGCTGCTCTTCCGCTGAGCTATTCGCCCGCTTCCGAGAGCAGCTTTCTAAACGGCCCGGCGGGCCCTGTCAAGCCGTGTTACGACTTCCCAATGCTCAAAGCGCTTTGCTTCGTGTCGCTGGCCGCCCTCGGCCTGGCCGGCACGGGCTGCAAGGACATCACGAAGGACGCCGAGGCCCTCGCCGACCGCGCCTGCGCCTGCCGCGACAAGCACGACAAGGCGTGCGCCGATAAGGTCATCGAAGACCTCGCCGCGCTGCTCCAGGAGAACAAGCACGCCAGCGTCGACGAGGACCGCGTGAAGGCCGCTGGCGCCAAGATAGGGACCTGCGCCATCGAGGCCGGCGTCGATAGCCAGGAGATGGACGCCAAGGTCAAGCCGGCGGCGGAGTAACCCCGCCGCGCTCACTCGCCGCCGTCAGTGCGCGTCGCGCGGGTCGCTCGGCGGCATCGCCTCGACGATCCGCCAGTCGACCACGCTCGACGGCTCCCGCAGGAACTCCTCCGGACTCGGGTGCGCCAGCGCGTAACGCAGCACCTCGTCCATGTGCTTGACCGGGATCGTCGCGATCTCCGCCAGCACCGAGGCCGGTACGTCCTTCAGATCCTTCTGGTTCTCCTCGGGGAACAGCACCGTCGTGATCCCCGCCCGATGCGCGGCCAGGATCTTCTCCTTGAGCCCGCCGATCGGCAGCACGCGCCCGCGCAGGGTCACCTCGCCCGTCATCGCGATGTTCTGGCGCACCGGGATCCGCAGCAGCGCGCTCGCCAGCGCTGTCGCCATCACGATGCCCGCGCTCGGCCCGTCCTTGGGGATCGCGCCCTCGGGGAAGTGCACGTGCACGTCCGTCTTGTTCTGGAAGTCGTTCGAGAGCCCGAACGTCCCCGCCCGCGACCGCAGGTAGCTCATCGCCGCCTGCGCGCTCTCCTGCATCACCTCGCCGAGCTTGCCCGTCAGCGTCAGCTTGCCCTTGCCCGGCACCACCGTGACCTCGGCCGACAGGAGGTCGCCGCCGAACATCGTGACCGCCAGCCCGTTCGCGAGCCCGATCTCGTTGTCCGTCTCGCGGCGCGACTCGCGGAACTTCGCCTCGCCGAGCCACTCCACCAGCTTCTCCGGCGTCACCACGAAGGCCTGACCCTCCACCTTGCCGCCGGATAGCCACGCCTTCGCGATCTTGCGGCAGCACGTCGCGAGCTCGCGCTCGAAGTTACGGACGCCCGCCTCGCGCGTATACCGGTGCACGATCTGCGTCAGCGCCTCGTCCGTCCACTCGATCGCCAGGCCGTGCACGCCGTTCGCCTCGGCCTGCTTCGGAATCAAGTACTGCTTCGCGATCGCGACCTTCTCCCACTCCGTATAACCGGGCAGCTCGATGATCTCGAGTCGGTCCTGCAGCGGCAACGGAATCGCGTGCTGCTGATTGGCCGTCGTCACGAACATCGTGTCGCTCAGGTCGTAGTCGAGATCGAGATAGTGATCGTTGAACGTCTGGTTCTGCTCGGGATCGAGCACCTCGAGCAACGCGCTCGCCGGGTCGCCGCGGAAGTCCATCGACATCTTGTCGATCTCGTCGAGCAGGAACACCGGGTTGTTCGAGCCGACCTTCTTCAGCGACTGGATGAGCTTGCCGGGCAGGGCGCCGATGTACGTCCGGCGGTGGCCGCGGATCTCTGCTTCATCGCGCACGCCGCCGAGCGACTGCCGCACGAACTTCCGCCCCGTGGCATGGGCGATCGACCGCGCCAGCGACGTCTTGCCCACGCCCGGCGGCCCCACGAGGCACAGGATCGGCCCGCGCTGCCGCGGCACCAGCGCCTGCACGGCGAGGTACTCGAGGATGCGCTCCTTCACCTTCGTCAGGCCGTAGTGCTCGGCCTCGAGGATCCGCTCCGCCTCGAGGATGTCGTGGCGGTCCTCGGTCTTGTCTTCCCAGGGCAGCGCGAGCACCCAGTCGAGGTAGTTCCGCACGACCGTCGCCTCGGCGCTCATCGGCGACATCTGCTTGAGCTTCTTGAGCTCCTTGCCGCAGCGCTCCTTGGCCTCCTTGCTCATCTTCTTCGTCTTGATCTTCTGCTCGAGCTCGCCGAGCTCGTTCTTGAACTCGTCGCGGTCACCCAGCTCCTTCTGGATGGCCTGCATCTGCTCGTTCAGGTAGTACTCCTTCTGCTGCTTCTCCATCTGCTTCTTGACGCGAGTGCGCAGCTTCTTCTCGACCTGACGAATCTCGATCTCGCCGGACATCAATTCACCGAGACGCTCGAGGCGCTTGTTCGGTGATGGCGTCTCGAGGAGCTCCTGCTTGTCTTTGAGCTTCAGGGTCACGTGCGCGACGATCGTGTCGGAGAGCCGCGACGGATCATCGATCGTCCGCACGCTCACCAGCATCTCGGGCGGGATGCGCGTGTTCAGCTTCACGTAGTCGTCGAAGATGTCCTGCACCGAGCGCATGAGCGCCGCGGTCTCCACGGGATCCTCGAGGTCCTCCTCTACATCCTCGACGTCACACGCGAAGAACGGCTCGCTCTGCGTGAACCCTCGGATGCGCGCGCGCGATCGCCCCTCCACGAGCACCTTCACCGGCCCCTTTGGAAAGCGCAGCAACTGGATGATGTGCCCGACGGTCCCGATGGAGAACATGTCCTCCTCGATCGGGTCGTCGGTCTTCGCCCGGCGTTGCGCGGCGAGCAGGAGTTGCTTGTCGCCGGCCATCGCCTCCTCCAGGGCCGACAGCGACTTGTCGCGGCCGACGAACAGCGGGACGACCATGTGCGGGAACACGATGATGTCGCGCAGAGGGAGCAGCGGGAGGCGATAGCTCATCGCCTGCAACTGTATTGGATACCCATACTTGCGCAACATTTATAGGCCCGGCCCCTATCGTGGTTTAAATGCCGCGCATCCTATGGCGGCGTTACCGCGCACGCCCCCGCCGGCCGCGGCCGTGCCGCCAAGCATCCCGCCGCGATCCAGGTTCGCCCGTAAGCGGGCTTGCAACGGCCGCCCGTGGCATCGCGCCTGCTCGGGGGTGGCCTGCGGATATGCCCTCGTTTGCCGACCCGACTGCGCTCGTCGACGCGTTCCTCCTCCTCGACCAGCCGCGTCAGCGCATCGGGCACTGGTCGCACGCGCTGGCCGCGCTCGATTCGCCGCACGCGCCACCGCTCGCGCAAGTCACCGCCTACTACGACGCGCTGTCCGACCACGCGCTCCTCGCGCTGCGCTACGACGAGCTCGCCCTCGGCATCGACGGCCTCGCGTTCGTCGTCGAGGTCGCGCTGCTCGCCGAGATCGGCATGATCCAGCCGCAGGCGCTTCCTCTCGCCGAGCGCAAGCGCGTCCTCGACGAGCGCCTCGCCCGCTGCACGCTTCACGCCCCCGGCCAGCGCACGGCCGTCGCCGCCCTCGGCGAGCTCGTGCGCCAGATGAAGGGCAAGCCGCCCGCGCCGCCGCTGCCGCGCTCCACGCGCGACGACCTCCCGCGCACGCTGCGGGGCTACGACCCGCCGGCGCCGCCCCGCATGGGGACGGGCTCGCCGCCGCCGCCGACCTCTCGCCATGTCATCGCGCGCGCCTCGTCGCCGTCGCTGCGCGCGATCCAGCCGCGCACGCTCGCCGACCTCCCGCCCGCGCCGGAGGCGGCCCGCCGCGCGCGCTCTCCGGGCCCCGACGCCGAGCCGTTTCGCCCGAGCACGCCGGCGACGAGCCCCGCGCCCGTCATGCCCGACATGATCTACGCGCGCTACCTCCGCAGCGGTCGCTGGGTCCCGCTCCGCGTCGGGTCGCTGTCGCTCAAGGGCGCCGCGCTCCTCGCCGGCGCGCTGCCGCGCCCCCAGGATTATGTCGACGTCGCGCTGTCGTTCGGCGGCCATCGCGCGCTCGTGCGGGGCGCCGTCGCGAAGGTCTCGTCGATGAGCGAGTCGGCCACGAGCGGCGCCGCGACCTTCAGCGTCGACTTCGCGCTCGACGAGGCGGCCCGCCGTCAGCTCACGGCGCTCCTCACCGCGGCCCGCGCCGCCAAGGTCACGATCAAGCCGCCGCCGCCGCGCGCGACCCGCCGGCTCCCCGTCGAGTGGCCGGTGTGCCTCGGCACGATGCGCGGCGCCGTCCGCGCCGATGCGCTCGACGTCTCGTGCGGCGGCCTGTTCGTCAAACCGACCCACGCGCTCGTCCCGGGCACGGCGCTCAACTTCTCCACCGTCCTCGACGACGGCGGCGCTCCCGTCGCCGGGCGCGCGCGGGTGGTCCGCCACGTCACCGACGCCGAGGCGAAGACGTGCGGGCTCGTCCCCGGCTACGGCCTCCGCATCCTCGACATGGGCGACGCCGATCTCGCGCGCTGGTACGCGTTCCTGGGGCGCGTGGAGAAGCGCGCGGACCGTCGCGTGCTCGTCGGAGCCTCGCCGGCGCGGCTCGCCGAGCTCCAGACCGTGCTCGCGGCGGCCGGCTACGCGGTGACCGGCGGCACGGACCCGGGCGCGCTCGTGCAGCTCGCCTCGACAGACGCGCGGCCGGTGGACGCGGCCATGATCGACGGCTCGTGGCTCGGCGAGGGCACCGCGTCCGCGTGGTTCGAGACGCTGTTCTCCGCGCGCAACGTCCCTTGCCTGACGCTCCATGGCGATGCTCGGCGGGCTCGCGCCTCGGTCGACAGAGCCCTGGCGATCTGACCCGCTGCCGCGAAAGGTTAAAGGCTTCCGCGGACTTCATCGCGCCGTCGGGGGGCCGCGAGGCAGTCTGCCCGGGCGTTAACAACCGTTGGGGTAGGTGTGCGGGAAAGCCACGATCTGGCCGTCCCCGCTCCGCGTAACTCCTTGGTTTGTCACGCGCACCGGAAGTCGCGCGCTGGCCCCGTACTTGCGAAGATGCCGCTCACATGAAGCCTATCAAAGCGCTCCTGGTCCTCGCGATCGTCCTCTCGCCTGCGCTCGCCAGCGCGCAGGGCTACTACGGCCGCGGCGGGCAGGGCGCCGGATATCGCGAGCCGGGCGGCTTCCATCACCGCATGGGGCGCATCACGTACGGCGGTAGCCTCGGGATCGGCTTCATGTCGGACAACGGCAACGGCCTCTCGTGCGACAACTGCGGCAACTACAACCCGATCGCCGTCGAGGGTGACTTCCACATCGGCGGGTTTGTCGCGCCGCGCTTCGCGCTCCTCTTCGAGGGGCAGTTCAACGCGCAGACCGTTCACCTCGACCAGGGCAATGGCAACGGCGACTCGTACGTCTTCAACTCCGCGTTCATGGTCGCCGGCCAGTACTGGCTGACCCCGATGTTCTGGGTCAAGGGCGGCATCGGCGTCGCGCACCTCACCGTCGACGACGCGTACACGAGCCAGGACATCGGCAGCGGCCTCGCCGTGATGGGCGCCGCCGGCTTCGAACTCGTCTCCACGCGCTTCTTCGCGCTCGACTTGCAGGGCCGCATCATCTCGTCGAACTACGACGGCATCAGCGACCACATCACGTCGGGCACGGTCGGCATCGGTCTTAACTGGTACTGAAGAGTCCGCAGGGAGGGGCCCGCGGTACCGTCGCGAGATGGTCGCGCCTGCTGGTCCTGGTCCTGCCGCTCCCGCTGTCCGGCTCGTCCTCGTCGAGGACAACGCACAGCTCGCCGCCTCGATCGCCGAGGGTCTCCTCGACGATGGCTACGTGGTCGACGTCATCGGCACCGCCGCGGGCGGGATCGAGCGCGGCCTCCGGCGCGACCTGGATCTCATGATCCTCGACCTCGGCCTGCCAGATCGCGACGGCACCGAGGTCCTCCGCGAGCTGCGGGCCGCCGCCGTGCACGTGCCCGTGCTCGTGCTGACGGCGCGCGACGCCGTCGACTCGCGGGTCGCCGCCCTCGACGCGGGTGCGGACGACTACCTGGTCAAGCCGTTCGCGTTCGCCGAGCTCGTGGCACGCATCGGCGCGTTGACCCGCCGCGCGAGCGGGCCGCGCTGGGTGACGACGACGGAGCTGCCGCTCGTCATGCGCGACGATCTCGTCGTCGAGGCCGGCGACAAGACGGTCGCGCTGTCTCCGCGCGAGTACGCGCTGCTCGCATGCCTCGTGCGCCGGCGCGGCGAGGTCGTGACGCGCAGCGAGATCTTGCGCGAGGCGTTCGGCTACGACTTCGACCCGGGGACGAACGTCATCGACGTCCACCTGACGCACCTGCGCAAGAAGCTCGTCGGGTTCCCGGTGGCGATCGAGACGGTGCGCGGCGCGGGCATCCGGCTCGTGGTGAGCGCGTGAATGCACCGCTGACGATCGGCCGCGGCCTCGGACGCGCCGTCGTGATGGCCACGATCGTCGGCGTCATCGCGTTCGCCGTGATCCACGGGCTCATCATCTACATCACGGAGAACGGCGAGGAGTGCGCGCCGGGCGTGCTCGAGGATCCGCCGCTCGAGATCATCCAGCAGGGCGCGGTCGCGCTGCTGGTGGCCGCGCCGATCGGCGTCGCGATCGCGACCCTCCTCGGCAACCGTATGACGCATGACACCACGGACCGGCTCGACGACGTGATCGCCAGCGCGGCCAGCATGACGGGCGAGCGCCTCGACGCGCGGCTCCCGAGCACGGGCAGCCGGGACGCGCTCGATCGCCTGTCCGTCGCGATCAACGCGATGCTCGGCCGCATCGAGGGCGGCGTGGCGGCGCAGAAGCAATTCGCGGCCGATGCTTCGCACGAGCTGCGCACGCCCCTCGCGGTGATCTCCACGAACCTCGAGGTGGCGCGTCGCAAGCCGCGGGACGCCGCGCACTGGGAGCACGTCGCCGACGAGGCGCTCGCCGAGGTGCACCGCATGAACCAGCTCGTCGACAAGCTGCTCGTGCTCTCGCGCGCGGGGGCGGCGGGGCTGCAGCACGAGCCGTGCGAGCTGCGGGCGCTGGCGAGCGCGGCGACCGATCGCGCGAGCGCCGTGGCGAAGACGCGCGACATCGTGCTCGAGCTCACCGCCGGTGGCGAGGTCGAGGTGGAGCTCGACCGGAACGCGATGGCGATCGTCCTCGATAACCTGCTCCGCAACGCGATCGATCATTCTCCGCGCGGCACGGCCGTGGCGATCACGGTGGACAAGCTCGCGGGGGCGCCGCGGATCATCGTCGATGACCACGGGCCGGGCGTGCCGGCCGACATGCGCGTCCGGGTGTTCGAGCCATTCGCGCGCGGCGTCCACAGCGTGACCGACCGCGCCTCGGGGACCGGGTTCGGCCTGGGGCTCGCCATCTGTCAGCGGATCGTGCTCGGGCACGCGGGGACGATCGCGATCGCCGATGCACCGGCGGGCGGGGCGCGCTTCGTCATCACCCTGCCGAAGACTGCCGCCCGCGCGGCCTGACGGCGAGGCCGGCTGCGCTACGGTGGGCGCATGTCAGCTCGGTTAGTGATGATGATGACCGCGGCGCTCGTCGGGAGCGCCCGCCTCGTGCACGCACAGGCCCCGCCGCTGCCGGAGCCCGGCGCGCCCCCAGCCGAGACGCCGCCGCTCGCCGACCAGACCGGCGCGACCTACGAGCACGCCTTCGATTCGATGCTGCGCGGCGAGCTCGCGGCCGCGTCCGCCGGCTTCCACGACGTGGCCGCCCGGGCGAGCGATCCCGAGCGCGTCCTCCGCGCGCGCGAGCTCGCCCGCCTCGCCGACGAGATGATCGCGCATCGGCTCCGCATCGAGACGAGCGGCGAGCGCACGGACGCCGAGCGCGACGACCAGGACGACGGCCGCACTTCGCTCATCGCGTTGACCACGTTGTACGGCCTGTACGCGGGCGTCGTCGTGGTCGTCGACGCGGATATCCATGACTTCCGCGCCGGCGTCGCCACGATCACCGCGACCACGGCGGTCGGGTTGTTCGGCAGCTACTTCGCCACCGCGCACGAGCCCATCACCGGGGCGGATGCCGACGCGTACTCCCTCGGCCTCCTCGCCGGCGCGGCGAACGGCGGCCTGCTCGTCCACCCGGTCGGCCTCGGCGACTCGAGCGGGCACGCCACGACGACCGTGCTCGTGACGAGCGCGGCGGGCGCGGCGGCCGGCCTCGGCCTGTCCAAGGCGTATCACCCGACGCGCGGGCAGGTCGCGTTCGCCGGCTCGCTGGCGCTGCTCGGCGCGGCGTCGACGGGCCTGGGGATCGGCGTCGCCCAGCCGAGCCTCGATGCGGACAACTGGCTCGTGGCGATCGCGGCCGGCACCGACGCCGGGCTCGGCCTCGGCGTCGCCCTCGGGCGCAACGTCAACTGGTCCGTCTCGCGGGGCCGCCTCGTGCAGCTCGGCGTCCTGCTCGGCGGGCTCACGGGCGTCGCCGTCGGCGCGCTGATCACGGGGACCGATACGGGCAGCGACTCGACGGCGCGGACGCTGTCGGCGACCACGCTCGCGGGCATGTGGGGCGGCTTCGGGGCCGCGGTCGGGTTCACGGGCAACATGCGCGTCGACCGCTCATTCCGCACGGGCGCGCCCACGGCCACCCTGGCGCCGATGCCCGTCCGCGGCGGCGGCGGCGTGACGCTCGTCGGCAGCTTCTAGGGCTAGCAGGTCGTTGAAAAACCCGAGTCGGGGGATCGACGGGGGGTGATCGGTCCGGATAGCGTCCTGTGTATGCGCGGCGAAGATTCCAAGCAGGCCACGATGTTCTCGGTCCTCAGCCCGGAGCGCCGGGTCCCGCAGGA
>JANXOM010000101.1 GCA_025353585.1 Deltaproteobacteria bacterium
GTTCCTCACGAAGCTCGACATCGATCGGCGGCTCATCATGCCGCCCAAACCGACGCGCGAGCCCCGAAATTCCTCGTCGGGCGATCGAAATTCCGGAGCGTTTTCGGTCATCTACGCGAACGAATCGAGGGGATCCCTCAGCCGATCTCCAGCACGTGCTGGATGCGGAACGGGAGCAGCATCGGCTGACCAAGCACGCACCGGCGAGCGACCCCGCGGTCTGGGCGCGGCACGTCACGTGGGCGAAGGTCCTCACGGCGGCCGTGGCCGCGCTGCACGAGTCGCGCGTCATCCACGCGGACCTCAAGCCCGCAAACGTCTACCTGGTCGAGGACCGGTCCATCGGCTCCGGTTATCAGCTCAAGCTGATCGATATGGACTTCTCGCTCCTCGGTGACCGTCGGGCGCCCTGGCATGGGTTTCAAGGATACGTCGGCAGCGACAACTATCGCTCACCCGAGCACCTCACGCGGGGGGCCGTTCCGGTGATGGCCTCCGACGTCTTCACGTGTGGGCTGATCCTGTACGAGCTGCTCGCCGGCGAGCACCCCTACTGGAGAGATGACCAGGCGGAATATGCCGCGCTCGCGCGCGCATATGCGGCCAAGCCGCCCGCGCTCCTCGGAGCGATGCCGACGCCGGCTCTCAACGCCGAGGTCAGCGCAGCGCTGTATCGCTGCCTCGCCCCGGATCCCACGGCGCGGCCGACCGCGGCCGCCCTGGCCGAGATCCTGAGCGGCCGCGGCGCGCGGCCCGCGCGACCCAGGCCGCCCGCCGCCGCCCCGCGACCCGCCGGCGCCGTCGGCGAGCGCCTGGTCTCGGCCGCGATCGAGCTGGTCAGCGCGGACGGCCACGCCCTCCAGATCGGCGTGCGGACCGAGCTCGGGAAGGCGCTGGTCCTGCGGCTCGGGCCCGACGGCGAATTCTGGGATGGCCGGCAGTGCGTGCTCGAGCGGCCCGACGGCCGACAGTGGGTCGTCTCGCCGATCCCAGGTGCCGCCAACGAAACGCTGCTGAACGGCAAGACGCTCGTCGCGGCGCAACCGTTGCGACAGGGCGATCAGCTCGCGGTGGGCCGCGAGGCCAAGGGCGTGATGAAGTTGCCGCTGACGGTCCGGAGCCGATAGTGCCGCCGACTGATGCTCCCGGCCCGGACGGCGCCGTCACGTGCCCCGTCCTCGCGTTCCCGCCCGCGATCGAGGTTCGAGATCTCGACTGGCAGGAGATCCGGACGGCCATCGACGCGGACGCGATTCGCGGGCGGCTCCGTGCGGCGGTCGAGGGCATGGAGGCGCTGCTCGCCCGGGCCGGCGGTCCTGACCTGCTGTTCGACCGCGACCGAGAGCAGGCGAGCGACCGCGTCGTTCGGGTGGCCGCCACGGATGACACCAGCCCCCTGTGGATCATCGGCGATCTGCACGGCGACCTCCTGGCCCTGGAGGCGTCCCTGGCGCAGATCCGTCGCGAGGGGAGCCCGGAGAGCGCCCCGGCCCGGATCATCTTCCTCGGCGACTTCATCGACGACGATGGCCTGGGCCTCGAGGTCCTCGTGCGCGTGTTCGAGCTAATCGTCGAGGCGCCGCAGCGGGTCTGCGTCATCGCGGGGAATCACGACGAGGCGTTGTCCTATGACGGCTCCCGGTTTGCCTCGAGCGTGTCGCCTTCTGATTTCTCGGACTTCTTGAATGCCAATCTCGGCGACGAGTGGATCACGCGCGCCGGGCAGGTCGCGCTGCGGTTGACGGCCCACGCGTCGCGCGCGCTCTTCTTTGCGGACGGGTTGCTCGTCTCGCACGGAGGATTTCCGCTCGCCGACCTGCACCCGGCGCTCGAGGCCAAGGGCGACTGGAACGACCCAGCATGCCTGTCTGATTTCGTGTGGGCGCGTGCGCATCCCAAGGCGCGGCGGAAGATGCCGAATCGCTTCTCACGAGGAAGCCAGTTCGGCTACGAAGACTTCGCCGACTTCTGCGCGCTATCCGCCCGACTCGGTCGACCCGTCACGCACTTCGTACGCGGTCACGATCATGTCGAGGCGCGCTACGCGATCTATCCCGCCTATCACGCGCATCCGATCCTCACGACGGTCGCGCTCTCGCGCCGGCTCCCCCGAGAAGGGTTCGGGTCCCATGACCGCGCGCCGACCCTGGCGCGTGTGCGCGCGGGCGAGCTGCCACAGGTCTACCAGCTGTACCCACCCGCGGATCTCGTCGACGCGGTGTTCCCGCCGCCCGCACGGAGCGACGAGTCGTCCGCCGCGCACGACGAGGGCGAGGCGTGACGAGCGTGGTCCTGCGCTGCCCGAACTGCGGCACGACGCAGTCCACGCCCGGCGAGTGCGAAGCGTGCCACGATGCCACGGTCCGCGCTTACTGCCCGAATCACGAGCCTGGCCTCTGGGTGGACGGACGCACGTGCCCGTCGTGCGAAGCGCGCGCGCGCGCGACGAGCGCACCGCCGCCCCGGTCGACCTCGGCGAAGCTCGATATCTCGCCCGCGGGCCCCGCTCGCGGCGAGGAGCCCGCCAGCGGAGTCATGGTCCCCCGGCGGACGTCCCCCATCGTGATCGCCGGCCGCGAGCCGGTCCCGGCCTCGCTCGGCCAGGTGGGTGGGTTGGTCGCGCGCGCGGTGGTCAGGTTGGCGCTCCTCGTCGCGGTCGTGATCGCGATGGTCGCGGGCGCCGTCTACGTGCTCGTGCGCTGAGCTCGCGTCCTCGCGGGCGATCTCCTCCGTACAGGCGCTGGCGGCGGAGCCGACGAGCCGACCGACAGAGACCGCGATTTATTCGCGGTCTCTAAGCTCGTGTCCTCGCGGGCGATCTCCTCCGTACAGGCGCTGGCGGCGGAGCCGACGAGCCGACCGACAGAGACCGCGATTTATTCGCCGTCTCTGAGATCGCGGTCTCCGAGCCCGCGTCTACCGGCCGTACTTCAGCGCGAAGAACCCCGCCATCGCCGCGAGCAGGCCGTCGACGTCGGCGTGCTCTGGCACGGAGATCCGGCAGATCTGCACGTTGTCGTGCTTCTGTGCGTTCTTCACCTCGGCCGACAGCGCGCCCTGCGTCGACTCCTCGGGGTTGATCACGTAGAAGTAGTCCGGCTTGCCGCCGCCGGTCGACTGGCCGTAGCTGACGCGGCTCTTGACCAGCGTGGGCGCCTGCGCGAGCAGATAGGCCACGAACTCGTCCACGAGATCGGCGTACGTGGTCGCGGCCGGCGGCAAGTAGAACGACAGCACGCCTGTCGCCAACCCCTCGGCGACGTGCGCCTCGGAGATCGCATAGAGGGTGATCTCGTGGCCGTGGGCGCGCAGCGCGCTCCGCAGGCCGGTCGCGAGCCGGATCGTGTTGGCGCTGATCGCGGCCATCCGCGGCGCGAGGTCGCCGAGGCCCGCGCTGAGCTCGGCGAGCTGCGCCGGGCGCGCGAACGAATCCGCGTCCCGGGCCAGCTCGCGGGCGCGCGCGAGGATCGCCAGCGCGACGGGGTCGTTCGCGCAGGCGGCGATGCCCAGCGTCGCCTTGCCCTTGGTGAAGTACTTCGAGCCGCTCTTCACGAGGACGAACGGCCAGGCGTCCGCGAAGTCCTTCGCGAAGATCGGATAGAGCGGCGCGAACGTGGTGTCGACGACGATCGGCACGGTCCGGCCCCAGCGCTTCGCGTACGCGCGCACGCCTGTCATCAGCGCGCCGAAGTCGTGGACCTGGAGCTCCGGGTTCGTCGGCGTCTCGAGGAACACGCAGGCCGGTGCTCCTCCGAGCTCGGCGTGCTCGGCGAGCTCGGCGAGCGCGGCGAGCACGCGATCGACCAGCGTGACGCTGCGACCGGCGCTGTCCTGCCCGATGACCGCGAGCGGCCGGGGCCGGATGGCGCCACCGCGAGCGAGGAGGTCGCTGATGAGCTGGCCGGTCCCGCCGTAGCCGTTCTGGGCGTAGAAGAGCGTGACCGGATCCGGGCCCAGCACATCGGCGATGGCGGCGAAGACCGAGGCTTCGGCGGCGAGGCCGGTGCAGAAAAACAGGCTGTCGCGGATCTGCGGGAACAGCGCGCGCAGCTTCGCGTCGCAATCCGCCGGCGTCGCCTCCGCGAGCACCGCGGCCGGGAGCCCGGCCGCGCGTGCGAGCTCGGCCCGAGCGTCAGCGGCGAGCAGCGCGGCCACGGTGCGCTTGCGGATCAGCTGCACGCCCCTGGGATCGATGCGCTCCGCGTCGCGGATGAGGAGCAGGCCGCCGTTGGGCACCGCGTAGCAGATCGCGTCAGCCGCGCTGGCCTGCAGGTCCCCCGCGAACGGCGCATCTGCGACGAGCACGGTGAGCACGTCGGCGCGGCGTGCGGGCAGGACCTCACGCCAGTGCTCGTGGAGCTCGCCGCCCGCGGCGCGGAGCGTCCGCTTCATCTCCGCGGAGATGGGCAACGCAGACGGCGCGTAGACGTGGACCGGCAGGGTCCGCGCCGGCGACTCGATCACGGCGAGCCACGGCTTGGTGACGGAGGCGAACGAGACGCAGCGCGCGGCGTGCGTGCGAGCCTGCGTGTAGAGCTCGAGCACCGTCGAGAGCGGCTGGCCGAGGCGCGCGTAGTCGAACGGCAGGCCGACGGCGCCGAGCCGGGCGCGGACCGCAGCGGGCGCGTCGGTCGGCCCGATCGCGTCGAGGGCCTGCTCGAACCGCTGGGCGAACCCGGCGTCGGAGTCGAACCGGAACAGGTCGTACGTCGTCGCGCGGTGATCCCAGTCGTCGGGCAGGGCGCCCTCGGCGAGCAGCGCAGGCAGGGCCCGGGCGAGCTTCGCCGCGAAGTCGGGTCCGAGGTGTAAGTCCCCGTTCGTCGTGGTCATCCTGGGCGTGACCATAGCGACTTCGCGCGCCGTTGCACACCGGACGCGCTACGCGCGGCGGGGGCGCCGCGAGGGCGGCGGGGCTGCGGCCAGCGCCCGGAGGTCCGCGAGGGCGGCGCGGACGTGGCCGGCGAAGTCGCGAGGGGTGCGGGACGTTGCCCAGCGCTCGAAGCCGAGCTTGAAGACGGCCATCCCGAGCTCGGCGGCGAGGGCCGCGGTCGGAGCGGCCACGCCGCGTGCGGTCAGGCCGCCCACCGTGGCCGCCGTGAGGCCCGCGAGCTTGATGAGCTCGCGCTCCTGGAGGTCGGCGTGCCTGGTGACGAGGGCGTAGCGCGCGCGGACGTACTCGATCGCGCGCCGGTCCTCGATCCCCGTACCGGCCGCCGCGTACGCCGCGGCGAGGACGTCGAGCGCGGGCAGATCGCGGGGGGCGGCGGCGATGTGGTCGAGGATCATCTTCTCGAGGTCCTTCGAGCCGGAGAACAGGACCTCGCGCTTGTCGGCGAAGTAACGGAAGAAGGTGCGCTCGGTCAGGTCGGCGCGGGCCGCGATATCGCCGACGGTCGTCCGCTCGTAGCCCTGCTCGATGAACAGATCCATCGCAGCCTTCTCGAGCCGTCCGCGCGCGTCCGGTTCCCAGCGGGCCATCGCGTCCAAGCATAGCTGATTGCAGAACGTGACATCACATGGTACGAGTGATGTCGTAAGCTGACATCAGCCCGCCATCAGGAGCTCGCATGCGTATCTTCGTCACAGGTGCATCTGGTCATATCGGTCTCCCCACGGTTCGCGACCTCATCGCGGCCGGTCACACCGTCGTCGGCCTCGCTCGCTCGGACGAGTCCGCCGCGAAGATCACCGCGGCGGGCGGCGAGGTCCGGCGCAGCACGCTCGACGATCTGGAGGGCTTGCGCGAGGCCGCGCGCGCGGCGGACGGCGTCATCCACCTCGGGTTCAAGCACGACATCGCGTTCTCCGGTGACTTCGCTGGCGCGGTGAAGGCCGATCTCGACGCCGTCCGGGCGATCGGCGAGGCGCTCGTCGGCTCGAACAAACCGTTCGCGAACACCACCGGGACCATGCTGCTCGCGCACAGCGTGCAGGGTCGCAGCGGCACCGAGGACGACGCGGGCGTCCCCGGCGGGAACCCGCGCACCGCCTCCGAGGACCTCTCGCTCGCGTTCGCCAAGCAGGGCGTGCGGACCTCGATCGTTCGCCTCTCGCCGACGGTCCACAGCTCGCTCGACCTCCACGGCTTCCTCCCGATCCTCATCGGGGCCGCGCGCAAGAACGGCTACGCGGCCTACGTCGGGGACGGCGCGAACCGCTGGCCCGCCGTGCACACGCTCGACGCCGCGCGCCTCTACCGGCTCGCGATCGAGAAGGCGCCGGCCGGCTCGCGCCTGCACGCGACCGATGACGAAGGCGTGGCGTTCAAGACGATCGCGGAGGCCATCGCGAAGGGTGCGGGCGTCCCCGCGAAGAGCGTGAGCCCGGACGAGGCGAAGGCGCTCGTCGGCGAGTTCATGGCGTGGGCCATCCAGGGCAACAACCCGACCTCCAGCGCGAAGACGCGCGCGCTCGTCGGCTGGACGCCCGAGCACGCGAAGCTGCTGCCGGATCTCGCGGCCGGCCACTACTTCGCGACCTGAGCGGACGCGCGGGCGCGTCAGGTGGCAGTGAGGCCACCGTCGACGTTCAGCACCTGGCCGGTGAGCCACGTCGACGCCGGAACGGCGAGCGCGACGATCCAGTGCGCGACCTCGGCCGGCTGCGCGGCGCGGCCCAGCGGAATGATGGCCTCCATCCTCTTCGCCATCTGCGCGAACACCTCCGGCGGGAACGGCATGCGCCGGACGCCCTCGGTGAGGGTCGGGCCGGGTGACACCGCGTTGACGCGGATCCCGAGCGGGGCGAGCTCGACCGCCCACGAGCGGGTGAGCGCCTCGAGGGCGGCGTTCGACGCGCCGTACGCGGTCTGCTGCGGCATCGGCTTCTGCGCGGACGTGCTCGTCACGTTGACCACGACGCCGCGGGCCGTCGCGAGGAGCGGGGCCGCCTCGCGGACGAGCGCATAGGGCCCGTACACGTTGACCGCGAAGTGCTCGTGGACGAGCTCGTCGGACGTGTCGGCGAGCGCGGCGAACTTGTAGATGCCGGCATTGTTGACGAGAACGTCGAGCGCGCCGCCGAGTTGACGGACGACCACCGCGGCGGCGCCCGGGGCTCGCAGGTCGGCGGCGAGCCAGCGGATCTGCGGGTCGGTGGCGCGCGCGGCGGCGGCCGACGCGTCGCTGCTCGCGAGGCCAAAGACGGTCGCGCCTTCGGCGAGGAACCGGCGCGCGGCGGCACGGCCGATGCCCGAGCTCGCACCGGTGACGAGGACGGACTTGCCGGTGAATCTGGTCATGGACACGTTGTGCGGCCGTGATCGCCCGGGCGGTAGCGGGCCGCCGCGCGAGGCTCTGTTACGAAAAGTGTAATAATTGGCTGATGGATCTCCTGTTGCGCATGGGGACGTTTCTGCAGGTGGTCGACGCCGGCAACCTCTCGCGCGCGGCGCGCCAGCTCCGCATCTCGGTCGCCGCGGTGAGCCGCCACGTCACCGATCTGGAGCACAGCGTCGGCACGCCGCTCATCGCGCGCACCACGCGACGCGTCGCGGTCACCGCCGCCGGGCAGCGCTACTACGAGCACTGCCAGCGCGTGCTGCACGAGGTGGAGGCCGCGCAGGCCGTGGCCGGGGAGCTCGCGGATCTGCCCGTGCGGATCAGCGTGCCCGTGTCGGTCGGCGTGGAGTCGGGCGCCCAGCTCGTGGGCTCGCTGCTCGCGGACATCCCGACCTGCGGATCGAGCTCCGCCTCGAGGACCGCGTGATCGACCTCGCGCTGGACGATGTCGACGTCGCGATCCGCGTCACCGCGAGCCTGCCCATGTCCGACCAGGTCATCGCGCAGCCGCTGACGAGCTGGAAGCGCATCCTCGTCGCCGCGCCGCGCTACCTTCGCCGCCGCGGCACGCCGACGGCGCCCGCGGAGCTGACCACGCACGCGATGCTCGCGTCGGGCCGGGATACCCGCTGGACGCTCACCGACGGCGTCCGCACGGCGGAGATCCAGCCGCGCTCGCGCCTCGCGACGAACGCGGGCCACGTGCTGCGCGACCTGGCGCGCGACGGGCACGGCATCGCGCTGTTGCCGGCGTGGTTCGCGACGCGCGATCCGAAGCTCGCGCGGGTGCTGCCCGCGTGGGAGGGGCCGATCACCACGATCTACTTGCTGTACCGGGTGGAGGCGCGCAAGCAGCGCCGCCTGCAGCTCGTGGTGAACCACTTGCGCCGGACCTATCCGCTGCTGGAGCATGCCGCGTGAGCGAAGTCGTCACGGCCGTCGCGCGCGCGGCGCGGAAGGCGCGTCTGCACGAGCTCGCGGCCACGTGGACGCCCGCGCTGGCGGCGGCGCTCGTTCGTACCGGGCGCCTCCCGGGCGCGCTCGTTGCCGACGCGGCCTCCGGGCTCGACACCGCGGCGGAGATGTTCGCCGCGCTCGCGGGTACGGTCGAGGTCGAGTCGCTCGTGCGCGCCGCACGGGCTGTCCGGACCCGGCGGGCCCGGCCCCGCGCCCTCGGCGCCGTGCTCGCCGTGGCGCCGGAGCTCCACGACGAGGTGCTCGCGCTGGCCAGCGGGTTCACCGGCAGCGAGTACGTGTTCGCGCTCGTCGATGGGTTTCCGCACCTCCCCGCGGACGTCCAGGCCGCGGTCCTCGCCCGGCTGGGGCCCGGCCTCGTGCGCGCGGGCTACGCGGCCCAGCGCATCGCGCGCGGCGTCCGGCCCGAGGCGTTCCGCGTCGCGTGGGATGTCTTCGCCGGGTCGAGCCCGGGCGATGTCACGGCGGCGAGCATCCTCACGGCCGCCGCGCCCGCCGGCGAACAAGCGGCTCTCCGAGCCCCGCTCGTCGCGCGCGTCTGTGCGGGCGGCGCGCTCGGGTACGCGGCGATCCGCGAGCTCCTGCCGCACGCGACGGGGGCCGATCGCACGGCGCTCGTGGACCGCGCGTTGGGGTTCGGCGGGCGCTACGCCGCCATGACTATCGCGACCGCCCTCGGCGATGCGGTCGCCGAGCCCGCGACCGAAGCACGCTTCGTCGCGGTCCTCGATGCAGGTCGCCAGGACTATCCGTGGGACATCGCGTGCGCCTACGCCGATGTCGCGGCGCGCCGGTCCCCGAACCGCGAGGCGTGCCTGGCGCGGGCGACCGCGCTCCTCGACCGCATGCTGGACCTCGCGACGGCCGACGCAAATCCGTACCCGATGACGGCGGAGGCGGGTCGGATCCCGACGGCGCTCGGGCACCAGGTCAACGCGCTACTCGCCGTGACGAACGCGACGGACGGCGAGCGGCGCGCCGCGCACGAGCAGCGGGTGCTCGCGTGGCTGACCCGCGTGTGCCCCGAGCACAGCCGCGACGATCTGGTCCCGATCGCGTGGTGCCGGACGGCCGCGCTGGCGCCCGCGCGGCACGGCGCGCTGCTCGGCATCGTCGGGACGATCGCGGAGGATGCCGCTGCGTTCGCCGCCCTCGCCGAGATCGCGGCGGCGGATCCCGCACTCGAGTCCGCCGCGCTCGACGTCGTCATGGCGCGCTCCGCGCAGCACGCGTTCCCCGAGCTCGACTCTGCCGTCGCCACGCTGCGGGCGCCGGCGAGGCCGTTGTCGCCAGCCCCGCTCGATGCCGCCGCCGCCGCCGCCGCCGCCGTCGCCCCGCCGAAGCCCGGCGATCCGTTCGCCGCCATCGTCGTGACCGCGCTCGAGGCGCCGGCGCGGGGCGTCGTCGCGCAGCTCGACGCGCTCCTCGTGCAGCATCCTCGGCACTGGGCGTCCTACTGCCGGGCCGCGTGCGAGCTCGCGCCCATGCTCGAGACGACCGAACGCGTCGCCGCGCTCACGACGATCAGCGTGAGCCCGCCAATCCCAACCTCGACGCCCGCCGCGAGCGGGAACGTTTGCCGGCGACTGCCGTCCATGCGCAGTCCGTTCTTACTGCCGAGATCGCTGATCGTCCAGCGTCCGTCGTGGGTCAGGCGCGCGTGCTGGCGCGAGATCCGGCCCGCCGGATCGTCGAGAACGAGGTCACACACCGCGCCGGCTCCGACGATCACCTCGGCCGTCGACGGGCTCGGCAACGGATGGACGGTCTCGAGCGCCCAGCGGCGCAGGCGTACGACGTCGTCATCGATCAACCACTCGTCGGGACCCGCCGCGTCGGTGCGGGTCGGGCCGGGGATGACCTCGGCGGCCATTCAGAACGTCCAGCCGAGGACCGCGGCGAGCGATCCAGCGCCATCGGGGAGTCGAGGGGCGGCGGTCTCGGCGTGGTGGCGCCGCACGATGCGCACGAGCTCGACCACGCCGAGCACGGCGCCCGCCGCCAGCGCGCCGTAGCCAAGCCCGCGGTGGGTGCCGTCGATCGCGAGGACCGTCCCGCCGCCGAGCGCCGCCACCGCCAGCACGCCGGTCGTGTAGTCCGTCCAGCCGGCCTCGTCGGACTCGTGCGCCTGCGGCGCGGCCGGCACCCCGGCGCTCCACGGCGGCGCCGTTAACTTCACCAGCACGAGCGTCGGATCGTGCGGCTCGATCCCCCAGGCGACGAAGTTCGAGAGCGCGTGCGCGTCGTCGTCGTCGCGGCCATCGAGGATGACGAGGCCCGTCCAGATGACCTCGCCGGTCTCGACGCGATACGTGGTCCCGACGATCGCCGGGTTGCCTTGCCAGACGATCTCGCCGACCGCGATGGCGACCGACGTGTTCAGCGGACGCGCGAGGCCCTGGAGATAGGCCCCCTCGTTGGCGCGGGCCGCATCGGACGCGAACGCGAGCGCGACTCTCTGGGGCTCGACGGAGATGGCGAGATCGCGCGGCCAGTCCACGGCGAGCTGGGTCTGGTGCCCAGGCGTGACGACGACGTCGTAGCGCCGCCCGTTGCCCTTTGGATCCTCGACCAGGATCCGGTAGGTGCCGGCGAGCAAATTCTCTTCGAAGGTGGCGTTACGCGGCTGATCGGCCTCGTCGACGAAGACCAGCACGGTGGGGTCGTTCACGCGAACGACGAGCGAGCCGCTCCCCAGCGCGACGAGCCGCTTCCGCGCCCGCTGGAACACCGCGTCGGCCTCGGGGCCGTAGTCATCGGCGACCGACGTCATGGCGGGATAGCTCCGCGCGAGCTCCGCCATCGGCTCCTCGGCCGCCTGCGGGTTGCCGACGCGCTGGCGAGTGACAGCGAGATCGATGTGCGCTCGCACCCAGAGCTTGCGATTGGTGAAGTCCGCGACGATCAACGAGACGTTGGCATGCGCCAGCTCGATCGCGGCGGCGAGCTGCTTCTCGGCCTCCACGTAGTTGGTGGCGAAGTACGCGTTGACGCCGCGCTTCATCTGGTCGAACAGCACGGTCGCGGTGAGCGCCGGGTCCGCGCGCTGCGGCCGCGGAAACGTTGCCCCGACCGCCTGGCTGATCGCCGTGGGATCGACGACCAAGCCGTCGGCGACGAGCTGGCCGAGTACCTCGTCGATCACGTGGAGCCGCGGTGGCGGCGGCGACGACGACGACGACTTGCCGGTCGACGACACGACGACGATGCCCGCACGGGCCGGGCCGGCCACGGCGGCGAGCGCGACGCAGGTCGCAACGAAACGGTGCTTGGTCATCAAGGTACTACCCGCTCTCCCCTATTGCTTGAATTCGTCCGCACCCTGATCGTCGGCGCTGCCTTGAGGCCGCGCGTCGCCGTCGACATCGACGGAGACCGTGGTGACAGTCGTCGCGTGGTCGACCGCCGCACTGCTTGACGTCAGGTGATAGTCAAACGGCGCGCTGTCCCCATGCGCGAACGCCATTGCGCTCGCGTCGTTCGCGACGGCCGACGTCGGATACGTACACGCCCCCGAGGTCTGCGCGTTAGCCGCGTTCGCGCTCCCCGCGAGCGTGTTGCGGACCACGATGTTGTTCGGACACGCCAGCGCAGCGACGTTGCAGATGACGCCACCCGAGTTGATCGCGGCCCGATTGTCGGCGACGGTGTTGAACGCGAACCGGTTGGACCCGGCGGTCGCGATGCCGAGGTCGACTCCGCCGAAGGTGCCCGTGTCCTGGTCGCCGTTGCGGAAGATGAAGTTGTTGGTGATGTCGAACGTCGCCGCGCCGCTCACCGAGATGCCGCCGCCCTGGTTGGCCGAGATCGTCGACTGCGTCACCGTCAGCGTCCCGCCGGAGGCAGAGATGCCGCCGCCTGTGTTGTTCGTGACCTGGGCGCGATGCATCGACAGCGACGCGGTGTTTCCCGTTGGGAGGAACAGTCCGACGCCCGTTCCGGACGCCCCCGTAACGGTCAAATCGTAGATCTCGACCTGGCTCGTGCCGTCGACGACAAGGATATTGCCGTTACTCGTACGGGTAAGCGCCGCGCCAGTGTCGGCGAGGAGGGTGACGTTCTGACTGGTGATCGCGACCTGCTCGTTTGTCGTCCCGGTGAACTTCACGAACGGCCGGCCCGTGGCCAGCGCCTTGGCGACCTTCGTACACGCCATTGCCTTCGTGCACAGCGCGTTATCGGTTCCGGTCGGGTCGACGTACGCAACGTTCGCATCCGTCCCGCACGAGCCGTCCGGCAGGCACGCCGCCGCCGGACAGTCTGCGTGAGCCGCGCACGCGCGACACGCGTCGTCGCTGCCGCACGTGGGGGTCGTCCCCATGCATGCGGTCGCCTCGGCGCTCGTGCACTGCACGCACGTCGCCGCTGCGAGGTCGCACACCGCCGCCGAGCCCGAGCACTGCGGATCGCCGGTGCAGCCTGGCGGCGTATCGATCGGCGGGGCGTCGGCGAGCTCGTCGCACTCGTTGTCGGGGTGACCGTCGCAATGCAGCGGGTTCTTACGACAACCCGAGACCGCGATGACGACCGCGACGCAGCCGATGATCCAGATCGAACGGTGATGGTGCATGTTCAGAAGCTCCCTGTCCAGCCGAGGACGGTACCTTGCGCCGAGATCGAGACCGTCGGCGCGGACACCGCCATCGCCGCCTGGGTCTGGCTCGCGCGATGCCACAGCCAGCCGCCGACCACAGCGGCCACGCCGCCCGCAACGGCGAGCCCGATGCCGGGACCGCTGTAGAGGTACGTCGGTTGCGGGTGGCCCTTGCCGGGTCCGTCCGCTTCGAGCGAGATCACCGAGCCCCCAACGAGCGCGACAACCCCGACGCCGATCACGAGCCCGGGGACGACGTGCGGGTGCGGGTGATCGACGACCGGCGGCACGACGATCTGACCGTTCCCCGCGTGCAGTTGAAACGCGACGGGCGTGTTCTCGTTCTCGCGCGCCGTGACCGTGCGCACCTCCGTCTCGGACCCGAGCCGCTGCACCATCACGGTGTGCGGGCCGGGCGCCACCGGGTACGTATGGTCCGTCGCGCCGACGGTCTTCGCGTCGAGCGTGATCCACGCGCCGGGCGGCGTGGAGGTGATCGCGAGCGTCGTTCGACTCGTCCCGGCGGCGGCCTCGCCGAGCAGCGACTTGGTCAGATCGAAGGCGGCGCTGGTGAGCGCCGCATCGGCGCAGCGCGGGCACGCCCGCTGGTCGCTGCTGGCGACGTCGGACCCCGTGACCATGATCTGCTCGGCGAGCGTCGTGGCGGGACCGCCATCCGGGCCGTGGTCGGACGCGACGTGGACGACGATCAGCTTCTCGACGTCCTTGCCGAGCGCGGCGGTCAAGCAGGGCCAGGGCTCCGTACCGATCAGGCAATCCAGGACGGCGATCGACTGGGCGCCTGTCAGGTGCTTGTCGACGACGGTCCATCCGGCGTTGCGCGCGGCGGACGTGACGGCGGTCGTCACCACCGTCAGATCCTTGGCCGGAACCGTGCCCACCACGATGACGACGCCCGGACCGGTGTCGGCGAGCGCCGGCGTCACCGCCAGACCGAGCACCACGCTGGCGAGAGAGAGCATCCAGGGGCGCATCCCGGTCACCAGGACCTTTCGAGCTTGGTGGTTCCGTCGAGCACGATATTCACGGTCACGTCTTCTTTCTGCGTCTTGTTGGCGAGCGTCACGCGATGAGGACCAGCGGAGAGCTTCAGGCGAACGGGCGTGGTACCTCGCGGCGTGCCATCGACCGTCACGTCCGCCCACGGATCGACCTGGACGAGCAGCGAGCCCTCGCCGACCGCACGGACGACGGGCGGCGGCGCGTGGGTGGCGGGCACGGATGGCTGGACGGGCACCACGATCACGTGGGCCGCCGGACGTGCATCGCCGGGGGGCGCCGCGGCGTCGACCGCCGCGGGTGACGCATCGGCGGTCTGCGTGATCGCGGCGGCATCCGCGGGACTGGTCGCCGCGACCACCGCTGCATCCCAGACGACGACCGGTGCAGTCGCCGTCGGCAGGCTCACGCTCGCTGCACCGGGCGGCGAGGCCGCCGTGCTCGTCGCGACGACCGGCAACTCCGACCCGCCGCGATGCTTCGAGATCATCGACAACACGGCGAACGCGCTCGCGCCGAGGACGACCCCGGCCGCGATCCCACCGACGATGCGCCCGAGCCGGCGCTTCTCGCCGCCCCCGCCGTGATCGCGCTGGAGCGTCGCGGCGTGGCGGTCGAGGTCTGACTCGTCGCCGTCCAGTGCGAGACCGCGACCCCCATCGCGTCCGAGATCGTCTTGGCGTTCGGTGCGATCGCGTTGTCGATCAACCGCGGCGCCACGTAGCTGAGCAGCGCATCGCCGCCGGGGAGCGCCTCCGCGAGCCCGCGGATCAGCTCCTTGACCGTCTGGATCCGGTCCTCACGCCGGTGAGCGAGAGCCGCCATGATCAGGGCGTCCCACGCGGCCGGGATCTCGGGTCGCAGCTCGATGGGGCGCGGAAAGGGCTCGTTGCTCGTCAGCTTGTTGATCAGAACGAACATGGAGTTGCCGGTGTAGGGCCGCTGCCCGCAGACCATCTCGTATATGACCGTGCCCAGCGAGTACACGTCGGCGCGCTCGTCCACGCTTCCGGCGCCGAGGCCCATGCATTGCTCCGGGCTCATGTACCCCGGCGAGCCCAACGTCTTCTTGTTGCCGGTCTCGAGCCCGAACCGTGCGTGGCCGTCCATCAGCTTCGCGATCCCGAAATCGGTGAGCTTCGCGCGCATCGGGCCGCCGCGATCCTGGGCCAGCAGGACGTTCTCGGTCTTCACGTCGCGATGGACGATCTTTGCCTCGTGCGCGGCGTCGAGGGCCGAGCCGAGTTGCCTGGCGATGGTGAGCGTCAGCTCGAGGCTGAGCCGCTTCGCCTTGGTGAGCAGCGGAACCTGTCAACGAGTTTGAGACACCGGAGAGCATTAGTTTAGTGAATCGATCGCGGGCTGAGCATCGGCTCCTGTCTTGGGCTTGTTGATCCACACGGCCGATGGCAGTGCGGGCGGACGAGGCGCGCCGTGGAC
>JANXOM010000157.1 GCA_025353585.1 Deltaproteobacteria bacterium
CCTGCGCGAGCGCGAACGGCGCCGCCACCGCGGCCGCTCCGCCGAGCTCCGGCCCGGGCAGCGCCGCCACCGCGGCCACGAGCGGCGTCGCCGAGCCCGGCGCGTACGCCGCCACCGCGAGCACGTCCAGCGGCGCGTCCGCCGAGCGGATGCTCTCGAAGCCCTCGGTGTCGATCGTGGAGACGTGCGCGATGTACGCGCCCACCGGCACGCGCTGCGCCTCGAACGCGGTCACCGTCGCGGGGACCTCGAGCGACGCCAGCTCGGCGCCGGCGGGGTCCACCAGCTCCACGCGATACTTCGCGGCGTTCGGCACGGCGTCCCAGCGCACCGCGAGCGTCGCGCCGCCGCCGGCGAGGTCGATGAAGTGACGCGGGCCCGCGGTCCAGCTCGGCGGGGGTGGCAGCTTGCGCGGCGTCGCCGGCGGCTTGCCCGGTATCACCTTCGACCCCATGCCGACGGTCACGGCCACGCCCGCGCCCGTCGCGTGCTTCCGCGCGTCGACGCCCCGGACCACGACCGCCGCGCCGCCGTGGTTACCGACGATGCTCGCGCCGCTCGCGTCGACGGTGACGAGCGAGTGCCCCGCGCCGACCTGCGCCTCGCTCGACGGCGTGCGCACGAGGAGCGTCTTCTTCGAGGCCGCGTCGAGCCGGCTCTCGAGGCCGCCGTTCTCGAGCACGGCCTGCGTCGGCGTGACGAGCGCGTGCGCCGACAGCGGCCCGAAGATCACGATGATCGTGTTCTCGCGCATCGCGAGCCGCGAGGCGTCCTGGAAGGTCACCTCGGCGCTCGAGCGCTCCTGCGAGTTGATGCGCCACGCGCGGTAGAGATCCATGCCGCGCTGCGCCGGATCCCAGTTGTCGATCTCCGGCTTGCGAACGCGGACCGCGCCGCGCGAGCCGGTGAGCTTCGCGTCGGGGGAGGTGGCGGCGACGGGGAGCTTCAGGATCTGGCCCGGCTTGAGGTCGTGCGGCGTCGGGCCGAGATCGGGGTTGAGCTCGTGGATCTTCGCGAGGCCTGCGCGGTCGCCGAGCTCGCGGATGGCGATGCTCACGCACGAGTCGCCCGGGCGGACGACGTAGCTCCGCGTGGTGGCCGGGTCGGCCGCGGCGGCCCCCGCGCTCGCCACGAGCGCCGCGATGACCGTGGATCGGAACAGGTACTCGGTGCTCATCGTGTCCTCCGCGCGCGCTCGCGCAAGATCCGTAACAGCTTCCGCGCGACCACGTCGCCCCGGACCGGCGTCGTCACCACATCGGCCGCGCCCTGTTGCACGAGGTGCATGGCCCGGTCGAGATCGCCGCTCGGGGCCGACGCGAGCACCGGCGTGTCACTCGCCAGCCACGCCGCGAGGTCGGCCTCGGGCAGGTCGAGCGCCAGCACCACATCGCGCGGGGCGCCCGGGTCCATCGTCAGCTCCATGTCGTTCGCGGCCAGCGCGATCGCGAGCTCCCCATCCGTCGTGCCCGAGGCGAGGACGAGCACCCGACGCGAGCCCGCCTCTGTCGGGGCCGGTGTGCGCGCCGCGCGCGGCGGAGGCAGCGTCACCGCGCGCGTCGAGCGCGACTCGGGCCGCTCGCCCTCGGCGCGGGCCGTGTGGAACCTCGCGATCGCGCGGCACTGGTCCGCCACCATCGGCATCGTCGGCCGGCGGCCTGGCGACTTACCGAGCATCTGCTGCAGCAGCACCTCGACCTCCGGGGGCGCCCACGGCGAGCGCTCGCGGACCGGCGGCGGCGCCGCGTAGAGGTGGCTCGCGAGGAGCTGCGCGCGGTCGCCGGAGTACGGCGGCTCGCCGACGAGGAGCTCGTAGAGCACGCAGCCGAGCGCGTAGACATCGGCGGGCGGCCCCACCTCGGCGTCGCAGATCTGCTCGGGCGGCATGTACGTCGGCGTGCCTGCCGTCTGATCCGGATCGGAGAGCCGGCCGAGCGCGGGATCCTCGTGCTCGGTCGCGAACGCGAGACCGAAATCGAGGACGACGAGCACCTCGGCGGTCGCCTGCGTGTCGAGGAACAGGTTGTCGGGCTTGAGGTCGCGGTGGACGATGCCGTGCGCGTGGACCGCCGCCATCGTCTTCGCGCAGCTGGCCGTCCAGCCAAGCGCGCGAGAGAGATCCGGTGGGTGCCGCGTGGCGCGGGCGTGCAGCGTCTCGCCGTCGAGGAGCTCCATCGCGAGGTACGCGAGCTCGCCGTCCTGGCCCACGTCGAGGATGCGCAGCATCCCCGCGGTCTGGACGAGCGCCGCGATGCGGGCCTCGCGCTGCAGCCGGGCCAGCGCGACCTCGCCGCCGCGGTGCTGGAGCTTGATCGCGATCGGCCGCTGGAGCCGCAGGTCGAGCGCACGGAATACGGTGCCCGTGCCGCCGCTGCCGATCATCGCATCGAGCTGGTAGCGACCCGCGACCACCGTACCGATCACAGGCTGACCTCGTAGACATCGACCGTCTCGAGGCGCCCCGGCAACCGCTGCTCGCCGAGCGAGACGTAGTCGAACGCGCCCGGCGCCGCATCGCGGGTCGCGCGCGACGCGAGGATCTGCTGCGGCCGCGCGATGCCCTCCAGCCGCGCCGCGACGTTCACCGAGTCGCCGATGCACGTGTACGTCATGCGGCTCTCGGAGCCGAAGTTACCGACCACGACCTCCCCCGTGTTGACGCCGATCGCGAGGTGGATCGTGACGCCGTGCTTGGCCTGCCACGCCTCGTTGCCGATCTCGAGCCAGCGCAGCATGTCCGTCGCCGCCGCGAGCGCGCGCGCCGCGTGATCCGGCTGGTCGTCGGGCGCGTTCCAGAACGCCATCACGCAGTCGCCGATGAACTTGTCGACGGTGCCGCCGTGGCGGAACACGATCTCCGTCAGGATCGTGAACAGCTGGTTCAGGATCGTGACGACCACGTCCGGAGGGTGGTTCTCCGTCAGCCGCGTGAACGACGCGACGTCGGCGAACAGCACCGTCACCGTGCGCCGATGGCCGCCGAGCTGGAGCGACTGCTCGCGTCGGACGACCTTGTCGACGAGCTGCGCCGGCAGATAGCGCCCGAGGTCGGACCGGATCGACGCCTCCTCGACGAGCTTCGCGTCGCTGGCCGCGAGCGCCTGCGCGGCATCGGTCATCGCCGCGCCGAGGACCTCGAGCTCGTCGCCGGTGTGGACGTCGGCGACCGCGGTGAACTCGCGTGCGGCGAGCCGGTGCGCGAACGTGACGAGCCGGCGGATCGGCGCGCTCAGCTGGCGCGCGAGGACCAGCGCCGCGATCGCGGCGAGCAGCCCGGCGATGCCGACCACGACCACGACGATGAGCCGCATCCGCGTGATCGACGCGAACACGCGCGCGCGCGGCAGCTGCGCCACCACCGCGAACGTCGACGACGGCAGCCGGCGCACGGCGCCGACCATCTCGCCCGCCGGAGAGGGATACGTGGCGTACTCGATCAGCGCGACCGGCTGATCGAGCGAGCCCGGCGGGAGGTGCGCGAACAGGCCGGACTGGCTGACATCGACCATCGCCTGCGCGCGCTCGGGATCGGGGTGCGAGATCACGCGCAGCTTCGCGTCGACCACGAACACCGAGTCGAGGTTGTCGCCGAAGCGGTCGCGCGCGACCTCGGCGACGCGCGTGTCCAGCGGCGCCAGCGAGACCGCCGTGTACGCGTACCAGGTCGCCTCGGGGAGCGTGATCTGCGCCGCCATCGGCACGCTCGGGCCGGCGGGGCCACGCGTGACCTCGCCGATGGCCGTGCCGGTGGCCGCCGCGGCCGCGAGGAGCGCCGGGGGCAGCGCGTCGGGCAGCGGCGTCGTGTCGCCGACGCGCCGCGCGACGTTGAACTTCACCCCGTGCTCGTCGTAGAGGCCGACGACGGTGAGCCCGGGCAGGACGGCGACGAGCTCCGTCAGGTGCGCCGCGCGCTCGGCGCTGCTCGCCTGATCGTTGGTCAGCGCCTGCCGGATCGCGACGAGCCCCGCGGCGGACTGCGTGACCGTTCCGTCGAGGGTGTGGCTGACGTCGTCGAGGACGGAGAACAGGAGATCGCGATTCGCGTCCTCGAGGGCGTCCTGGTTGACGCCGATGAGCCGCCACCCGACCGCGAGGAGCGGCGCGATGACCAGCACCAGGATGACGACGGCGAGTCGCCTCCCGAACCGACCACGCGGACGCGCCTGGGCCACCATCTCCGCCACTGTACGTCAGGCCATCGCGGGGGATGGGGCGTCGGCGGAGCGCCGTGGGGTTGCGGTGGGGTTCGCGTCGCTACGTCGGGCGCCGGCGGAGGGCCCGCAGGAGCTTGCGTGCGAGCTCTTCTGGTCTCACCGGCCGAGATACGACCTCGGCGACGCCGGCGCGGAGGCGGGCCGTGATGCCGTCGAGGTCGCCGCTCGGGACATCGGTGACGACCGGGCGGCCAGCGGCGACGAGCGCGGCGAGCGTCTCGAGCGACGCGCCGGGCGCGAACACCACGCGGCCCACCGTCGGTCCGTCGGACGGCAGCGCCTCGAATCCGTTGACCGCGAGGCCGAGCGCGAGCGCCTCGTCGGCCGCGCCGATCCACGCGACGATCGTCGCTTCCTGCGCGAGCGTGGGCGCCCGACCGAGGACCGGCTCCGGCGCGGGCGGCGGCACGAGGCCCACCATGCGCTCGGCGCGGCCCTCGTTCGAGCGCGAGCGCCCGCCCGCCCCGGCGCCCGCCGCGATGGGCCCGAGCACGTCCACGATGTGTTGCGGCAACGGGCGCGCGGCCGGGCTCTTCGCCAGCATCGCGAGCACGAGCTCGTCGACGAGCGGATCGATCGCGAGGTCGGGCGCGAGCTTGCGCAAGGGGATCGGCGCCGCATACGCGTGGCGAGTGAGGAGCTCCGCGATCGCCCCGCCGAACGGCGGCCGGCCCAGGACGAGCTCGTAGAACACGCAGCCGAGCGCGTACACGTCGCTCTCCGGTCCGACCTCGAGGGCGCGCGTCTGCTCGGGCGACATGTAGAGCGGCGTGCCGCCGAGGATGCCCTCCTCGGTCATGCGGCCCAGGCTGCCGTGCGTCTCGCCGGGCGGGGCGGAGATGAACGCGAGCCCGAAGTCGACGACGCGCACGCGGTAGCCGTCCTCGCTGGTCTCGAGGAAGATGTTCTCGGGCTTGAGATCGCGGTGCACGAGGTGGATCTGATGCGCGGCGACGAGCGCGGTCGCCACGTCGACGGCGATGCGCGCGGCCTCGGCGATGGGCAGGCGTTCCTCGGCCATGTGCCCGCGCAGCGTCTGGCCGACCAGGAGCTCCATCACGAGGTAGAGCGCGCCGTCGGTCTCGCCGAAATCGAGCACGGCGACGACGGCTGGGTGCCGCAGCGCCGCCGCCACGCGCGCCTCGCGCACGAACCGCGCGCGGGTGTCCTCGCGCCGGGCGAGCGCGCCGTGCAGGACCTTCACCGCGACGGCGCGGCCGAGGCCGAGCTGCGTGGCACGCCAGACGATGCCCATCGAGCCCTCGCCGATCACCTCGTCGAGGCGGTACTTCTCAGCGAGGACGCGGCCGGGGACCACGGCGGCACTATACGGTAGCTCGACGGCGCGCGGCCCGATGCCGATCGTCGGCAAGAGCGTGAACCATCGCGCGTGCCGCGCGCGAGAACTTCGCACTGGGTCGTCACGTCTGGCCTCCGTGGTGCCCCTCGCCTCGTGTCAGCACCGAGCTGTCAGGACAACCGCTAGGCTACCCGCCCGGCTGTTCGCGTGCCGCTAGGTCGACGCGCCGAACCAGACGGTGAGCGACCAGGCTGGCGTGTCGTCGGCGTGGATCATGCGAGCGAGCTGGAGCGAGCTGAACAGGCGGCGGGCCCACGCCACGCGGAGCTCGGCGGCGCCGGCGGAGGCGTCGCGCGCGGCGGCGAGCCACCCCGCGGCCTGGACGTAGCGCCCGAGCGGGGCGCCGGCGGCGAGCGTGGCGAGCGGACCGAGGCCCGGGCGTTCGCGGAGAGATGCATCGAGCCACCCCCCGGGCGCGACGAGGCCGATGGACGCGCCCCCGCCGGCGCCGATCCCGGTGCGCATCCACACCGTCGCGCGTTCGGCGCGATAGAGCGGGCCGAACGCAGAGCCGAGGTCGCCACGGCCCGCGCGGAGATCGACAGCAGCGGTGTAGCGGAGACGAGCCCGCGTGAGGTGCGTGCGGGCGCACGCGATGGCGGCGGCGCCGGACCCGGGCTCGACGAGGAAGGACCCGCCGAGCTCGACCACATCGAGCGAGCGCGCCAGCCCGACCTCGACGGCCTCGTGCGATCCATAGGGCATCGAGCCCGGATCGATGGCGACCGCCGCGCTCGCCGTCCACGTCGGCGCGACGACGACCTTGGTGACCGCGCCGACGAGCGCCGGGTCGAGGACGTCGTCGATCTCGACCGTCGCGGTCGCGCGCTCGGTTGTCAGCGAGGCCCGCGCGCCGGTGCGCATCCGATCGTCGAGCGCCGCGCGATAGCCATCGGCCGCATCGCCGAGGTGGCTCGGGGCGAGGCCACCCGCCGCCGCCGCCAGCGTCACCCCGTCGCGGACCTGCCGCACCACGCGCACGTCGCGCACGAGGGTGATCGCATCCGCGGCGCGCGCCCAGTCCGCCGCGCGAAAGACGCCGTCCTCCCACACCGCGCGCCCGCCGAGCCCGACGACGACGCCCGCGTCCGGCCACGCCGCGTCGAACCGGAGCTCCATCGCGCCGTACGTCGCCGCGCCCTGCCCGCCCGCGCCGACCGCCGCGCCCACGGCGATCGCGTCATCGGCGGACGCGGTCGCCGCCGTCGCCACGAGCGCGCACGCGATCAACCAGGGCCGCACCCGCCGAGGGTCGCCCCGCCGCGGCCCGCGGGCGATCTTTTAGCCGAGCTTGCGCGGCTGGGGCGGCGTGGCGCGCTTGACGAGCCGCCACATGAGGACGCCCATGCCGGCCGCGATCACCACGCCGATGCCGAGCAGGCGGTAGCGATACGCGCCGCCGACCGCCGGCCGGTTCGACGTCCAGAAGCCCGACGGCCGGTTCGCGAGGTACTCGTGCGACTCCGGCGGATCGGCCCATGCGGGCGCGGCGGCCGCGGCGGTGACCGCGAGGGCGAGCGCCAAGACGAGCTTCCGCATGGGCGAGGGTCTACCACGCCTTACGGCGCGGGCGACTGCGGCTTGGCGTCGCGATTGCTCTTGTCGCTCTGGTCGCTCTGGTCGCTCTGGTCGGTCTTGTCCGGTTTGTGGTGCCGGCGGTGCTTGGGCTTTTCGTCGCCATCCTTTTTCTCGTCGCCGTCCTTCTTCGCGTCGCCATCGTGCCTCGACGGCTTCTTCGCCGGCGGCTCCGCGATCGGCCCGTCCGGCCCCGCGCCGGCCGCGAACGGGCTCGTGCTGCGCGCGTTCTTGATCGCCTTCTTGACGCGCTTCATGCACTCCTCCTCCGTCTCGGCGCCGTCACCCTCCGGCTTGACGAACAGGAGGGGCGTCTTCATCGCCTCGTCGTACTCCACCTGCGTCAGCCGATCGCGCTTGAGCTCGATCGCCAGGATTCGCTCGATCTTCGCCTGCGTCCACTTCGTCAGCGTGCCGGCGCAGTACTGCTTGTAGCGCTCCTTCGGCGCCGGCAAGATCGTCGAGAAGAACGCCGCCTCGACCGGGTTCAGATCCTTCGCCGGCTTGCCGAAGTAGTGCTGCGCCGCCGGCCCGATGCCATACAGGCCCGGCCCGAACTCGATGACGTTGAAGTAGATCTCGAGGATGCGATCCTTCGACAGCGTGTTCTCCACGTGCCAGGTCAGGAACAGCTCCTGGAGCTTTCGCGCGAGCGTCTTCTCTCGGTAGAGCAACACGTTCTTGACCATCTGCATCGTGATCGACGACGCGCCGAACTTGAACCCGTTGGCCTTGAGGTCGTTGACCAGCGCGGTGTGGAACTCCGACGTGATGAACCCGTGGTGGTAATAGAACGCCGAGTCCTCCGTCGACATGATCGACTTCACGAGGTACGGCGAGATCGCGTCGAACGGTACGAAGTCGGGGTTGCTCGGCCCGACCTGGAACGAGATCCACTCGCCCTTGTCGACCTCGACGTAGTGCTGGAACTCCTCGAGCAGCCGCCGCGGCGAGTCGCCCGGCTCGTCCACCACGTGGCAGCCGCGGATGCCCACGTGCCCGTCGAGCGTCGTCGCGTCGAGGTTCGCCCAGTCGATCGCGAGCGCCACGTCCGCGTCGAACACGCCCTTGAGGCGATAGCCGCCCATGTACGGCGCCATCTCCTTCGGGATCGCGTCGAGCACGCGCTGACAGGCGATCGTGGGGATGACCATGTGGAGCTTCACGACCTGCAGGCCATGCGGCCCCGACAGCGGCCCCGCCGGCGCGCCCAGATCGGCAGGCCCGGCGGGCGCGGCGGGCGGCGCCACGCCCTCGGTGACCGGGCGATGCGGCGCGGCCACGACGCCGGTGATCGAGAACGGCACGTCGCGCGTGACGAAGTCGCCCTGCGTGAGCTCGACGGTCCGCGCGGCGCGGTCGAAGCTGCCGGCGACGGTCCCGGACAGATCGAGGTCGTGGACCTCCTTGTCCGCCATCATCGGGTGGCCGACGTTCAAGCCGGACAGGTGGAACGACCCGGCGAACTTCGCGCCCGCGCGGTCCGCCTCGATGTGCACCTTCGTGTCGACCGACGTGCTCGCGTAGTCCACGACGGCGGAGTGCTCGAGGATCGGCGCGAACCGGTCGAGCTGGAACTTCGCCGCCTCGAGATCCACCGTCGCCGTCAGCGCCACGGGATCGAGCGCGCCCTTCGCCGTCCAGAGCCGCCCCGGGACGCCGCCCCAGCTGCCGGCGACCTCGATCACGTACTGCCCGGCGCGCGCCGGATCCGCGACGACCGAGCCCGTGATGCCGGACAGTGCCATCGTCGGCCACAGCGCCAGCTCCCCGCCCTCGATCGCCACGACGGGGGCCGCGCCGCTCAGCTTGTGAATGTTCATGACCGCGGCGACGGCCTTCGGCGCGCCGATCGTCGTGGCCGTGACGTTGCGGAGCTGGACCGCGAGCTCGCCCGGCGTCCAGTGCGCGTCGCCGTCGCTGACGAGCGCCGTCGTGCCGGTCTGGTCGTCGTTCGCGAGCAGCCGCACGTGCCGCACCTCGATCGCCGTCGGCCGGAGCTTGGCCGTCGCGTCACCCTCGCCGCTGCCGGCGCCCGGCGCGCGCAGGCGATCGAGCACGTCGCGCAGGTTGTCGCGCCCGTCGGCGCCGCGGCGGAGCGTGGCCGTGACGCCGTCGACCACCACCGCGCCGAGCTCGACCCGGCCCAGCAGCGAGCTCCAGCCGTCGAACGCGATCTCGACGCGGTCGATCTGCACGAGCGGCGTGTCGCCGTCGAGCTCGCCGCGGACCGCGATGTCGTGCAGGACCGCGTGGCCGAACCAGACGTCCACCTTGCCGACGTGGACATCGCGCCCGAGCTTCGCGCCGAGCTTGTCGACCGCCCGGCTCCGCACCATCGACGCGCCGAGCCGCGGATAGATGAGGACGAGCGCCACCATCCCGGCGGCCAGGAACACCGCGAGGCCGGCGAGCGGCCACAACCAGCGGCGCCGCTTCGGCTGGAGGTACGTCCCGCTCATCGCAGGCGGGTATAACGGGAACCCGACCGGATTTCTTCGCCGCGCGGGCTACTTACACATCAGCGCGAGGAAGTGCCCGTCATCCTTGGCGTTTGGCGTGCTCGTCCCCACGAAGAACCAGTCGCCGGTCTGGAAGTCGGGCTTCGCGTCGAGGACGCGCTTGCCGTCGGCGCCGTCGAGCGTGATCCCGAGGTTCACCCGGGCCGCGCTGCGCTCGCGCAGGATCACGTTGGCCGTCCCCGTCTTGAGGGCCAGCGCCTCGGCCTTCGACTTCTGGAGCGTCTTGTCGAGCTTCGTCTGGACCCGGAACGTGTTCCACGACGCGAACGGCGCCGAGTGGGCGAGCTTCTTCTCGAGCGGCTTCAGATCCGGGTCGATCGCCGGCTCCTTGCCCTTCGTCGCCGTGAACTCGAGGAACGAGCAGTCCGCCTTGTCATCGGCCACGGCCGAACGCAGCCCGCCGAGGCTGGCAACGGCGATGGCGGCGGCGAGCGCGAGGCGGTTCATAGGCCCTCCACAGTATCCTCAGGGGTTACCCAGATCACGGTCGCGGCTCCATCTTCATCGCTGACGTTCATCATGGTCCACGTCCCGCCGGGGGTGTCGAGTGCCTCGAGCTCCGCGGGGCGATGGGCCACCGCCTGCTCGACGGGGGCCGCGCCGGTTCCGCCGGGCCGCGCGACGAGGGCGATCGCGGCGACCGCGCCGGCGCTCACCATCGCCGTGATGACGTAGCCGCGCTTGCGGTCGAGCCAGTGGGTGACCCGCCGCCACAGGGAAGCCTGGGCCGGCAGCACCATCATCACGGACTCGCTCGCGGCCCGCTCGGCGGGGACCGCGGCGGGCGCGGGCGCGGCGGCGAGGTCGAGCTGCTTGTCGATCTCGCGCCAGATCTGATCGAACCGGCGCGCCGGCACGGCGTCCGTCGCGAGCTCGAGGTGCCCGCGGAGCAGCTCGCTGACCTCGCCGAGCGCGTCGACCTTGGCCCGGGCATCGGGATCGCGTCCGATGCGCAGCTCGACCTCGCGGTCCGCCGCCTCGTCGAGCTCGCCGTCGACGTGCTGCATCAGCTCGAGATCGGTGCCGGTGGGCTTGGGATCCGCCATGGCTACGCCGACCCCTGGGCCGCGGGCAGGTCCGTCGAGCTGTCGGCGGCGGGCGCGCCGTCCCCGCGCAGGTCGGCCAGCTGCGCCTGCATGTTCTTCCGCGCGTGGAACAGGCGCGACATGATCGTGCCCTTGCTGCACTCCATCGCGGCGGCCATCTCCTCGTAGGACAGCCCCTCGAGCTCGCGCATCACGAGGACGGCGCGGTGGTTGTCCGAGAGGGTCTCGAGGGCGGCGTCGATGCGGGCGCGGATCTGCTTGTCCATGAGCGCTCGGCCCGGGTTTCCCCCAAGGATTTTAGGTAGTAACGAGTCATCCACGGCGCGGTCGGTGCCGTCGCCGAGGCGGGTCTCGTCGAGCTCGACGGGCTTGTGCCGGCGGTGCTTGCGGAGGTGGTCGATGGCGAGGTTCATGACGATGCGGTACAGCCAGGTGTAGAAGCTCGACGCGCCTTCAAACTTATCCAGATACTTGTGGGCCTTGATGAACGCATCCTGGACCACGTCGAGCGCGTCGTCGGGAGAGCGGACGACCCCGAGGGCGAGCGTGTACGCCCGGCGGTGGTAGCGCTCGTAGAGGGTACGGAAGGCGTCCCGATCGCCGCGTCGCGCCGCGAGGACGAGATCGGCGTCGTCAACTGCATGCGTCGGGGTGGACGCTCGTTGACCGGCCTTATTCACGCGCCCTCCTTATATCATCGGGACGCGCTCGCGACCGACGGCAACTGCACGGCGAAGCGCTATGCTGCAGGCGCGCGTGCCCGTCGGTCGATCTACTCTCGCGGCGATTGCCATCGCCGGGTTCCTGGCGCGCGTGCGCACGCTCGTCGTCCGCCAGGAGGCGGTGCGTGTGAGCGCATCTGCGCTGGCCTGCTTGCTCGCGCTCGTGCTGGTGTTGCCGCTCGCGGGCCACGCGCTCGGCGAGAGCCGCGTCAGCACGCTGGCGATCGTCATCGCCGCGATCCTCGTCGCGGTCGGGCTCGTCGCGGGCGCGGTTGTCCTCGGCGGCGTGGTGCCACGGCGCCGCTACGCCGCCGATGCGGCGGTCGCGCGCTGGGTCGGCATGCGCCACCCCACGATCGCATCCGATCTCCTCTCGGCCGTCGAGCTCACCAGCGCGCCGCCGCGGCCGGGCGCGCCGTCGCCCGCGCTCGTGGACGCGCTCCTCGGCGCGACCGAGGGCAAGCTCGTCGGGGTCGTGCCCGCGGCGCTCCTCCCGCTGGCGGCGGTGCGCCGCGCGCGGCGGTACTTCGGCATCGCGCTCGGCGCCAACATCGCGCTCGTCGTGATCGCGCCGCACCTCGTCGCCGAGGGCTGGGCGCGCCTGGCCGCCGCGCCCCCGCCGCCGTTCGATGGCGCGAAGCTGTCCGTCGTGCCGCTCGTCGGCGATCTCGACGCGAAGCTCGCGTTCCCCGCCTACACGAAGCGGCCCGTGCTCGACCTGCCGTCGTCGTCTGGCGATCTGCGCGGCCTCCCCGGCACGCAGGTCGCGATCCACGCGCGCGTGCTCGTGCCCGCGCAGGCCGCCGAGCTCGTCCTCGAGCCGGATGGCACCGCGCCCGCGCGCTCGGTCCCCGCGAAGCTCGAGGGCGACCAGCTGTCGACCGAGCTCGTGATCGATCGCTCCACGCACTACCGGTTCGCGATCACCGCGCCCGACGGCACCCGCTCGATCGAGACCACCCCGCGCGGGATCGAGGCCGAGGTCGACCACCCGCCCGCCGTGCAGCTGATGGCGCCGGCGGATCCGCTCGACGTGACGAACCTGCGCCGCGTCGAGCTCGCGTACATCGTGGAGGACGATTTCGGGCTGGCCTCCGCCGAGCTCGTCTGGGAATCCGGCAAGGACCACGGCAAGAAGCCGCTCGACGTCTATCCGGACGAGCCTGCCTCCGGGGTCGCGGCTCACCCCGGGGGCTCGACGCACGCGCAGGGCAAGCTCCTGTGGGACATCGCGGAGCTGAACGTGCCGAGTGGCGGCGACGTCCGCTACTGGATCGAGGCCAAGGACACCGACTCCGTGAACGGTCCGAACGTCGGACGGTCGCGCGAGATGCACCTGCGCGTGATCTCGCCGCGCGAGCGCCACGAGGAGACGCTGGCGCGCCAGGAGGCCGTCGCGGAGAAGCTCGTGCGCAACCTCGGCGGCCGGCTGACTGGCCCCGGTGAGGATGGCACCCTGCGCGAGGAGCTCGACCGCGCGCTGCGCGAGTCGGTCGTGGAGCTCGGCGCGCTGGCGGCCGCGTTCGACAAGGACCCGCACGCGTCCGACGCGCTCCGCAAATCGCTCGCCGGCATGCGCGATCGCCTCGACCGCCAGCTCACGACGGCGCAGCACCTCGTCCCGAAGGGCAAGACCGCGCTCAAGGGCGCGTACGCGAACGTCGACAAGAGCATGATCGCCGAGCTCGAGGACGACGTGCTCGCCCTCGCCGACTGGCTCGACCGCGAGCGGCTTGAGGGCCTGCTGGACATCTCCGACGAGATCGCCGCGCACCAGAAGCGCTTGAAAGAGCTGCTCGCGGACTACGCGCGCACCAAGGACCCACGCGTCCTCGACGAGATCGAGCGCGAGATGCGGGCCCTCGACCGCGGCTACGCCGAGCTCGAGAAGCACCGGAAGGGCATGCCGGAAGACGTGCTCGACCAGTACGTGCACCAGGAGGCCGCGCAGGCCCAGGCGCAGAGCAGTTGCGTCGACGAGGTCCGCAAGCTCGTGCACGCCGGCCAGACCGCGCAGGCGCAAGCCAAGCTCGAGCAGTGCCGCCAGCAGCACGAGCGCTCGCAGTCGGCCCTCGAGGGCTCGCTCGCGAGCTACCGCGGCGATCGCTTCACCGACGAGCAGAAGAAGCTCGACGAGGTGATGAACGAGCTCGCCGACGTCGCGAAAGACCAGGACGACATCGCGGCCGAGGCGAACCGGATCTTCGAGCAGTACGCCGAGAAGGCCGACGACGTCGCGCGCGGCAACAAGCGCGAGGCGAGCAAGAAGGTCGGCGCGCTCGTCGAGAAGCTGCGCAAGCGGATCGGCGAGATCAAGGAAGCGGGCCTGACGCCGTTCGCGAAGGAGGAGCTGGACGTGGTCGAGCGCCGGCTGGGCGACGTCGAGCACATGGTGGGCGACGGTGACCTCGCGGAGGCGCTCGGCATGGCCACGCAGGCCAAGGCCAGCCTCGACACGATCGCCGGCGAGCTCGAGGCCGCCATGAACGACGATCCGAAGTCGAAGTGGACCGACGCCACGCAGGAGGCGCTCGAGGGTGTGGAGCGCGCGGCGCCGGTGGCGAAGGAGCTCATCGACGAGCTGGCGCAGCTCTCGCCGCGGCCGGAACAGATCATGTCGGCGGAGGACCAGAAGGGCATGGACCGGCTGCGGCGCCGCGAGGCCATGACGAAGGAGCGCGCGAAGCGCCTCGGCGAGCGGACGAAGCAGCTCGGCGGCGACCTCCCCGGCGACGCCGCGTCCGAGCTCGGCAAGAAGCTCGGCGGCGCGGTCGAGCAGATGGGCCAGGCCGACGACCGGATGAAGGGGCGAGACCCGTCGGGGACGCGCGAAGCCACGCGGTCGGCTGCCGATGCGCTCGCGAAGGCGCGCGACCGGGCGCGCAGCGCGGCGCGGCAGGCGCAGGAAGGCACGTCCGCGGGCGACGAGCCGATCCGCATCCCGGGCGCCGACGAGTACAAGGCGCCCGAGGCGTTCCGCAAGGATCTCCTCGACGCGATGGAGAAGAAGGGTGACAAGCCGCCCGAGGGGTACGGGGACATGATCAAGGAGTATTACAAGGAGCTGGTGAAGTGAGGCGCGCGGCGCTCGCGCTCGCGCTCGTCGGGGCCGCTGCCGGCACCGCCGCGGCCACCCCGCCGCCCGCGCCCGGGGCCGTCCATCGCGACCGCACCGTCGCGGGCGACGTCATCAAGGCCTCGCGCCTCATCGCGTCGGCGCGGCTCGACGACGCGCGCTCGCTCCTCGCCGAGCTGACGAAGCGGGCCCCCGACTCGCCGGAGGTGCACTGGCTCGGCGCCGAGCTCGCGTTCCAGACCGGCGACTACGCGGGCGCGATCGCGCTCCTCGCGACCGTGCCCGACACCGCGTTCGACGGCCTCGGGGGCGAGACGAAGCACCTCGCGCAGAGCACGCTCGCCGTGACGGGCGGCTTCATCGACCAGGCCTCCCCGAAGGGCCACTTCATCATCCGCTATGCCCCCGGCCCCGACGCGGCCATCGCGGGCCTCGCCGGCGAGATCCTCGACTCGGCCTGGGAGACGATCGGCGCGGACCTCGGCGAGAAGCCGGCGGATCCGATCCGCGTCGAGCTCCTGGGCACGCCGACCGACCTCGCAAAGATGTCCCCGCTGACCGAGGGCGAGATCGAGACGACCGGCACGATCGCGCTCTCGAAGTACAACAAGCTCATGGTGGTGTCGCCGCGCGCGACGCTGTTCGGCTATCCGTGGATGGACACGCTCGCCCACGAGTACACGCACCTCGTGGTCTCACGCCTCTCGCACGACACGGTCCCGGTGTGGCTGCAGGAGGGCATCGCGCGCTTCGAGCAGACGCGCTGGCGCCGGCCGCCCGAGATCGCGTTGACGGCGACGGAGCAGGCGCTGCTCACGGCGGGCCTGCGCAAGGGCCGGCTGATCACGTTCGACGAGATGCACCCGTCGATGGCGAAGCTGCCGTCGCAGGAGGCGGCCGCCCTCGCGTACGCCGAGGTCTACACGCTCGTCGGCTGGATGCAGTCGAAGATCGGCTACGCCGGGATCCAGGCGACCCTGACGGCGCAGCGGGATGGCAAGAGCGCGCGGCGCGCCGTGGCGGAGGCGATGAGCCTGCCGTGGCCCGGCGTCGAGAAGGAGTGGCGCGCGCACCTCAAGGCCGGCGACGGCAAGGCGCGGGCGTCGGCGCCGATCAAGTTCTCCAAGGGCGGCCAGGACAGCGACAACCTCGGGCTCGAGCAGCTGAGCGCGCGGGCCCGCAAGTTCGCGCGGCTCGGCGGCATGATGCGCGCGCGCGGCAACCTCGAGGCCGCCGTCGCCGAGTACGACAAGGCGCTCGCCGCGGGCAGCGGGCCGGAGCCGGTCGTCGCCGGGAAGCTGGCGCGCGTGCTGGTCGAGCTCGGCCGGAACGACCTCGCCATCGAGCTCGCGACCCCGCTCGCCGCCGCCGATGATCACGACGCCGTGGCCGCGGTCACGCTAGGGATGGCTCACGAGGCCAAGAAAGCCTGGCCGGAGGCCATCGCGGCCTTCGAGCAAGCGTTGCGTGTCAGTCCGTTCGATCCGACGACCCGTTGTGGGCTCGCCGAGGCGTATACCCAAACCTCCGATCCGCGCGCGACCCGCGAACGCACGGCGTGCAGCCAGCTGAAGAACTGACGAGCCCATGACCCTCTCCCTGACCCCCAGTCCTCCCGTCGAGCCGACCTCGGATCTCGACGCCGTCGCCGAGCTCGCGGACGCGCACCGCGCGATCCTCACCGAGATCGAGAAGAAGATCATCGGCCAGCGCAAGGTCGTCGACCAGCTGCTCGTCGCCCTGTTCGCGCGCGGCCACACGCTGTTCGTCGGCGTGCCGGGCCTCGCGAAGACGCTGCTCATCTCGACGCTCGCCGAGACGCTGAACCTCACGTTCCAGCGCATCCAGTTCACGCCGGATCTCATGCCGAGCGACATCACGGGCACCGAGGTCCTCGAGGAGGACCACACGACCGGTCGCCGCGTGTTCCGCTTCATCAAGGGCCCGGTGTTCGCGAACCTCGTCCTCGCCGACGAGATCAACCGCACCCCGCCGAAGACGCAGGCCGCGCTGCTGCAGTCGATGCAGGAGTTCAAGGTCACGGCGGGCGGGCAGACGCACGACCTGCCGCTGCCGTTCCTCGTCTTCGCGACGCAGAACCCGATCGAGCAGGAGGGCACGTATCCCCTGCCCGAGGCGCAGCTCGATCGGTTCATGTTCCAGGTGGACGTCGACTATCCGAGCGAGAGCGAGGAGGAGGAGATCGTCCGCCAGCAGACGAGCGACCACCGCCCCGAGCTCCAGCGCGTGCTCTCGCCGCAGCGCGTGCTGCAGCTCCAGGAGCTCGTGCGCCGCGTGCCCGTCGCCGACCACGTGGTGAAGTACGCCGTGGCGCTGGCCCGGGCGACGCGCCCGACGTCGCCGACCGCGCCGGCGTTCGTGCGCGAGGCCGTGTCGTGGGGCGCGGGCCCGCGCGCGTCGCAGTTCTTGATCCTCGCCGCGAAGGCGCGCGCGATCCTCGACGGGCGCTTCGCCGTGGCGACCGAGGACGTCGCGGCGCTGGCCCGGCCGACCTTGCAGCACCGGCTGATCCTCAACTATCGCGCCGAGGCCGAAGGGCAGCGCGCGGGCGAGATCGTCGACAAGCTGCTGACCGCCGTGACGCCGTAGGCTTCACATGGCGGACGTCGCGCCCAGCTTGAAGCGGCTCGATCCGGCGGACCTCGCCCGGCTCGGCTCGTTGCCGATCAAGGCGCGGGTCATCGTCGACGGCGCCCTGTCGGGCATGCACCGCGCGAGCGTGCACGGCTCGTCGGTCGAGTTCGCCGAGCACAAGGAATACGCCGCCGGCGACGAGCTCCGGCACGTGGACTGGAAGGCGTACGCGAAGCAGGACCGCTACTACGTCAAGCAGTTCGAGCAGGAGAGCCAGCTCGCGGTCTACCTGGTGCTCGACGCGTCGGCGTCGATGGCGTTCTCGGGCGGCGGCATCCCCAAGGTCCAGTACGCCGGGCTCCTGCTCGCCGCGCTCGCGCACCTCGTGATCCAGCAGCAGGACAAGGTCGGGCTCGTGGCGTGCGGCGACCGCGCGCTCGAGACCGTGGTGCCGCCGCGCGCGCGCACGACGCACCTCCACGATCTGCTCGGCGTGCTCGAGGCGGTGATGGGGCGCGGCGGTCAGGGCGACGAGTCCCCGGCCCACGCGCTCGGCCGGATCGGGGAGCTGACGCGGCGGCGGCGCGCGCTCGTCGTGCTCGCCTCGGATCTGTTCGACGCCGACGGCGAGGTGCTCGAGGCGCTCGCCACGCTCCGCGCGCAGCGGCACGACGTGAGCGTGGTGCACGTGCTCGATCCGCACGAGCGGTCGTTCCCCTACGACGGGCTCACGCAGTTCGAGGCGCTCGAGTCCGGCAACCGCGTGCTCGTGAACCCGGCCGCGATCAAGCGCGACTACCTCGCGAAGATGGAAGCGTTCCTCGCGGGCGTGCGCGAGCGGCTCGCGCAGGCGGGCGTCGACTACCACCTGACGGCCACGGACAAGCCCCTCGAGCAAGCGCTGCTCGAGCTCCTGATCGCGCGCACCCGGCTGCAGCCCGGAGCGCGCCGCTAGATCATGGGGTTCCTCGCGCCGCTCATGCTCGCCGGCGTCGTGGCCATCGGCGTGCCGATCGCGATCCACCTCATCGGGCGCCGGCGCGCGCGCGTGGTGAAGTTCGCCGCGCTCGACTTCCTGATGGGCACGAAGCGGCGGACGGCGCGGCGGCTCCGGCTGCGCGAGCGGGCCCTGCTCGTGACCCGCGCGCTCACCTGCGCGGCCGTCGCGCTCGCGCTCGCCAAGCCGTTCACGTCGTGCGCGCACAAAGGCCCGCAGGTCACCCGCGGCCCGCAGGCGGCCGTGCTCGTCATCGACGACTCGTTCGCGTCCGGCTACACCGTCGACGGCAAGCCGTGGATCAAGGTCGCGGCCGAGGAGGCGCGGAAGGTGCTCGTGCAGCTCGGCCCCGAGGCCGAGGTCGCGATCGTGCGCGCGTCCGAGGGCGCCGATCACCCGACCGAGCTCACGCGCGATCACCTGCGCCTCCGCGATCAGCTGCTGGCGCTGGATGCGTCAGCGCGCCCGGCAGATACGTCGCGGGCGCTGTCGCGCGCGGCCCAGCTCCTCGCCGCGTCGAGCCACGCGCGCAAGACGGTGTTCCTGATCTCGCTGCTCGCGAAGACGGGCCTGCGCGAGGAGGCCGCGTGGGGCTCCGACGGGCCAGTGCTGTCGGTGATCGACGTCCGCCCGCCGAAGCTGCCGAACCTCGCGGTGGTGGGCCTGCGCGTGGACGCGGACGAAGGCACCGGCGGCCGCGGCGTGGCGATCGAGGCGGACGTCGCGAACTTCGATGGCTCGGGCGCGGGAAGCGAGAGCACGAAGGTCGAGCTCTCGCTCATGATCGCCGACCACGTGGTCGCGCGCGGCCAGCTCGAGTTGCCGCCCGGGGGCACGAAGACGAAGAAGTTTCTCGCCGCGCTGCCCGCCGGCGCGCGCGCGAGCGATGCCTCCGTGGCGCTCGCTACCGACGACGCCCTGTCGATCGATGACCGCCGCTTCGTCCGCGCGCAGCTGCGCGACGAGGTGCGCGTGCTGCTCGTCGACGGCGACCCGCGCAGCGTCCGCCACGATGACGAGCTGTTCTACCTCGAGGCCGCGCTGCGCCCGGGCGACCGCGAGGACAGCGGCACGCAGGTCCGCGCGATCACGGCCGAGGAGCTCGCCGGCATCACACCCGGCGCGCGCGCCGGCGCCAAGCTCGCACTCGATGACTTCGACGTCGTGGTCCTCGCGAACGTCCCCGCGCTCCCCGCCGAGCAAGTCTCCGCCTTGGCCGGCTGGGTCCGCGCCGGCGGCGGGCTGCTGGTCGCGCCCGGCGATCACGTCGACCCGGCCGCCTACGACCGCACGATGCTGCCGCTCTTGCCGCAGGGCCTGCGCGATCCGATCGACACGACCTGGGGGGCGTCCCCCGAGGATCGGGATAGCCGCGCGCTCCACCTCGTGAAGTGGGAGGCCGACCACCCGATCTTCACGCCGTTCTCGAAGGACGCGCCCGAGCTCGCGGACGCGAAGTACTTCAAGATCTCGCTGCTCGGCCCGACGACGAACACGCGCGATCGCCAGGTGCTCGCGCGCTTCACGAACGGCGCGGCCGCGCTCGTCGAGGCCTCGCTCGGCACTGGTCGCACGCTGCTCTACACGTCCACGCTCGACCGCGACTGGAACGACCTGCCGATCCACCCAGGCTTCGTGCCGCTCATCCATCAGGCGATGCGCCACCTCGCGCGCAAGCACGCGCTCGGCACGAACACCGAACACGTGGTCGGCGCGGCCGTCACGCTGCCCACGGGCGACCTGCAGCGCATCGAGGTCCGCGGCCCGGATGGGCTCGGCGCGGTGTTCGAGGGCGATCGCATCGCCGGCCGCTCGCAAGTCCGCTTCACGCGCACGGACAAGCCAGGCATCTATCGCGTCATCGGGACAGACGCGGCGGGCGGCACGCGCGACCGCGACGAGCTCGCGTTCGCCGTGAACCTCGACCCGCACGGCTCGGATCTCGCGCCGGCGCCGCCGAGCGCGCTGCCCCTGTCCGGGACGGGCGCGAACGGCGAGCCGGCGGACGAGTCGCGCCGCATCGAGCTGTGGCACGCGCTCGCGGCCGCGCTCCTGCTGCTGCTGCTGGCCGAGGGCGTCCTCGTCCAGCGATGACCGCCGGCGACGAGCTCTACGCGCGCATCGTTGCGTCACCCGAGGACGACGCCCCGCGGGTCGCCTATGCCGACTGGCTCGTCGCGCGTGGTGATCCGCGCGGCGAGTACATCCAGTGCGAGCTGGCGATCGCCCGGCGGGGTCTGACGGCGGTACGTGACGAGGTCGACGCGCGGGCGCACGCGCTGTTCGCGGCGCACGAGAAGGAATCGACCGCGCCGTTCGAGGCGGTCGACGCGGTCGTGTCGTTCGCGTGCGGCTTGCCGTATCGGGCGCGCGCGACGGGGCGCGCGATCCTCGCGGCGAGCGAGCTGCTGATGCGGCATCCGATCCGCGAGCTCTGGTTCTATCCGAGCGAGCCGGGCGACGTGGCCGCGCTCGCGCAGCTGCCCCTGCTCTCGCAGCTCCGGGCGCTGGAGCTCAATGGCAGCCCGACGGGTCGCCACCTCGACGCGGCGGGGCTGCGCGCGCTGGCGCCGCGGCTCGGGAACTTGCGGAAGCTGAGCATGTACCATTGCACGCTCGACGGCGACGGCGCGGCCGGGCTCGCGGCTGGTGCGCTCGAAGAAGTGGTGCTCGCCGGGGCCGGGATCTTCGACGGCGGAGGGGCCGCGCTCGGCGCCGCGCGGTGGGACCGCGTGGAGTCGGTCCGCATGGCGGACAACGAGCTCGGGCGGAACACAGCGAGCGCGTTCGCGTGCAACCCTCGACTCGGGCGGCTCGCGCGCCTCGACCTCACCCAAAACCGGATCGACGACGCCGGCGCGGCCGCGCTCGCACACTCGGCCCTGCTCCCTGCGCTCGTCGAGCTCCAGCTGGCGCGCAACACCCTCGGCGAGGTGGGAACGGCGGCGTTCGCGCGCGCGCCCGAGCGGCGTGGGCTCGTGACGCGCGATCTCGGCGGGTGCCGGATCGGGGGCGCGGGCGCGTCGGCGCTCGCCGAATCGCGCTCGCTGGCCGAGCTCGCCCGACTCGTGGTGACCGAGTGCGACCTGGGCGTCAGCGGGACGACGGCGTTCGTCGAGCGCAGCGGCTTGCCTGCGCTCCGCGAGCTCGCGATCAGCCGCAACGGGATCCTCACGGCCGCGTACGAGGACTACACGGACTGGAGCGGTACGGTCGTAGGCGGCGGCTACCGGCCCGAAGCTCTGAACGCGATCCGCGCGCGGTTCGCGACCCGCTGGCCGGAGCTACGTATCGAGTAGCCTCGCCGGGTCGGCGGGGGCCGTCCCGATCTTTACAGCCGGCCGGTCAGCGCCATGACGACGAGGATCAGCACGACGATGCCGGCGGGGGACATCCCGGCTGCGCCCCAGCTGCGGTAGCCCGCGCCGCCACCGAGAACCGCCACGACGAGGAGGATGAGGAGGATGGTCAGCATGATGACCGGCGTAAGTGCACGTCGCTGGCCAGCGCGGAACGTCGCGATATTCGAGCTCGACAGGCGTGCCGAGCCGGGGCGACGCGCGCCGCAGCGCTCACCAGCACGAGTGCCACGTCGCGTCCGTGTCGCGGCGGCGGAGCCGAAAGGGCGACGGGTGAGCCGGCTGCCGCGCATGGCGCCGCCCGAGCAGCTCTGGGCGACGTCCGGCAAAGCGCCGGGCAGCCCGGGCAGCTCGGGCAGCGCCGGGCAGCGCCGGGCAGCGCCGGGCAGATGCGGTAGCGCCGGCCAGCGCCGCGCAACGCGGGCCAGCGCCGGCCACCGCGTCGACGGCCGAGCGCGACAACGGCGCCCTCGCCCCGAGCCCCCGCGGGCGGACAGGTGTTACACCGTCCCCAGTCAAGATGCTGTTTATAATATGGTTTTAGTGTCGAGGCGGTTGACACATGTGACACCGTCCCCTCAGTGTCAGCGCTTCTTGGGCGCCGGCGCCGGGACGCCGCGGTCGGGGCCGCGCAGTGTTGGCTCGCGCGACCAGATGCGGCCGGCCTTTGCGGCCGTGATGTAGGCGGGGACGCTCTTGGCGTCGAGCGGGATCACGCCGGCGTCGGACACCACGCCGGCCCTGTCCAGCAATGGCTGCGCGGCGGCGACCACGCCGATCACCTTGCAGTGCCCGAACGCATCGCGGACCCAGTCGATCGCGCTCGCATCGGCGAGCAGGTCCGGCACCGCGGCCGCGCCCGGCGCCACGACCACCGCGTCGAAGATCACCGACGGTCCGCCGCTGATCGTGTGATCCGCGGCGAGCTTCTTGCCGTCCGCCGCCGCCGCGCCGCCGATCTTCGGCGCCACGATCTCGACCGTCGCGCCCTCGGCCTCGGCCGCCGCGCGCACGCGCGCCACGACCGCGGCATCGAAGCCGTCGGCGATCAGCACGCCGATCTTGCGGCCGTCGATCGTCGCGGGCGCCTTGCCGAGGATGCTCAGCGCCGGCGACGGCGCCAGCTCCATCACCGGCCGCGCAGGCGTGATCGCGTCCGCCTGCCCCGCCATCCCCATCGCATCCGCGACGCGGGCGCCGAGCTCCGGCTCGATGACGTTCAGATGCCCGAGCATCCGCGTCCGGATCGCGATCGTCTCCACCTTTGACAGCTCGAACGTGAACGCGTTCGCGATGTGCGTCCGCTCCGTCGGCGTCATCGACTTCCAGAACATCCGCGCCTGGCTGTAGTGGTCCGCGAACGTCGCGCTCCGGAGCCGCACCTTGTCGCCCGGACGATTCCCGTCGAGGATCGCCGGCTCCGTCGCGAACCCGGACGCCGACTCGCGCGGTCCGCGCGGCGCCAGCGAATTTGGCTCGTAGCTCACGCGTCCGCGGTCGACATCTTGTCGCGCCATGCCGTCACGCTGGAAGTTGTGCATCGGGCACTTCGGCCGATTGATCGGGAGCTCGTGAAAGTTCGGGCCGCCGAGCCGCTTGAGCTGGGTGTCCGTGTACGAGAACAGCCGCCCCTGCAACAACGGGTCGTCGGTGAAGTCGATGCCCGGCACCACGTGCCCGGGGTGAAACGCGACCTGCTCCGTCTCCGCGAAGAAGTTCTCCGGCCAGCGGTCGAGGGTCATCTTGCCGATCGGGATCAGCGGGTACTGCTCCTCGGGGATGAGCTTCGTCGGGTCGAGCACGTCGAACTCGAACGCCTCCGCTTGGGCCTCGGTCAGCGCCTGGATCGACAGCTCCCACGCCGGGAACGCGCCCGCCGTGATCGCGGCGAAGAGATCCCGCCGGTGAAAGTCCTGGTCCGCGCCGCAGATCTTCACGGCCTCGTCCCACACCACCGACTGCGCGCCGAGCGCGGGCCGCCAGTGCCACTTCACGTACGTCACCGCGCCGGCCGCGTCGATCAGCTTGAACGTGTGAATCCCGAAGCCCTCGATCATCCGCAGCGACCGCGGGATCGCGCGATCCGACATCGCCCACATCAGCATGTGCATCGACTCGGGCATCAGCGACACGAAGTCCCAGAACGTGTCGTGCGCCGACGCGTTCTGCGGGAACCCGCGATCGGGCTCCATCTTCACGGCGTGGATGAGGTCCGGGAACTTGATCGAGTCCTGGATGAAGAACACCGGGATGTTGTTGCCTACCAGATCGAAGTTGCCCTCGGACGTGTAGAACTTCACCGCGAAGCCGCGCACATCGCGCGGCAAGTCGACCGAGCCCGCGCCACCGGCGACCGTCGAGAAGCGCGTGAAGACCGGCGTCTTGACCTTCGGGTCCGCCAGGAACGCGGCCTTCGAAAACTTCGCGGCACCCGGGTACGCCTGGAAGAAGCCGTGCGCCGCCGAGCCGCGCGCGTGCACGATCCGCTCGGGGATCCGCTCGTGATCGAAGTGGGTGATCTTCTCGCGGAAGTGAAAGTCCTCGAGCAGGGTCGGGCCGCGGGCGCCGACCTTGAGGGAGTTTTGATCGTCGCTGACCGGCGTGCCCTGGTTCGTCGTCAGGACCGGGTCGCCCGCCACCGCCCGCTGGTGCAGCTCGCCGCCCTCGCCAACGCTGCTCGCCGTCTTCGCCGGCGCGGGCGCGCGCTCGGTCCTCGGCGTGTCCGACTTCGTAGGCGCCGCGGACTTCTCGGGCTTCGCTCGTGTAGGCATGGTTCCCCGGCCCAAAAGCAAGCACCGCGCCGCTCCTCATGGCGCCGCTGTACGCTTCGGCCACACGGCGCTGCGCGGCTTCGCTCACCGCGCGTCAGCGCCCGGACAGGCGGTCCGCGAGCCGGCGGTGCTCGAACGCGCCGACGACCGCCCGCGCGGGCGCCGGAATGGCCGCCTGCGCGGCCGCGTGCGTCTTCTTCATCTCGCGCACGCGGTGCGCCGCCTCGCCGACCCGCGCGCGGAAGGCGCTATCCGCCTCCGCCTCGCGCACCAGCGCCGCCTCGGCGCTCGCCTGGTTCGCCTCGTCCCGACACAGCAGGAGTACGTCGCAGCCCGCGCGGATCGCACCGACCGCCGCCACGTCCGCGCCCATGTGCCCGGCGATCGCGCGCATGTCGAGATCGTCGCTGACGATCACGCCGCGGTAGCCCAGCTTCTCGCGCAGGAGGCCCGTGATCACCTGCGGCGACAGCGTCGCCGGCCGCGTCGCGTCGAGCGCCGCGAACACCACGTGCGCCGTCATGATCATCGGCAGATTCGCCGCCGCGGCACGGCGGAACGGCAGCAGCTCGACCCGCTCGAGTCGGGGCCAGTCGTGATCGACGCGCGGGAGCTCGAGGTGACTGTCGGTCGACGTGTCGC
>JANXOM010000169.1 GCA_025353585.1 Deltaproteobacteria bacterium
GCCCGGGGCGGGCCGCGCCGCGACGGGGGCGTGGGTCGGGGCGGCGGGCTGCGCCGGCCGTGCGCCGGTGCCGCGTGCGACGGTCGGACCGGTCGCCGCGACGGCGGTGGTCGGGCGCGTGGGCGACGCCGCGACTGGGACGGGAGCGGCGAGCGGCGCCGAGCCGACCGGCGGCTGCGCGCCCGGTTGACCGCGGGTCGGCCAGCCGCTCGTCTTCGCGAGCGCCTCGTGCGCGCCCTTGATGCCGAGGAAGATCTCGTTCGCGAGCCGCTGAACGTCGGCGGACAGCCGGCTGAAGCGCGCCGGGTGATAGACCTTCGTGAGCTCGAGGAACGCGCTGCGCGCCTCGGTGGCCGACGCGTTCGGCGCGATCGCGAGCACGGCGTACGGCCCGCTCGCGAGCCGCGCCTGCATGTCCGCGAGCGTGTTGCGCGCAGTCTCGTCGGGATCCCCGCCCACTGGGGTCAATGGTAGCGCATGGCCGGCCACCCGCTCAATGTCTGGGGGCCGGCGTCACGCGGACGAGAGGTTGCGCGGGCCCCCACGCGCGGTGGGCGGCTACGCACTTGTTGCCGTGGACCTCGGGTGTGAGATCCTCCTGCCGCCGCTCGAGCGTGTCGGCCCGCGCGTCGTAGCGATAGCGCGCTTCGAGGGAGAATCGGCAGCTGATGTCGGGGCCGCCGGCATCCACGATGTCGCCCGGGCTCGCGTACTCCGCCGCGGTGCCGGTGTCCGGCTCGGGCGAGATCGTCGCCCAGTCACGCGCCGGCGCGTCGGCGCGGGTCTCGACCAGCGTGGTTCCACGGGCGGCGAGCGTGACGAGCGTCCCGTCGGCGCGGCGCCAGGTGCCCTCGTAGCCGCGGATCAGCGTCGGGTGGAAGCGCAGCGGGCCGGCGTGCGACGCGGTGGCGAGCTGGCGATCCTCGACGTAGCCAGGGAGGCGCGCGACGAGGACGGCGGTCTCGCCGGCCGCGAGCGCGAGCGCGTGACCGGTCATGGGCGTGGCGCCGCCGGCGGGATCGAGGCGCGCGACGGGGGCCTCGGGCGCGGTGGTGAACTCGATCTCGGCGGCGGGGGCGCGCGCGGGGGCCGTGGAGACAGGTCCGGGGGCGCGCGCGGCGACGACGCCGACCATCGTCAGCCCGAGGACGCCCGCGCCCGCCGCGATTGGAATCCAGCCCATCGCCGGCTCCGACACCGCCAGCGCCGCGCGGTTCCTGGAACCACCCACCTCACATCCGGGCTGCTCGAGGTTCATCGCGACGAGCGCGTCGCTGCACCGGATCGCGCGGGGCTCGGTGGCCGCGCAGCGACCATCGGCGGACGTGGTCGCCCACGCGGCGGCCGCCGGCGGATCGGGTGGGCCACGGGCGATGAACCCGCCCATCGCCCGCACCGCCGGTGGTACACCCGAGCTTGGTGAGCGGCGACGACGCATCTCGGCTGGCGGAGCTCGAGCTCCTGATCGAAGTGACGGCGGCCGTGAGTCGCGCGGCCGCCGTGGCCGACGTCTATCACCTCGCGCTCGCGGCGGTCGCGCGAGCCAGCGACGCGGACCGGGTCGCGATCCTGGTCGCGGACGCGGCCGGCGTGATGCGGTTCGCGGCCTCGCGCGGCCTGTCCGCGGCGTACCAGCGCGCGGTCGACGGTCACTCCCCGTGGCCGGCCGACGCGGTCGACCCGGCCCCGGTCGTCGTCGACGACGTCGACGCGGATCCCGCGTGGGCGGCGTTCCGCGACGTGTTTCGCGCCGAGGGCATTTGCACGATGGCGTTCATCCCGCTCGTGTATCAGCGCGAGCTGCTCGGGAAGTTCATGGTGTACCGGTCGGCGCCGCGGCCGTTCGCCGCGCGCGCGGTCCAGCTCGCGTCGACGATCGCGGCCCACGTGGCCCACGCGGTGGCCCACCATCGCCGGCAGGAGGCTCTCGCCAGGGCGCTGCGCGACGAGCAGGCCGCGACGCGCGCGTGCGAGGAGATCCTGTCCGTGGTCTCGCACGACCTGCGCAATCCCCTCGGCGCGGTGCTGATGGGCGCCGCGGCGCTCCTGCAGATCCCCGCGGAGCCCGCCGATCCGCGGCTCGCGCGCGTGCGCACGACGGCGGAGCGCATCGCGCGGCAGGCGCAGCGGATGGCGCGGCAGATCGACGACCTCGTGGACTTCGCCGGCATCCAGTCGGGCCGGCTCGCGCTCGACCGCCGCGAGCACGCGCCGGCGGACCTGCTCGCCGCCGCCGCCGACATCTTTGGCTCGCAGGCCGACGAGCGCGGGATCCGGCTCGAGGCGGCGCGCCCGGACCTGCCCCGGATCACGTGCGATGCCGACCGCGGCGTGCAGGTGCTCGCGAACCTGATCGCGAACGCGCTCAAGGTCACGCCGCGCGGCGGGGTGATCGCGATCGGCGCCGAGGCCGGCGACGGCACGGTGTTCTACGTCCGCGACACGGGCCCCGGCATCGCCGCTGACGAGCTGCCGCACCTCTTCGAGCGCTACTGGCGCAGCGCCTCGCCCACGTACAAGGGCACGGGCCTCGGCCTCTCGATCGCCAGCCGCATCGTCGCCGCGCATGGCGGCCGCATCTGGGCCGCCAGCGCGCCGGGCGTGGGCAGCACGTTCTACTTCTCGCTGGGCTAAGCCGCCTCCGTCGACGGTCCACACCGTGCCTCTGCGCCTCCAGATGTGCCGCGAACGAACCGGCTCACAGCAAGCGACCCAGCCGGGGGTTGCTGCGGCGGCGCCAGAGCACGCCGTCGACGATGTAATGCGTGAGCTGCGGGACGGCGAGCAGCGGCGCGAGCAGCCCGGCCGCGCCGCCGATGTCCACCGCGCCGCCGAACAGCCAGCCGTGCTCGTGCCAGAACGCGCGGTCCCACACGAGCTCCTCGACGTACGCGAGGAGCCACACCGTCGCCAGGAACACCACGAGGCCGCGCTTCAGGAGCCGCGCGCTCGGCCCGCCCGCGGACTCGCGCTCGCGCCCCGCGGCCCGCGCGTAGACGTAGACCAGCGCCATGTACGGCACGCCGTGGATCAGCACGTTCGTCACGGTGAACGCGTAGTCGCTGTCGCTCGCGACGATGCCCGCGTACCAGCACGCGGCCGTCGTCACGACGATCACGTGCTTGCCCCAGGGAATCACCTCGCGTCGCCACGCCTGCCACGCCGCGCGCGCCGCGTACGCCGCCAGCAGCCCGAGGTAGATCGGCGCCGCCGCCCGCGCCGTCCACGCCGGCAGCCCGGCCACGAAGTCGCCGTCGCGCATCCACGCGAACCCCCGCGGCAGCCGCGCGTGCCACACGAGCAGCGGGTACACCGTCGCCGCGTAGACCGTCGCGCCGTCCAGCCACTTGCCGAGCCGGCCGCGCTCGCCGCCGCGCGCCCGGTACATCATCACCCAGCCGTACTGCTGGCGCACGAAGTGGAAGACCGCGAGGTACGCGAGCGCGCGCCAGAACGTCATCTCGCCGTGCGCGTACAGCGCGACGCCGGCCGCGTAGGCCGCGATCGGCGTGATCGCGTACAGCGCGGGCCGCCGCCGCCGCTCCGCCGGATCGAGGTACACGACGAACGCGGTCGACCACACGTGGGCCACGTCGACGAGCAGCACGCCGCCGATCCACGACCACGCCGGCGCGTCGCTCCCCTGCCCCGCTCCGAGCCGCGGCCCGAGCGCGACCAGGGCCAGCGCGACCAGCGCGGTGCCGCCGAACAGCAGCAGATCCGCGCGCCGCGAGAACAGCCAGCGGTTCACGCGAGCTGGCCCACGATCGCCCGCGCCGCCGCCAGCCCGTGGTCGAACGCCTCCTCGAACAGCGCGAGGCTCGAGCGATCCGTATGCGCGATCTGCACGCGCGCGGCCGTGTCGAGGTCGGGCGGCCGGCGGCCCCACACCGCGCCCACGCGCGGCCGGATCATCCCGTGCCCCCAGAACGCGATCTCGACGTGCTCGACCAGCGCGCGCACCCCCGGATGGGCGCGCTCGAGGTCCGTCATCACGACCTCGGTCCACTCCGCCGCGCCCGCGCCGGCGAGCTGCTTGCGCGTGGCCGCCGCGTCGCCGGGGAACGGGTAGTACCAGGTCCACACCGTCGCGCCGCGATCGCGGCCGGCCTGGTGCGTCGCGCTCACGTAGCCGAGGCTCGGGCTATCGCGGAACACGTTGTCCCACGCGGGCGGCGCGCTGCCGCGGCTGCGCTCGCGCGGGCGGTCGCGCAGGTGCACGTTCGCCACGCACCACGCGCCGTAGTCGCCCTTCGGGGCCGGCGGCCCACCGCGCCGGCTCTCCACGATGCGGTCCGCCACGAACCCGGGCACCGCGACGACCGCCGCCGCCGCGCGGATCCCGAGCGGGCCCTGTGGTCCGGTCGCCACCACCTCGACGCCACCGGCGACTTCGCGGACGTCGTGGACGGCCACGCCGGTCTCGATCGCGGCGCCCGTCGCCAGGTGACGCACGAGCGCGTGGTTGCCGTCGGGCCACGTGACCACGGACTGCGGCGCCGCCCCGGCCGCGCGCTGCCGGGCCGCGAAGTAGAAGAGCCCCGCCCACGCGCTCGTGTCGGCGGCGAGGAGCCCGTAGTCGTCGCGGCACGCGTAGTCGGCGAGCCAGCGCAGGCGCTCCGACGTCAGCTTGCGCGCGTCGAGCCATGCCGCGAACGACACCTGGTCGAGCGCGCGCACCTCCGGCGCCGGCGACGAGGCGCGCGTCGGGATCGCGAAGGCGCGCGCGCCGCTCGCGTCGTGCCACGCGGCCCACTGGTCGATCTCGCGCTTGAACCCGGCGAGCTGCCGGCGGTCCTCGGCCGTGCTCCCGGCGTCGAGGTAGAGCCCTTCGTACCAGCGGCCGCGGTAGAACACGCGCTCCTCGGGCTCGCGGCAGCGCAGCGCCTCGTCGATGATCAGCGCGCCGGTGGCGTCGTGGCCCTCGATCGCGCCCATCTCTCCGAGGAGGGCGATCATGTCCGTCTGCGCGGGCTGCGGGGCCACCACGTAGTGCGCGCCCCACGGATACGCGGTCACGTCGGTCGCGCCGCCGCGCGCGGTGCCGCCCGCCACGTCGCAGAGCTCCAGCACCACGACGTCCGTCACGCCCTGCCGCCGCAGCTCCCACGCCGCGGTCAGGCCCGCGATGCCCGCGCCGATGACCACGACCCGCGCCTGCCGCCACGCGGTCACGACGGGCGGCGTGGCCGCGTCCCGCACGGCGGTGTGCCCGCGCGTCATGCCGGTGTCGAGCAGCGCGCTCGGCGGCGTGCGCCCGCGGTCGCCGCCGCCGCCGCGGCACGCGTAGGCCAGCGGCGCGCCGAGCAGGAGCGCGACGAAGTCTCGGCGGGTCGGTGTCACGCGCCTACTCCCAGCGGCGCCACTCGCGCTCGTAGTAGCGAACGAGCGCCTGGTTATCGAGCTGGTTTACCTCGACGTCCACGTGCGTCATGTCCGCCGGCATCTGGAACATCGCGACGAGCGCGTCGTCATTGAGGTAGCGCAGCGGCAGCTTCGGGACGTGCGTCGGCGGGGTGAACGGGGCGCGCTTCGCGAGCGCGTACCCCCACACGCCGAACGACGGCACCGTCACCTGATACGGGTGCACGCTGAAGCCGGCGGCCGCGATCGTGTCCTGGATGCACCAGTACGACTTGCGCGCGAACAGCGGCGACGTCGCCTGCACGACCATCGCGCCGCCGGGCGCGAGGCGCGCGAGCACGCGCTTGTAGAAGAGCTTCGTGTAGAGCTTGCCGAGCGCGAACGTGTTCGGATCCGGGAAATCGACGACGATCGCGTCCCACAGCGCCGGGTGATCGGCGACCCACACCATCGCGTCGTCGTTGACGACGGTCACGCGCGGATCGGCGAACGAATGGTGGTTCAGCTCCGCGAGCGCCGGGAACCGCTTCGAGAGGCCGGTCATCGCGGGATCGAGGTCGACGAGCGTCACCTGCTCGACGGACGGGTGCTCGAGGATCTCGCGCAGCGCGAGGCCATCGCCGCCGCCGAGCACGAGCACCTTCTTCGGCGGCGCGTCGGCCGCCATCATCACCGGGTGCACGAGGGCCTCGTGGTAGCGGTACTCGTCGGCGGAGGCGAACTGGAGGTTCCCGTTCAGGAACAGCTGGAAGCCGGCGCGCCCGCGCGTGACCACGATGCGCTGGTAGGGCGTGTTGTCGGAGAAGACGATCGGATCGGCGTACATCTCGTCCTCGGCCCAGCTCGTGAACCGGTCCGCCATCACGAGCGCGACGACCATGCCGGCCAGCACGAGCGCGGCGCGGATGCGCACCGCGAGCACGCCCTTCGCGGAGAGCTTGGGCGCGAGGAGCCACGTGCCCCACAGCGCGACGACCGCGTTCGCCGAGCCCATCGCGAGCGAGCTGCGGACGAGCCCGAGCTTGGGGACGAGCACGAGCGGAAACATGATCGCGGCCGCGAGCGCGCCGATGTAGTCGAACGTGAGGACACGCGAGACGAGGTCCTTGAACGTCATCTGGCCCTCGAGGAGCCGCATCAGCAGCGGGAGCTCGAGCCCCACGAGGATGCCGATCGCGCCGACGAAGCCGAGGAGCACGAGCTGGAAGTGGACGACGCTGCCGTAGCAGACGAACAGGACGGGCGCGGAGGCGCCGCCCACGACGGCGACCGCGAGCTCCACGTCCAGGAACCGGCGCGCGAGGTCGGTGTCGTCCAGGCGGCGTGAGAGCCACGCGCCGACGCCCATCGCGGACAGGTAGAGCCCGATGACGAGCGAGAACTGCGTCACCGAGTCGCCCAGGAGGTAGCTGCCGAGCGTGCCGGCGAGCAGCTCGTACACGAGGCCGCAGATCGCGACCACGAAGACGTTGAGATAGAGCGCGCCGGCCCGGATCACGTCGCTCGCTCAGCCGATGACGGTGGCCGCGATGATGATCGAGATGCCGATGATCACCGAGCCCATGATGATGGCGAGCGAGGTGTTCTGGTCGACCTCGATCTCCTTGCGGATCGAGAACGGCGCCACCTTCACCATGATCAAAAATGCGATCGCGAACACGGCGATGCCGAGCGCCGCAAAGATCGCCGATTGCGCGATGCCCTCGCCGAGGTTGTCTACCTTCATTATTTTCCTCCGTGATAGCCGCTGTGCCAGAAGTGAAACGAGCGATAGCCGCCAGGCGACGCGCGCACGCTCGCCGGGACCTCGTCTTTTTCGGGGCCGGTGAGCTGGTACTCCGTGGCGCCGAGCCAGCCGTAGCCGCCCACGCACGCCAGGGTGAACGCGATGGCGAGCCACGTGCCGAAGCCGCGGGCGGCGGACCCGCGCGGGACCGGCGGGTGATCGGGCAGCGGTGGCGTGGTCGGGTCGGCCATCAGTCGTCACTCGAAGAAGAGGAGTTGGCGAAGGCGGAGATGATCGCGGCGATGCCCACGAACACGAGGCGGATGCCCCAGAACGCGATGCCCATGCCCGACGACGGCTTGGCGCTGGCGGAGACGGTGCTGTTCTCCCAGCGCTTCGTCTCGACGGAGTTCGCCAGCGCGGCGACGATCGTGTACGGGACCATCAGCACGAGCAGCGCGAGGATCAGGTACAGGCCGCGGAACACGCCCTGGTGGAGGGCAACGGTGAGGACGGCGCCGCCGGCCCCGCCGTGCTGGCTCTCCACGCGCAGGATGTAGTCGCCGGCCGGGACCGGGCCGATCATCTCGCGGTGAGAGCGGTCGCCCTCGGACCAGGAGTCGCCGTCCTCGACGCCGCTGTAGTGCTCGAGCTCCGCGTCGACGCTGATGACGGCGCCGGTCTTGTCCTCGACGAGGTCGGCGGCCGCGTAGACCCAGTCGTTGTCGACGTTGGTGTCGAACGTGATCTCGATGTTGTGGCCGCCCGCGAGGCGGAACGGCGGCGAGAAGTACGCGGCCGGGACGACGTCGGAGCCGGCGGCGGTGGCCGGATCGGCGAGCGGATCGGCGCCGAGCGTGGGCGGCGGCGCGGCGGCGACGGCAGAGCCGAGCGACGGCACGGTGAGCGTGTCACCGAACACGCGCGCGTTCTTTGCCGTCATCGCGAGCACGAGGCCGAGCGCGAGCATGACCATCAGGCCGAACGACATCACCTGCACCGCGGTCTTGGCGCGCGGCGGCTGGTTCGGCGCGACGCCGATCGGCACGGGGAGCGCGAGATCGGGCTGTGCGAGGGCGGCGCGGACGTCGGCCAGCGACAGGTACGACGACAGCGAGTAGCTCTCCTCGGCCGCGGAGACCTCGTGCGACAGCATCGCCGGCGGCGCGATGAAGTCCTCGGCGCGCACCTGATCGCCCGCGGTGACCCGCCAGTACATCTCGCCGAGGACGGCGTCCACGCGCAACGTGCTGTCCTGGAAGCGGCGGAACTTCACGCCGTCGTAGCGCTTGCCGATCGCGATGTCCTCGATGGCGGCGGCGGCCACGGGCTGCACGTAGCTCCAGTGTCCGTCCGAGCTCACGAGCCAGCGAAAGCCGACCGCGGCCGAGTGCAGCAGATACTCCTCGAACGGGTACCAGTCCCCGTCGATCTGGGCGCTGCGCTGCAGGAACCCGATGACCTGCATCGGACCCTCGGCGAACGTGCCCGTGCGGCCGAGGGCGATCGCGGGCTTGGGGACGCGCTGCCGCTGGCTGAGGGCGGACGGCGCGCCGGTCTCGAGGGAGACCATGCTGCCGCAGTACGGGCACGCGACGCGCAGCGACTGGCCGGGCGCGCGGATGTCGAGCGAGCCGCCGCAGTTGGGGCAGGCGACCTTGGTCGCGGCGAGGCGGTCGCGCGCCGAGGGCGGCGCCGGGGCCTCGCCGCCGGAGAGCTGGAGCTCGGCGATGGTGACCTGGCGACCGACGTAGACCGTGGGGCGCGCGGCGGGGTCGGCGGGATCGCCGTAGTCGATGGTCGCGTAGCTGCCGTCGGCAGAGACCAGGTCGGCGTAGCGGAAGGTCGAGCTCGGGACGAGGCGGTACGGGATCTCGCCGCGCGCCGAGGCGTACGTGGCGCCGCCGAGCTCGGTAACGACGTAGTCGCGCGTGACGCCGCCGTGCGCGAGCGGGATGTGGGCGCCGGGGCCGAGGGCCATGAACGCGGGGGCGGCCACATCGGGCGCCTCGTACGTCATGTAGTAGTTGCCCTGGGCCTCGGAGAGCCAGCCCCACTCGGAGCCGTCGAGCTTGGCGTACCACTCCTGCCAGATGCCGCCCTGCGCGTGCTCGAGCTGGGCCATGCCGATCAGGAGGAACGACGCGGTGCGGTCGCGGCCTTCTGCGAAGAGGCGCAGCGGGGATTCGATCGGCGCGAGGTCGGCGAACTGGCCGAGGGTCTCGACGCCGCGGTCGGTGCGGAGGACGGCGCTGTGGCAGCTGTCGCAGATGCGGACGAACGAGTCGTCGAAGCGGAACTCGACGGGCGCGCCGCAGTTCGGGCAGGCCGCGGAGAGGCTCATGGGGCCCCGCCGCGGGCGTGCTCGGTCACGGACACGGCGTCGGCGCCGAGGGCGGCGGAGAGGAGCTCGCGCCAGGCCGCGGGCGCGCGAGGGGTGCAGCAGTAGGCGTTGAGGGTGGCGGTGCCGGACTCGGGGAACGTGTGGATCGCGAGGTGGGACTCGGCGAGGAGGTAGAGGGCAGTCACGCCGCCGGGGCCGGGGAAGGCGTGGATCGTTGTCGCGATCACGTGGAGCTGCATGTCGACGACGATGCGATCGAGCAGGGCGAGGATGGCGGCCGGGTCGCGCAGCCGGGCGGGCGCGCAGCCGCGCGCGTCGACGAGCCACTCGGTGCCCCCGTGCATTGAGTAGGGACACTAGCCGAAGATCGGGCGTGATTCGGTGTGGAGGGAGCCGCATGTCGCGGCGGTGGCGGTGGCGGTGGCGGGCTCGAGGCTCGGGGCGACGGGCTCGGGGCTTGAGGCTTGAGGCTGGAGGATCGCGGATTGAGGTTTGAGGCTCGAGGCTCGAGGCGAATGCTTCTGCGATTGGCGAGCGCGAAACGCCCGTGCCGGGCTCGGTTTCGGGGGCCGCCCTCGCCCCGGCCGCGCTGGAATCGCGCCGACCGCGTGAGCGGCGGTGGTTCGCGGGCGATCGCCGCG
>JANXOM010000242.1 GCA_025353585.1 Deltaproteobacteria bacterium
AGGCGGCGAGCAGGTCCGCGGCGGTCCAGGTCCCGCCGTGCGCCGCGCGCGCCCGGTCCAGCGCGACGACGAGCGCCGGCGTCCACACGAACCCCAGGGGCGTCTGCTCGGCGAGGGAGGCCGCGGCGGCCGCGGCGGAGACCTTGTCGCGCAGGTAGATGACGGTGACCGCGCGCACGAGCGCCTCGTCCGCGACGATCTCGCGCGTCGTGTAGGCCTGCTTCGCGAGCAGCGGCGCGGCGTTCTCCAGCGCGGCCGACGCACCGCTGACGCCCGGCACGTGGGCGTGGACGATGGGATTGATGTAGGAGTGGGCGAGCTCGTGGGCGAGCAGGGCCTCGCTGATCGCGCCGTAGGTCGGGAGGCCGGCCGGGTCGGGGGCCTCGAGGTAGATGACCTCCTCGATGTCGAGCGGCGTCGCGTGGAGGCCGTAGTTCATCTTCCCGGTGAGCAGGCCGGGGGCGATCTTGTAGGTGGCGCCGGCGCGGGCGCCGAACGCCGTGTCGAACCACGGGACGAGCGAGCGGGCGCCGACGAACGTGCGCAGGCGGCCCTCGACCTCGGCGTCGTAGCTCGCCTGGCCGGCGCGGAAGGCGGCGAACCGGCTCGTCGCCGCGAACGCGCGGACCTGGGCGAGCAGCGCGGCGAGGTCCACGCCTTGCCAGCGTGCGTCGACGCCGTCGGGGAGCGGCGCGAGCGGGCGGACGGGCTGGAGCGAGGCATCGAGCTGGACGGCGAGGGTGAGGGCGGCGTCGTAGCTGATGCCGTTCGAGGCGCGCAGCTGGCGGAACGCGACCACCGCGGGGTCGTCCTTCACCGGCGCGAACCACGCGTCCACCGCCGCGGCGTAGGGCGTGGCCGCGCGCGTGTACTCCGGGCTGCCGGCGAGGCGCTCGAGGACGGCGAAGAGCTCGACGCGCGGATCGACGGCGACCGCGATGCGAGGATCGGCGGGGGCGGCCACGGGGTCGTCGTGGTGGCAGCCGACGACCAGGGTGGCGACAAGCGCGAGCGCGGCTCTCATGCCGGCGATGCTACGCGGATGCTCGGGATCGCGTGGGGACCGGGCGCCTGCGCTCGCACGCGCGCTGGCCTCGGTCTTGCTTGAGCGCCGCGGATGGTCCGCGCACATGTAGCGCTCGGTCTCGCCGTGCTCGCGGGGACCGGGATCGCGCGCGCCGATGGCGCAGCCGAAGACCCGGCCGGGGCGCGCGCCGCCGCCGCCTCGAACAACACGCTGCGCCCGCCGGGCACCGATGGCTTTTACTTCGAGGAGTCGGGCGGCCTGTCGGTCTCCCACGGCCGGCTCGGCGCGTACGTCGACGGCGTGATGCACCTCCGGCTCGGCGTCGGGGCGCGGCGGGGCGCGGTCGCGGTGGAGCCGTGGATGTCGGCGGACCTCGACTCGGCCCGCGACGGCTCGTTCTATGGCGTGGGGGGCGATCCGAAGCCGGGCGGCGCCGATCTCGCGAGCTATGGCATCGACGCGAAGCTCATCCACGCGATCATCCCGCACGTCGAGGTCTACGTGCGCGGCGGCCCCCTCTACGCGACCGGCACCGGCGCGCTCGGCCCGTACCACGGCGTCGGCTTCGGGGGCGGCGCGGGCGTCCAGCTCACGACCTCGGTGCGCGCCCTCGGCTTCCTCTTCGCGCCGCTCTTCTGGTCCACGCGCGGCCCGCTCGTCACGGGCGGCCTGTTCCTCGACGAGGGCGTCGACCTCTACCGCCTCCACGCCGACGCGATGCCGCCGATCTCGTCGCGTGTCGGCCACGTCAACGCCGGCTTCGCGTTCGGCTCCTCGTTCTAGCGCTAGCTGACCGCGGCGCGCTTGGCCTCGGCCGTGTCGGGGATGTGCTCGTTGCGCTTCATGAGGATCGGCATGAGGAACTGGGCGACCGCGCCGAAGACGTTGTGGTCGGGCTCGAGCATCTTGCCGATGCCCTGGGCCGTGATGAGCGCGACGAAGACGAGCATCATGTCGGTGACCGGGTGCACGTGGTACTTGCGGCCGATGGCGAACATCTCGCCGATGAGCTCGCCGTACTCGAGCTTCGCGACGTCCTTGCCGCGGAACTTCACCGAGAACGCCTGCACCTCGATGCGCAGCGCCTCCCAGTCGATCTCGCCCACGTAGCTGTGGAAGCGCTTGAGGTGCGCGATCAGATCTTCGGGCGTGCCCATGGCCAGGCACTTCGTCATGTCGATGAACTGGATCAGGATGTCGTCGGCGAGGAGCTTCGCGAGGCCGGCGTCGAACACGACCAGCTTGTAGTCGTCCGTGATGACCATGTTGCCCGGGTGCAGGTCGGCGTGCACGAAGCCGTCCTCGAAGCACATCTTGAACATCGTCATGCGGATGGTCTCGGCGATCTTCGCCTTCGTCGCGGGCGGTAGATCCGCGGGGAGCGCGTCGACCTTCGTGCCGCGGATGAACTGCATCGTCAGCACGCGCGGGCTGGACACGTCGTCGACGATCGCGGGGAACGAGACGTTCGGCTTGCCCGCGAAGTTCGTCTGGAAGCGCGCGTAGTTCGCGGCCTCGATCGTCAGGTCCGACTGGTCGTGGATCGCCTCGACGAAGTGGCGCGTGTGACCGACGGGGTCGTTCGCCCGCCACACCGCGCGCAGGGCGGCGAGCTTCGCGCCGCCGATGAGGATGGCCGCGTCGCGCTCCACCTGGCGCCGCACGCCGGGCCGCAGGACCTTCACGGCGACCTCGCGCCCGTCCTTGAGGTTGGCGCGATGCACCTGCGCGACGCTCGCCGCGGCGACGGGGGTCTCGTCGAACTGCGAGAACAGCTCCCCGAGCGGCTTGCCGAAGTCCGCCTCGATCGTCGCCTTCACCTTGCGAAAGGCGAACGGAGGGAGCCGGTCCTGGAGCACTCGCAGCTGCGAGATGATCTCGGGCGCGAACAGGTCCGGCCGCGTGCTCATCACCTGGCCGAGCTTGATGAAGGTCGCGCCGAGCGTCGTCATCGTGACGCGCAACATCCACCCGCGCAGGTGGGCGAGCGCGCGAGGTCGCTGGTCGCCCCAGACGAACAGCGCGATCCCGAGGCGAGCGAGGCCGTACGTGATGGCGGCGAACCACACGACGAGCACGAGGAAGAGGAAGTGGAGGGCGTTTCCGGGCCAGCGAAGCAAAGCAGGCGCATCGTGGCACATCCCTCTCCGCACATGTGCGCCGACGCGCAGAGGCCGGCGCGCGCACGTGCGCAGATCCGCGCGGTTGGCCCCTGGCACCGTCCTTGTAGTGGTGGCTCGGCATGAACCCGTTCAAGCAAGACCTCGAGGCGATCCGCAAGCGCGCGAAAGACAAGATGGAAGACGGCGCGGTCACCGGCGCGTTCAAAGGTGACCCGGAGAAGATCGTCGCGGTGCTGAACGAGGTGCTCGCGACGGAGCTCGTGTGCGTGCTCCGCTACAAGAGCCACTACTACATGGCCAAGGGCATCCACGCCTCGAGCGTCGAGGACGAGTTCCTCGAGCACGCGAACGAGGAGCAGGGCCACGCCGACATGGCGGCGAAGCGCATCACCGAGCTCAACGGCGTGCCGGACATGAACCCGGCCAACCTCGCCACGCGCAGCCACGCCGAGTACGGCAACGCCAAGACGCTGCAGGAGATGATCAAGGATGATCTCGTGGCCGAGCGCATCGCGATCCAGACGTACGGCGAGATCGTGCAGTGGCTCGGCGACTCCGACCCGACGACGCGTCGGATGATCGAGGAGATCCTCGAGGTCGAGGAGGAGCACGCCGACGACATGGCGAAGCTGCTCGAGCGCGTCGGCAACAAGTAGCCCGTCGCTCGCTACAAGAGCGGCGAGAGCAGCCGCGCCCCGGACTGGCCGAGCCGCGTCCAGAACGGCTCGCGCGCCGCGGTGCTGCGCGTGAGCTCGCGCGCGTGGTCGAGGTCCGCGCGGAAGGCGGCGGCGAGCTCGGCGTTGAGCGGGCCGCCGTACACCACGGCCGCGATCTCGAAGTCGATGCGAAAGCTCCGGTTGTCGAGGTTCGCGCTCGCGACGATCGCGAGGTCGTCATCGAGCACGAACGTCTTCGCGTGCACGAAGCGCGGCTGGTACTCGTACACCTTCGCGCCGGCGGCGAGCAGGTCCGGGAAGTAGCTGCGCGCCGCGAGGTCGACGAGCCGGCTGTCGCTGCGCGCCGGCACGAGCACCCGGACGTCCACTCCGCGGAGCGCGGCCGAGACGAGCGCGGACAGGATCGCGTCGTCCGGGACGAAGTAGGGCGTGGTCAGCCAGAGCCGCGCCACGGCCAGGTTGATCGCGGCGAAGAACACCTTGTGAATCGGAAACACGTCGCGATCGGGGCCGGACGTGACGATCTGCACGACGTCGCCCGGCGGCGCGTCGGCCTCGCGGGGGGCCGTCGGCGGGAAGTACGCGTCGCCGAACGGCAGCTCGGTGCCGCGCGCGTAGAGCCAGTCCTCGACAAACGCGCGCTGCACCACGCGGACGGCGGACCCGGTGAGCCGCACGTGGGTGTCTCGCCAGGCCTTGGCGCCGGCGAGCTCGGCGGTCTCCGTCGCGGCCAGGTTCATCCCCCCGAGGAACCCGACGCGCCCGTCGCAGATGATGATCTTGCGGTGCGTGCGGAAGTCGACCCTCCGCACGCGGATCCGCAGCAGCGCCACGCGGTTGAACCACGCGACCTCCGCCCCGGCCGCGACCAGCGGCTCGAAGAACCCGCGCCGCGCGCCGCCGGACCCCGTGCCGTCGACGATGATGCGCACCTGCACGCCGGCCCTGGCCTTCGCGACGAGCTGGTCGCGCACGCGGCGGCCGAGCTCGTCCGCCTCCCAGATGTAGTACTCGAGGTGGACGTGGTGCCGGGCGGCCGCGATCGCCGCGGCCATGGCGCGAAACGCGGGCTCGCCCTCGGTGTACAGCTCGAGGCTGTCGGCGTGCAGGGGCGGCGCCTCGCCGCACGAGATGGCCACCCGCGCGAGCTGGTCGCGATGACGGGCCGGCGCGGCGTCGCCGATCTCGTGGAGCGCGCCGAGCGCCTCGTCGAGGACCTTGCGCGTGATCTGCCGCCGCAGGCGCTTGCGGGTGAGGCGCTGCGGGCCGATCAGCCGGTACGCGAGCCAGCCGAGGACCGGCAAGAAGACGAGGACCATCAACCACGCGAGCGTCGCGGCGGGCGAGCGCCGCTGCTGCACGATCACGACGCCCATCACGAGCGCCCAGGCGCCGAGCGCGACGCTGATGACGAGCGAGACGACGAGCGTCATGGTAGCGGTGACGAGTCGTCGCCGAGGAGGTCGCGGCGGATCACGGGGATCGGGGCGCAGCCGTGGGCGAGGAACGCGTCGTGAAAGTCGCCGAGCGACGCGGTCGGGTGCCGCGCGGCCCAGTCCGCGTGGAGCTTGCGGATCATCAGCTTGCCGAGGGTGTAGCTGAGGAACATCGGATCGAACGTGCCGCGCACGGCCTGCTGCTTCGCGTTGCCCGCGTCGACGAAGCCGCGCGCGCGGAACGTGGCCTCCGCCTGCTCGACGGTCATCCCGTGCGCGTGCTCGCCGAGCGCGACCTGAAAGCGCGCGTCGCGGAGGAGGGCTTCCTTCAGCATGCCGATGCGAGCGCGGGGCGTCGGCCCCGACGCGCCGGCGTCGTACATCATCTCCTCGGCGTAGTGGGCCCAGCCCTCGCTCGTCGAGTACGTGCAGAAGCTCTGCAGCACGCGCGACGGGTTCGCGCGGATGTGGAGCCCGTGCACGAAGTGGCCGGGGTAGACCTCGTGCGCTGTCGTGTAGACGAGGTCGGCGCTCGGCGGGAGGTACGCGGCCTGCTCGGCGGCGGGCCAGCTCGGATCGGGCGGCGAGATGTAGTAGTAGCTCGGGAGCTTGGTGGTCTCGAACGGGCCCGGCCCGTCGAGGAACGCGGCGTTCCAGCGCTGGAACGGCGGCGACGGCCGGACGAGCGCCACCTCGTCCGACGGCAGGCTCACGATGTGGTGGGCGATGATGAACGCGCGCAGATCGGCGGCCTGCTGCGTGGCCATGCCGAGGACGGTGGCGGGCGTCGGGCGCTCGGCCGCGAGCAGGGTGACGACATCGGCGGTGCTCTTCTCCGGAGCGATCGCATGCGCGGCCTCGGTCAGCGCGGCCGTGTTGCGCGCGAGGTCGGCGTCCGCCAGCTGCTGCAGGTGCGCGAGGTCGGTGGTCACGCCCTGCGTCTCGGCCAGCATCGCGAGGAACGTGTCGGCGCCGAGCGCGTACGCGGCGGAGGCGGGGGGCTGTTGCTGCTCGAGCCACGCGGCGTGCTCGAGGAGGGCGAGCTTGCAAGCATCGAGGGCGGCGGCGAGGCCGGGCTGGTCGGGAAGCGCGATGCGCACGTCGTGGTCGGCGAAGTCGGCGAGCCCGCGCGTCTGGAGGAGCGCGGTGTCGACCCAGGTGCGCGGGATGGGGAGCTTCAAGTTGGTGCGCGCCTGGCGCAGGTAGAGCGGGACGCCGGCGCAGAGCTGCACGAGCGCGGCGGCGCGGGCGGCGGGCGGCGCGTACTCGCGGACGACGAAGGCGTCGAGGTCGATCGCGTCGGAGTAGGCCATCGGGTTCGTGTGGAGCTTGTCGAGCGTGCCGAGCTCGAAGAGGCGGCGACGGTCCTCCTGGACGAGGACGTCGCGCTCGTCGCGTTGCGTGGCCGTCAGGGTGCGCACGTCGATGGCGTCGAGCGCTGCCCGATCCGCGCGCAGCATCGCGAGCTCGGCGGCGATGCCCGTCGGCGACCGGTCGGGGAGCTTGCCGTCGTACGCGTGGAGGCCGAGCGAGATCGCGTCCGATGGCTCGGCGGCCATGATGTGCGCGGTCGCGGTGGCGGCCAGGTTCGCAAAGGCGACCGAGGCCTCGCGGGCCGGCGGCGGCACCGGATGCGCGGGCGCGGGCGGCGGTGCGGGCGACGAGCAGGCGGTGAGAACAAGAGCGAACAGGGCGGCGCGGCGCATGGGCGAGCGGAGCATGTCACGCCTCCGCGAGCGCGAGCTGTCCGGTCTCCGGACGGCGTGTCCGGGGGCCGCCGGACACCGGACACGGTGGCGAGTGATTTCGGGCGGGTACGGCTGGCGCGGTGGTTGCTGTAGGGGCGGGGATGCGCGCGATATTGTCGTCGGTGTTGTTCCCCGTGGTCCTCGCGGGTGGGTTCTGGGCCGTCTTCGGCGCGTGCGTCGCGGTCGACGCGGAGGAGCGGCCGCCGCTGCCGGCGCGGATCCTGGTCGCCTGGGATGCGACGGCGTGCCTCGCGCCGCATCGCGTGGAGATCGTGATGACGTCGCTCGAGGATGACGTGCGGGTGGAGCGGTCGGTTCCGTGCGCGATCGGGTGGATGGCGCTCGACGTGCCACATCCGGGCGCGTACCGAGCCCGCGTGAACCGCGATGCGTTCGAGGAGCCGCTGCTGCGTTCGGAGAGCGTGATCGATATCGAGTCGCCGATCGTCCGGTGGACGCTGGAGGCACCCTGAAGCAGCCGAGGGCCGGCGAAATCCTGTTAGCGTCGGCCGCGATGGCGTCCAAGCCCGAGACTCGCCTTGCCAAGCCGTCCTCCCGCCGGGTCATCGCCGACCTCGAGGAGCTCGCGGAGCTCACCGAGGACGAGCGGGGCGCGCAGCGCGTCGCGTGGGGACCGGTGTGGCGCAAGACCCGCGAGTGGTTCAGCGCAAAGGTCAAAGCCGAGCTCGGCCTCGAGACCCAGCGCGACGGCGCCGGGAACCTGTGGGCCACGCTCCCGGGCGCGTCCTCCGCGAGCCTCGTCATCGGTAGCCACCTCGACTCCGTCCCCGGCGGCGGCTGGCTCGACGGCTGCCTCGGCGTCCTCGGCGGGCTGGAAGTGCTCCGCCGCGCCAAGGCGGCCGGCACGCCCGCGCTCACGCTCCACCTGGTCGACTGGGCCGACGAGGAAGGCGCGCGCTTCGGCCGTAGCCTCACCGGGTCCGCGGCCTCTGCCGGCGCCCTCGACGCCCACGCCGAGCTCGCCCACCTCACCGACCGGAGCGGCGTGAAGCTCCCCGATGCCCTGCACGAGAACGGCATCACGCTCGACGGCATGGGCACCGCGCGCGCGTACTTCGACGCGCTCGACGCGAGGGCGTACCTCGAGCTCCATATCGAGCAGGGCCCGGTGCTGATGGCGATGAAGAAGCCCGTCGGCGTCGTGCTCGGCACGATGGGCGTCGAGCGCTACAACCTGCGCTTCGTCGGCCAGGCCGCGCACTCCGGCGCCGCGCCGATCCACCTGCGCAAGGACGCGTTCCTCGCCGCG